>JANQNZ010000343.1 GCA_028279315.1 Rhodophyticola sp. | reverse complement strand
CGCCCCATCATCGCCGCGCGGCAGGATCGGGTTGCCCAGATGGCGGTGAAACAGGTCCGCAATCAACTCCGCCATGGCCCGCCCGCCGCCGCCATGGGTCATGTCGATGGCACGGCGTGTCATGCAGCGTCGGTCGCGGCGGGCGCCCGGCTGCCGCCATAGCTCCAATAAGCCGCGCAGGCGCCTTCCGAGGACACCATGCAGGCGCCCATCGGGTTGTCCGGCGTACAGGTTGTGCCGAAAAGCTTGCATTCGGTCGGTTTCTTCACCCCGCGCAAGACGGCGGGGCATTCGCAGGATTTGATCTCGCGGGACTGCTTGGCGGCCAGTGCAAAGCGCGCCTCGGCATCGAATTCGGCAAATTCCGGGCGGATCGCAAGCGCGCTTTCCGGCACCGCGCCCAAGCCGCGCCATTCGAAGGTCTCTCGAAGGCGAAACACCTCCGCCACCAGGGCCTGCGCCTTCTGATTACCCTCCCGGGTGACCACGCGGGCATATTCATTTTCGACCTCCACCCGGCCCTCTTTTAATTGCCGGATCAGCATCAACACCGATTGCATGACATCAAGCGGTTCGAACCCGGCGATCACCACGGGTTTGCCATAGGCCTCCACCACCGCCTCGTAAGGGGCCGAGCCGATGACCGTGCTGACATGGGAGGGGCCGACGAATCCGTCGATCCGGCCCAAGCCCCCTGGCGCGAAATCAGGCGAGGCCAGGATATGGGCCATCGCGGGGGGCGTCAGGACGTGATTGCAGAAGACCGAGAAATTGCGGAGGCGCTCGGCCCGAGCCTGTTTGATCGCCACCGCCGTGGGCGGCGTGGTTGTCTCAAACCCAATGGCGAAGAACACCACCTCGCGTCCCGGGTTGTCGCGCGCGATCTGAAGCGCGTCGAGCGTGGAATAGACCATGCGGATATCCGCGCCATCGGCCTTGGCTTTGATCAGCGAGCGCCGCGCGGTGCCCGGCACGCGCATCATGTCGCCATAGGTGCAAAGGATCACGCCGTGGCGTTCGGCCAGTTCCACGGCGTCATCCAGGCGGCGGACGGGCAGCACACAGACCGGGCAGCCAGGGCCATGCACAAATTCCACATTTTCCGGCATCAGATCCTGCACGCCATAGCGGAAGATCGCATGGGTATGCCCGCCGCAAAACTCCATCAGGTGATAACGCCGGTCGGGCCGGGCCTCTGCCGCGATCTGGCGGGCGAGTTTCTGGGCCAGGTCGCCGTCACGGAATTCGCTGATATAGCGCATCAGGACCCCTCTCGCATCTCGTCGAGTTCGTCGGCCAGAACACCCGCCTCTGCCATCAGCGCCAGGGTCCGCGCGGCCTCCTCCTCGCTGAGGCGGTGGAGCGCATAGCCCACATGGACAAGCACGTAATCCCCCACCGCCACCTGATCGAGGAGCGCGACAGACACCCGTTTCCGCACACCCTCCACGGCGGCCACGGCCATCTCACCGGGCTCCAGCGCTTCCACACGGGCGGGGATGGCGAGGCACATGAGCGCGCGCCCCTATTCCGCCGCCGCGCTGAGGCCGGTCTTGGCCCGGGCCGTCGCAATCCAGGTGAGCCAATTCTCCATCCCCTCACCGCTCGTGGCGGAGACGGGCAAGATATCGAGCTTGGGGTTCACCCGGCGGGCATTCTCGATGGCCAGGTCCATGTCGAAATCGAGATAAGGCAGAAGGTCGATCTTGTTGATCAGCGCCAGATCGGCAGCGGCGAACATATCGGGGTATTTCAGGGGTTTATCTTCGCCTTCGGTGATCGAGAAGACCACAACCTTGCTGGCCTCCCCCAGATCGAACCCGGCGGGGCAGACCAGATTGCCGACATTTTCGATAAAAACCGTGGCGCCCGGATCTGGGTCCAAATCCTCAAGACCATGGCCCACCATATGGGCATCCAGATGGCAGCCTTTGCCGGTGTTGATCTGGACGGCGGGCGCGCCCGTGGCGCGGATACGGGTCGCATCGTTGCTGGTCTGCTGATCCCCTTCGATCACCGCGACGGGGCCGGACATGGCCTCGATGGTCTTCACCAGAAGCGAGGTCTTGCCCGAGCCAGGGCTAGAGACGAGGTTCAGCGCCAGGATGTCCTTCTCCGCAAATAGCCGCCGGTTCGCGTCTGCGTAGGCATCGTTCTTGGCCATGATATCGCGATGCAACTCGATCTCGCGGGGCTCATGGGAATGGGCGTGATGGGCCTTCCCCTCGATCCGAGTTTCGCCTTCGCCACAGCCACAGGTTCCACACATCAGACAACCTCCAATTTTCGGATTTTGAGCGCATCGCCGCCGGTGATCTGTAACTCCGCCGCGCCGCAATTGGGGCAGGTGTCGAAGCGGCTTGTGACCTGCACCTTGGAGTGGCAGGCGAGGCAATAAGCGTCGCCCTTAGGCGCGTGGATTTCGAGCGCGGCGCCCTCGGCGACCGAGCCGCGCATGACCGCGTCGAAGCCGAAACGCAGGGCTTCCGGCTCGACGCAGGACAGGGGACCGATATCGAGCCAGATTTTTGTGACCTGGTTGAAGTTCTGCTTCACCGCTTCCTCTTCCAGGGTGGTGCGGATGTCTTCGCAGAGGGAGATTTCATGCATGGGCGTATCCTAATGCATGGCCTAGGCCGGTTGAACCGACCTGCGCAATCCGAAGCGGAACGGGAGCCGCGTCGGCGCATGGCCAGGGACAGGCGCTCGCGACCGGTGGTTGGCGCGCTTTATGGTCACCAAGTCCGCACTCCGAACGATCGTAGCACGAGGGTGACAAAGCGCCTGGCCGCGGGGCTGGCCATGCGCGGGCGCGGCGGCTTCGCCTTGTTCCGCGCCTCATTGGAGCACCGAATGAGGTTGTGGTGTTCGGGCCTCGCCAGCATTCGCGGCGGGCTGCCTAACGCTTTTGAGCCACTCCAAAACATGCACCTCGGCCAAATCGAGATTGCGGAGGGCCACATCGCTCAAGCCTTCATGAACCCGACCAAACTCGGCGCCTGCCAGACCCAGAACAAAGGCCCTCGGCGCCTTGCCATAAAGCGTTTCGGTCAACGCCAGAAGCGCTGCCGGGGAGAGCGCATGGCTTGTTACATCCCCGCCTGTCGCGGGCGGCAATTCGCGCAGATGGAAGGGCTCGGCCAGACCCATCTCCGCATCCGCAAACAGCACCGTCTCGGCCTCGGTCAGCTTCAACGCATGTTCCACCGTCAGCTGATAGGCCGAAAGCACCGTCACACCCGGCACCCCACGCCCCGCCAGCCGTTCGGCAAAAGCCGGCCCCAGCCCGTCATCGCAGCGGCCCGGATTGCCATATCCGATCACTAGCATCATGCCGCCCGCTCCCGGCTATCCAAAACCGCACCCTCGGCGTCCAATATCTCCACCTGCAACGGCATCTGCCCCAGCGCATGGGTCGCACAGGAGAGGCACGGATCATAGGCGCGGATCGCCACCTCCACATGGTTCAACATGCCTTCGGTGATCTCTGGCTGACCCGAGATATGTTTGACCGCCACGTCCCTAACCGCGCGGTTCATGCCTTCGTTGTTATGGGTCGTGGAGACGATCAGGTTGCAATAGGTCACCTGATCGTTCTCATCGACCTCATAGTGGTGGATCAGGTTGCCCCGCGGCGCCTCGATCACGCCGATCCCTTCCGGGCGGCGGTCGCCTTTGGCCACAAGATCGGTGCCTTGCAGATCGGGGTCGTGGAGGAGCTCCTTGATCTTCTCCACACAATGCAGGACCTCGATCATCCGCGCCCAGTGATTGGCCAGAACCGCATGGCGCGGCAGGCCGTCATTGGTGGCCATCAGGTCGTCACGGGCGGCATTGGCGAGCGGCGTGTCGATAAAGCTGGCGGTGTTCATGCGCGCGAGCGGGCCCACGCGATACCACCCCGTCTCAGGCCCTAACGTATTGATATACGGGAATTTCATATAGGACCAGGATCGCACATCCTCGGTCAGCATCTCATGGTACCGCGCGTAATCGAGCCCGTCGAAAATCGGGTTCAGCTCCGCGTCGAGCGCGCGCAACTGGCCATGGTAGAGGTCCAGCGCCCCGTCCCCTTCCCGCACAATCGACAGGTAGTTCGACGGAAAGGCCGCGAAGCCGCGCACCATCTCGGCATTCTCCAGCGTATAGCTGCGGGCGAGCGCCAACGCCTCCCCAGCCCAGGCCTCCATATCCGCGATTTGGGCCAGGAAGGCGTCGCGCGTCTCAACGGAGAGGTTCCGGTTGATCCCGCCGGGGATGGCGCCGGTGCCGTGGATTTTCTTGCCCGCCGTCGCCTCGATAATGTCCTGGCCGAATTTCCGCATCAGGATCGCGCGGCGGCCAAGCTCAGGGTTTTCGCGGATCACTTCGAAGATATTGCGCTGCTCGGCGGGCGCGCCGAAGCCAAACAGCAGATCGGGTGCTGCGAGGTGGAAGAAATGCAACACATGGCTTTGCATGACCTGGCCGTAATGCATGAGGCGGCGCATCTTCTCGGCGGTCGGCGGCAGTTCATCGACGCCCACAATCACATCCATCGCCTTGGCCGCAGCCAGATGATGGCTGACCGGGCAAATCCCGCAAAGCCGCTGCACAATCACCGGCACTTCCCAGAGCAGGCGCCCTTGGATGAAGCGCTCAAACCCCCGGAACTCGACAATATGCAGCCGCGCCTCATCCACCGCGCCGTCACGGTCCAGATGGATCGTCACCTTGCCATGACCCTCCACGCGGGTGACGGGGGATATTTCGATCAGTCTGGGTTCAGCCATAATGCATCGCTTTCCGTGCAGCGCCCCCATGTTTCGGGAAACCGTGGCATCGCCAATACCCTGCCGCGCTCCGCGCTCTCGGGACATTGGCGATACATGACATCACGATCCTTTCCCGAAACATGTTAATCAAACCTGATCTTCTCACGCTCAAACCCCCGGAACTTGCCCGCCAGAAGGCTGATCAGCGTCTCATAGATCACGTCGCCCGTGGGTGCGCAGCCGGGGATATTATAGTCAATCTCGACCACCTCCGAACAGGGATAGACCTCATCCAGCAGCAGCGGCAACGCCGGATCGTTCGGCGCATTATGGGTGGTGTTGCGGATATAGCGGCCGGTCAGAAACGCCTCATCCAGACATTCTCTTAAAGGGTCATCGGAATGCATGATCGCGTTCCGCATCGCGGGCAGCCCGCCCATGATCGCGCATTGCCCAACCGCAATCAGCACATCGCAATTGCGCCGGAAATCCTGCAAGACATGCACGTTTTCCTCGTTACAGCAGCCGCCTTCGATCAGCCCGATATCGCAGCGCCTGGTGAAACGTTTGATATCCGTGAGCGGCGAGCGGTCCACATCCACGCGCGCCATCAGATCGATCAGGCGCTCATCCATGTCGAGGATCGCCATATGGCACCCGAAACACCCCGCAAGCGAGGCCGTGGCGACACGCGCTTTGGGAAGCTCAGTCATCGGCCTTCTTCCCCTCGATCTCATGCCCGATCAGGCCCTTGTCGAAATCACGCTCCCCAATCGGCGTGGCGAAACCTTCGCGTTTCCGGATAATGCAGCCAACCGGGCAGACCTCTGCCGACATGGCGAAATCGGTGACCTCGGCATCGGTGGCGGCCATATTCTCCCCATTCACCGCCACCTGCCGGTGGATGCCGCGGCCCACATAGCCGAAGATGCCTTTGCCATCGACATCCTGGCTGGCCCGGATGCAGCGCCCGCAGGAGATGCAGCGATTGGTGTCAAGCGCGATATCCGGATGCGAGGCATCCACCGCGCGGGAGGGTTCGAGATAGGGAAACCGCGTCGGGTCGGTCATGTCGAGGCGATAGGCCATGGCCTGCAATTCACAATTGCCGCTTGCCTCGCAGATCGGGCAGAGGTGATTGCCCTCGTGAAACAACATCTCCACCAGATCGCGGCGGAGCTTGGTGATATGGGGCGTCTCGTTTTCAACATTCAGCCCCGGTTCCGCCGGTTGTGTGCAGGCCGCGACGCTGCGGCCCCCCACCTTCACCGTGCAGACCCGGCAACCACCCTGATGGCGCAACCCCTCATGATCACAGAGGCGGGGGATATAGATACCCGCGGCATCGGCGGCCTCCATGATCGTCTGGCCCTCGGCGCCGGTGATCTCGACCCCATCGATGGTGAAACTGAAGCCGCTCACTTGGTGAAATCCCTATCGAAGATTTGCGACCGGCGTTTGGCGATCTTCCGCGCGCCATCGATGGCCGATTGAATGTCGAAGGTGGCCCGGACCCGGTCTTTCGACGGTTTGACCATGGCCGAATAGACCAGGGGGAAATTGTCGAGGGTCGAGAGGATCGGGTTGGGGGAGGTCATGCCAAGCCCGCAGCGGCTGGTCTCGATAATCGTGGCGGAGAGATCGCGGAGATAGTCGATGTCTTCAGGGTTGGCGAGGCCATTGCGGAACTTACCGATGGCCTTTTGCAGGAACACGTTGCCGACCCGGCAGGGGGTGCAATAGCCGCAGCTTTCATGCACGAAGAACCCCATGTAGTATTCGACGATCTCCAGGATGTTGCGCTCCCCATTGAAGACGACGATGGCGCCGCCGGTCGCCAGATCGTCGAAGGTCAGGCGCCGGTCGAACTGATCCCGGGCAATCATCGTCCCGCTTGGGCCGCCAACCAGAACCGCAGCGGCGTCTTCCCCGCCCGCCATTTCCAGAAGTTCATGGACCGAGAGGCCATAAGGCAGTTCATAAATCCCAGGGTTCAGGCAATCGCCGGAGACGCTGAAAAGCTTCGTGCCATGGCTGCCATCGGTGCCCATGTCGAAGAACCATTTGGCGCCACGATCGAGAATGCGCGCCACATGGCAAAGCGTTTCGACATTGTTCACAACGGTCGGAAAACCCAGATAGCCACGCGTGACCGGGAAGGGTGGCCTTGTCTTGGGTTCCCCCGGCAGGCCTTCGCAGGAGGAGATCAGGGCCCCCTCCTCCCCGCAAATATAAGCCCCCACCCCCATCTGAATGCGGATGTCGAAATCGAAGCCTTTGGCGCCCATAATCGCTTGGCCCAACAACCCGGCGTCGCGGCGCTCCGCCAGGGCCTCTTCGACCAGCGGCTTCAGATAGGCGTATTCGCCGCGGAGATAGATGATGCCTTCCGTCGCCCCAACCGCGCGGGCGGCGATGGTCATGCCTTCGATCAGAAGATGCGGGCGTTCGGTCAGAAGCACCCGGTCCTTGAAGGTGCCGGGTTCGCCCTCATCGGCATTGCAGATCACAACCCGGCGCTCAGCCTCGGTTTCCGCCGCAAAGCGCCATTTCCGGCCCGAGGGGAAGCCCGCCCCGCCGCAACCCCGCACACCGCTGGCCTCCACCATATCGATGATCTGGCTTGGCCGCAGGTCCAGCGCCGCTTTCAACCCCGCCTCACGCGGGACCGGCCCCAGCAACACACCGCCCGCGTGGCGGATATTGTTGTCGACCATGCGTGTGGCGCGCGCGTGGGGCGCAAGCGCCTCAAACCGATCTGAAACCAGCGCCTCGGGCGTGTCGCCCGCCTTCAACCGCGCGGCAATCTCCCGCGCCGTCTCCGGCGTCAGATTGGTCACCACGATATCGTTGATCATCGCCGCGGGCGCCTGGTCGCAAAGCCCGATGCAAGGCGTGTATTCCAGCGAGAACGCCCCATCGGCGCCGGTCTCACCAAGTGCAATGCCCAGTTCCGCCTCAAAGGCTTTCGCCACCTCCGGCATCCCTGCAAACCGGTCCACGATATCGTCACACAGCCGGATCGTGACGCGCCCATTCGGGGTGAGGGAGAAGAAGGTGTAGAAGCTCGCGACCCCCTCAACCTCGATCCGTGACAACCCGGTCAGGTCCGCGATCTGATGCATCGCGTCGGGAGAAATCCATCGGAAATGGGCCTGCGTGTCGATCAGGATGTCCATCATCCGATGGGGATCATTGTCGTAAGCTGCGCAGATCGACTGGATCACCACCCCGTCAATTGGGGGTGGGGGCGGCGCGCTGTCTTCCTCCGACGGTGGTTGCATTATCGTCGAACGCTCATGTCCTAGTGGCGGATCGGGTTTGCCGGGTGTCCTCCGCCCGCAGCGCCGATCACCTGTTGTCAGGCCCAGTTCTGACGCCGGCTGTGGGACACGCCAGCCAGCTGTCTCTCACAATCGAGCAGATCACAGAATCGCGCATGAATAAACCCTAGGCTGTGACAACTATTCCAAAAGCACGTCAAAGGCGACCAAGGCCGCCCTAAAGACGCCCACCAGAAACGACATCGCAAACGCCGCAGATGGGCTTGAGGCCAGTGCGGCGTGAGGCTAGGCCAGAGGGGAGCCGACCAAACATACTGGCCCCATGCGCCTGATCCTGTCCTTTACTGCTCTGTTTCTTTCGGTCGTTCTGTTGCAGCTCAGTTCCGGCGGGGTTGGTCCGCTTGACGTTCTGTCGGGCAGTGCGCTTGGCTTTACCAACGGGCAGATCGGCCTCCTTGGCTCGGCGCATTTCCTGGGGTTCTTCATCGGCTGCTGGTGGGCGCCGCGCTTGATGGGAACGGTTGGCCATTCCCGCGCCTTTGCGGCCTTCACGGCGACAGGCGCGATTGGGCTTCTGGCCCATATGCTGATTGTCGACCCTTATGCCTGGGCCCTGATGCGCATCGCCTCGGGCCTTTGTATCGCGGGTTGTTACACGGTGATCGAGGCCTGGTTGCAATCGAAGGTGACGAATGAGACGCGCGGGCGCGCCATGGGCACCTACCGGATGGTCGATACGGGCGGCGCCCTTGTGGCGCAGTTGATGATCGGGGTGCTCGCGCCCGCCTCTTACGTCTCATACAACATCCTGGCGATCCTCTGCTGCGCCGCACTTCTGCCCTTGACCCTCACACGAACAGCGCAACCGGTGACCCCGGATGCGCCGCGCCTGAAACCGCTTTTGGCCTGGAGCCTGTCACCGCTGGCGGTGGTGGGTGTGGTGGTCGCGGGGCTTGGCAGCGCGGCCTTCCGGATGGTTGGCCCGCTTTATGGGCAAGAGGTCGGGCTGCGGCCGGATCAGATTGGGATCTTCCTCGCTTCCTTCGTGATTGGTGGCGCGCTGATGCAATGGCCGGCGGGTTGGCTCGCCGACCGGTATGATCGGCGATGGGTGCTGACCGGCTTCTCCGGCGCGGCGATCCTGGGTAGCGCCGTGACCGTTGCCGTTGCGGGGCAAGGCACGCTGGCCGTGCTGTTCGGCGCGATGCTGTTCGGGGCGCTCACCTTCCCGATCTATTCGATCTCCGCCGCCCATGCTCATGATTGGGCCGAGGATGACCAGCGGGTGGAGCTATCAGCGGCACTCATGTTCTTCTTCGCCCTCGGCGCCATCATCGCGCCTTATGCGAGTTCTGCGCTGATCACGGTCTTCGGCCCCGGCGCGCTTTTCATCTTCATCGCGGTCAGCCATGTGGCGCTGTTGATCTATGGGCTGTACCGGATGGGCCGCCGCGCGGCGTCAGAGACCCGGAACCCTTATGTCTGGATCCCACGCACCTCGTTTCAGGTGGGTCGTATGTTCCGACGTCCGCGGTGAGGTGGGAGGCCAGCGCAGGTCTATACGCCTATGCTGAGAATGCCAGACTGGCCTAACAGACCAACACAAG
>JANQNZ010000335.1 GCA_028279315.1 Rhodophyticola sp. | reverse complement strand
CGTAATCGCAGCCGTCAGCGTCGTCTTGCCATGGTCAACATGCCCAATCGTGCCAATGTTCACATGCGGCTTGTTACGCTCAAACTTTTCCTTTGCCATTCCCCTGGCGCCTCGTCTTTGGGGGGCCGTTTTCGGCCCGGTTCAACATGCGGGCGCTCGTTACTGAGATCGGCCAGGAAAATCAAGCGTCAGTTGGTGGCGGGCTCAGGGCAGGTGACGGTCTCGCTTGGGACGCAAGACGCCTCTTCCGCTGCGGTTTCCGGCGCGGGTTCGGCAGTGGAAACCTCCGAGGTCACGGCAGACGCGGGCTCAGCGCTGGCGACCTCCGATGTCTCCGTCGGAGTAATCCCAGCGCCTGCCGCGGCCTGAGCCTGTAGCTCCTCCGCCGTGACATCAGGCTCTTCAGCGTCGACCACCGCTTGCACCGCGGCGGCGTCCGCGGCGGCGGCCTCAGGATCAATATTGAACCAGTCGGGGTTCTCCAACATCCAAAGCTGCACCCGGCGCGCCATGTTGCGGGCCAGGACCTGCATCTGCTCCTCCCGCGAGCGGACAAGGCCCGATCCGATCACAGAGGCCGCGCTGGCACCTTCAAAGACCGTGATCTGATTGGGCTCCTCATGCAGCTTTTCACCCAATTCATCGTCCCAGACATTGGCCGAAACGACGAGGATGGATTTGGGGCTCAAAACCAGCGGAATGCCTGGAGGGGCCAGTGAATAGCCATCGACGGCCAGCGCGATGTGATACAGCCGCTCACCCTCATAGGCGCCAAATCGGCGGTCGATCTCGGATTGCAGGATCGCCTCCCACTCTTCCGGCGTCGCACGGCGCGAAGGCGGCACCTGCTGCATGTTGTCCGCGACCACGATGTTAAAGGCCAGGCGGAAATCCCCCATATCGGGCAGATCCTCCTCAAGCGGGTCCTGGGCAGGTAGCCCGCAGGCCGCAAGGCTCAGCGCCAGGGCAAGACCGGCAAATCGGGACAAAACACGCATCAAAGCTCTCCGACATAAGGCAGCGCGACCAGCCATAGCCCAGGCCTTGGCCCCACGCAACGCGCCCTTGATTGCGGATCGGCGGAACTGCGCTAGGTTCAGAACCGGAAGGATCACCCGATGGCCGACCCCGTTTCTGCCCCGCTTGTCACAAAGCCCCTTGGCCTTTGGGAAAGCTATCGCGCGGCGCGGCGGAACCTTTTGGAGATCATCCCCCTCGCCGCGCTTCATCAGCCGTTTGTATCCGGCCAGAACGGCCCGCAGCGCTGGCATATGGTGATGAGCCCGAAGGCGATCCGCCGCGTGTTGCGCGACGCGGTTGACGATTACCCGAAATCGGAAGCCACGAAGTCGATCTTGCGGCCCGCCATCGGGGAGAGCCTGTTTGTCGCCGAAGGCGCGGAATGGCGCTGGCAACGCCGAGCGGCTGCGCCCGTCTTCACGGCGCGGAACGTCACAGCCCTGACCCCAGTCATGACCCGCGCTGCCGAGGCTGCCTGCGCCCGGATCGCCGCGGATGCAAACCCGGGCCGCGCGGTCAATGTCGTCGATCAGATGGTCGCCGCCACCTTCGATGTCATCGCCACGGTCACCTTCGGCGAAGATGAAGCAGTCGACCGGGCAGGCGCCAGTGAAGCGCTTGAGTCATATATCGAAAAAGCAGCCCGGGTCAGCCTTCTTGATTTGATCGGGGTCCCGGATTGGGTGCCACGCCCGAACCGGATTGGGGCGGCATCGATGCTGACCAAGATGCATGCCGATGCCGATCTCGCGATTGAGACACGTCGCAAGACAGGCCCGGGCGCAGCGCCTGACCTGTTGGACATGCTGATGGATGCCGAGGATCCCGAAAGCGGGCGGGCGATGCGCACCGAAGAACTGCGCGAGAACCTTCTGACCTTCATTGTCGCCGGGCATGAGACAACCGCGCTGACGCTCTCCTGGGCGCTTTACCTCTGTGCCTTCGACGAGACGGTCCAAGCCAAAGCCCGGGCTGAGGCCTGCGCGGTCTTGGATGGGCGGGCGGCAACGGCGGATGACGTGGTAAGCTTGCCCTATATCCGGCAGATCGTCGAAGAGACCTTACGACTTTACCCGCCGGGTGGGTTTTTGTCGCGCACCGCCCGCGCGGCGGACGAGTTGGATGGGGCTGAGGTCAAATCAGGCGACACCGTGATTGTGCCCGTCTACGCCCTTCACCGGCACCGGAAGCTCTGGGATGATCCGGATGCGTTCCGGCCAGAGCGCTTCGATGGCTCAGGCGAGATCGACCGCTATCAGTTCCTGCCCTTCAGCGATGGGCCGCGGATTTGCATCGGCGCGAGTTTCGCCATGCAAGAGGCGATCATTATTCTGGCCAGCCTTCTCAGCCGGTTTCGGTTCACCCGGGTTCCTGGCCGCGATCCGAAACCGGTGATGATCCTGACGCTAAGGCCGGAGGGTGGCGTGTGGCTGGAGGTGGCGCCGCTTTAGCCCTTCGACGGCGCTGCACTCGGCGTGAACCCCGGCTGCGTGGACGCAGTTGGCGTGGCGTTCTCCTGACAGATATTCTGCAGCGCCGCCCATTCCTCTGCCGTCAGGATCGGTGGCCCGGCAACAGCGGGCCCCACGGCTGCGGCGCTTGCCGCGATGCGATCGGCCAATTCCGGGTGGGTGCTGAAATGCTGGAAAATACCCAACTCCGCCACGTCTCCGCTGTTTTGGAGCCGCTCGAAGAACACGGTCAAAGCCGCCGGAGAAATGCCGCTTGCGACCAGCAGGTCTTGGGCATAGGCATCCGCGCGCTCCTCAGCTGCGCGACTGTAAGAGGAGTTCAGCAGTTGCTGCGACACCGCAGCCATCGCTGAGGCACCCAGGAAATCGCCATAAACCAAACCGATCACCCCAAAGGACCCCATGCTGCGCAGGACCGCCCGGGTGCCGTCGGGATGGGCGACATGGCCGATTTCGTGGGCAAAGACCGCGGCAACCTCTTCGGGGCTTTCCGCCACCTCAATCAAGCCGAGATGGAAGGTGACATGGCCGCCGGGCAAGGCGGTGGCGTTGATGCTGGGCTCGGTCACCACCCGCGCGGTGATCGGATAAGGCAAATCGAGGTCTCGCGTCAGCCGCGCCTCCATCCGATCCAGCGCCGCTTGTCCGGCGGGGTCGGTGCATTCATAGGCGCCCATGGCCGGATAGATCTGCTCAAAGACAGACGCCCCCATCTGCGCCTCTGCCGTGGGTGGGATCATCTCCGCCCCGCGGTCTGCCATGAACGGGATTAGTCCGAAAAGGATGGCGGCAAACGCGATCATCGCGCCCCCCATCATCGCCATCAGCCGCGGAAAAGAGCTGTGCCCGCGCACGGCCCGGACATGGGGGATCGCGGTGAAGATCTCCTTCAACGCATCATAGTCGCGGATGATCAGCCGGGCCGGGTTGTCATCCCCATTGGCGAAGATGAAGTCATCGTCCCGCGCCTGATCCGGCACCAGACGAAGATCGACCGCGTGCCAGCGCAAAGTCTCATCCGTGTCGGCCTGTTTCAGCTCCAAAACGGCGTCGGGGCCCGAGCCTTCGACGGTGACGCTGACCCGCTGAATGGCCGGGCGGATGCCGTCAAAGAACTCCGCATAGGTTATGCCAAGCTTGGTTGTGAAAAGCTGGGTCTGTTGGGACATGTCGTTCATCAGAAGGCCGCTCCTGCACCAAGCGCTTCGGCAAAGCCGCCGGCGTCGTTCATCCCGTCGCGGTCGCGTTGGCGTACATTGGCCAGAAGTGAGGGTTCATGAACCTCAAGCGTGCTGACCACATGGCGCACCATCGGGAAGGTGATGAAGATTTGCCGGAAGACGTGATGGAAGACGTAAACCGTGATCGCGGCGAAGCCAAAAAGCGCAATCCCGACGCCAATGTTTGCAGGCGCTAAGGCCGCATCCGATCCGAAGACGTCGAGAAGGCCAGCAAGCCCTAACGCGACGCCGATCACGATGCCGGCGACCACACCCGTGGCGATGAATGTCAGGATGCTGCCAAGGATGTTGATCCAGACCAGCGTCCGGGTCCGCGGGTGGATGTCAAACTCCACCCCGTCCCCCAAAATCTTCATCGCCGCCATGACGCGGAATGAGGCGACGCGGTAATAGACGCCAAAGAGGAACAGAAACAGCGTCGCAGGATAGATTGCCAGGAAGGGCCAGGTCACGCCCGTCGGCTGATACATCGGAGCGCCTGTCGCGCTGGTGCCGACTTGTTGGAAATCCCCATAGGCCACGCCATAGATCATCATGGCGATGCTGCCCCAGAGGGTCACGAGGAACGGTAGAAACGGGCCGTAGAGTTGCCCCGCGCGCCCAAACTGGGTGAAGCGGGCATCGCCGAACCAAGTGTGGTCGGTCAGGTATTTCTCAAGTCGGAAGGTCCGGATGGGCCAGAGGAGGCCCAAAGACAAGAACCCAAGCGCCGTCCAAAGGCAGGCGCGCCAGGCATAGCCCCACGCGCCCGAGGACATCCCAAACCGGATGCCCCGCCAACGGGTGCGGGCCAGGATATATCGCCGCGCACGATAGCGGGCCGCGAAAAGGATCGGGACCAGGGCGATCGGGGTCAGCGCAACGCCCGATGACAGAACATCAAGCGATCCGTCAGACGACCGGATCGCCACAAACATCACCGCGGCGTTGAAAAACGCCAGGAAGAGGGCCAGCAGGATCACGGCGGCCAGGAATCCGATGAATTTCTCTTGGCCCGTGCCGGTATATTCAAACGGCGTGCCCCCCGGACGGACCGAGGACCAATACCAGCGGCGGAACCGGGTTGTCTGCCAGAAGCGATAGAAGCCAAGGGTCAGGACCGTCAGAAAGCCGGTCTTCATGGCCAGTTGGAACAGATCGCCACGCGACCCTTCGAACTCCGTATTTAAGACCGACATGCCTGCCTCTTAGGTAAACCGATTGTCCCGTGGAAAGCCGCGCGGGGCCATACGGCCCGCACTTGCGCGTTTGCCCATCCATTCGGTCAAATCGGCCTCTGTCCGGGTGCGGCCAGCCGGATCGGTCCAGCTTAAACCATCGGACAGAGCAAAGGCGCGGGCGTCAGACAGGCCCCCGTCTTTGTATTTTTGCAGGCGGACGCCTTTGCCGCGGCCCATCTCGGGCAGCTCATCTAGGGCAAAGACCAGAACCTTGCGGTTCTCACCCACACAGGCGACATGGCTGTCGCCGGGCTGAACGCGGGCGCAGACCTTGGCGGTCACACCATCTTTCGCATTCAAAACCTGTTTGCCGGCGCGGGTTTGCGCCACAACATCGGCCTCGGGCACCACAAACCCATCGCCTGCGGAAGAGGCGACGAGCAGTTTGCCGTCCGGTTGATGAATGACCAAATCCACGATTTCGACCTCATTGGGCATGTCCACCATCAGGCGGACGGGTTCCCCCATCCCACGGCCTCCGGGCAAATTTGTGGCAGAAATGGTATAAAAGCGGCCATTGTTTCCAAAGAGGAGCAATTTGTCGGTTGTCTCCGCGTGGAACAGGAAGCGGCCTTCGTCACCGTCGCGGAATTTCTGCTCGCTGCCCAGGTCGATATGGCCCTTCATCGCGCGGATCCAGCCCATCTTGGAACAGACGACGGTGATCGGCTCCCGCTCGATCATCGCCTCAAGCGGCACCTCTTCCACCTCGCTGGCCTCAGCGAAATCGGTGCGTCGGGTGCCGCCGGGCGCGGATTTGCCGAAAGTCTTGCGCACCTCGCGCAATTCCTCGGCAATCCGGCCCCATTGCAGATCGTCGCTGTCCAGCAGGTCTTCTAGCCCTGCGCGTTCCTCCATCAGCGCGTCGCGCTCGCGGAGGAGTTCCATCTCTTCCAAGCGCCGCAAGCTGCGGAGGCGCATGTTCAGGATCGCCTCGGCCTGCACTTCCGTTAGCTCGCCTTCGCCCGGCGGCGGGGTCCGGTAATCACCCTCAGACGTGGCGCGGGTGAAATCCCGGCCCCAATCCTCGCGCATCAGCGCCGCTTTCGGGTCCTCGTCATAGCGGATGATGTCGATGACACGGTCGAGATTGAGGAAGGCGATGATGAAGCCTTCCAGCACCTCCAACCGATGATCGATCTTCTCCATCCGGTGGCGGGAGCGGCGGAGGAGGACGTCGCGGCGGTGATCGAGGAAGGCGCGCAACACCTCTTTGAGGGAGCAGACCTTGGGCGTCCGCCCGTCGATCAGCACATTCATGTTGAGGCTGAACCGGGTTTCCAGATCGGAATTGCGGTAGAGCATCCCCATCAAAAGCTCTTGATCCACGGTTTTGGCGCGGGGTTCCAGGACGATGCGGATATCATCGGCGCTTTCATCGCGCACATCAGCCAGGATCGGGACCTTCTTGGTCTGGATCAGTTCCGCCAGCTTCTCGATCAACTTGGATTTCTGCACCTGATAGGGGATTTCGGTGACCACGATCTGCCATTGCCCGCGGCCTAAATCCTCCACCTCCCATTTCGCGCGCAGCCGGAAGGCGCCGCGACCGGTGCGATAGGCCTCCAGGATGTTCTCCTTCGGCTCCACAATCACGCCGCCGGTGGGGAAATCGGGGCCGGGGACGTGCTCCAGCAAGGTCTCATCACGCGCATTGGGCGCTTTGATCAGATGCAAACAGGCGGCGATCAGCTCGTCCAGGTTGTGGGGCGGGATATTAGTGGCCATCCCAACCGCGATCCCGCTGGAGCCGTTCGCCAAGAGGTTCGGAAGCGCGGCGGGCAGCACCTCAGGCTCCTGCAAGGTGCCGTCGTAATTGTCCCGGAAATCGACCGCGTTTTCGCTGAGCCCCTGCAACAGCGCCTCGGCCACGGCGGTCATCCGCGCCTCGGTATAGCGGCTCGCCGCCGGGTTATCGCCGTCGATATTCCCAAAATTCCCCTGCCCATCGACCAGCGGATAGCGAATGGTGAAATCCTGGGCCAGCCGCGCCATCGCGTCATAGATCGCCGCATCGCCATGAGGGTGATAATTCCCCATCACATCGCCGCTGATCTTTGCCGATTTCCGAAACCCGCCATTTGAGGCCAGCCTAAGCTCCCGCATCGCATAGAGAATACGCCGATGCACCGGTTTCAACCCATCGCGCGCATCGGGCAACGCCCGGTGCATGATCGTGGACAGCGCATATTGCAGATAGCGCGAGCCAATCGCCCGGCTAAGCGATTCTGAGGTTTGGCGCTGATCGTTTTCTGAGGACTGCTCGGTCATTATGGCCCTCTTGATACTGAATGGCTGGGGGCCGGTAAAGCGAGCTTACGGGGCCAAATCACGTTTTTTCCCCATGTCAGAATCGGCAGGATACCGCTAGGCTGCCCCTACATTTGAGATGTTTGTTTCAGGATTACTGCCATGATCCGCTTAACCATCGTGCTTTGCGCATTTCTTTACGTGGCCATGATTGTGGGGCCAGAGATGTCGGGCCCCGCGCCAGACGGCCCGGTCGAAGTGAACGCGCAGTCAACATTCGATCCCGCCGCTCTTTTGCCAACAGCCGACGCAGGCTCGGCAATGGTCATCCCCGCTTCGCTTTCGGTGACCCCGCCAGCGGCGGAGGACACGCCGATTGTGATCCTGACAGAAGACGGGGAGCTGATCGAAATCAGCGCCGTGATCCGCCCCAATGAAGTGGAAGACGACGTGATCCAGGTCGCGCGCCACGATCTGGTGGTCGAGCCAGCTCAGATCGACACGGCGCCCGCGCTTGAGACGGTCTATGTGACAGGCAGCCGGGTCAACCTGCGCTCTGGTCCGTCGACGGCGAACGCGGTTGTGATGTCGCTTGGCTTTGGCGCCGAGGCGGAATTGATCGAGGAAATGTCCAACGGCTGGACCCATATTCGTGATCTCGAATCCGGGCGCGCCGGCTATATGGCCGCGCGGTTCCTGTCCCCGACCCAGCCTTGAGCCCGCCGCACGGCCTTGCCCTGCCCGCCCCCCTGCCCTAGGCACGGGCACGGGCACCGCGGGCAAGGGGTTTGGGCGAGCATGAAATCCATTTTGATCACCGGCTGTTCCTCGGGTCTGGGCGAGGATGCCGCGCGTACCCTCCATCGCCGCGGCGGCTGGCGCGTCTTTGCAAGCTGCCGAAAGCCCGAGGATGTGGCGCGGTTGGAGGCTGAGGGGCTGGAATGCTTGGCTCTGGACGTGGCTAATCCGGATAGTATCGCGCATGCCATGGATGAGGTGCTGACGCGCACCGGCGGCACACTTGATGCGCTCTTCAACAATGCGGGTTACGGGCTTCCCGGAGCGATGGAGGATGTGCCTGCAGGTGCCCTGCGTGAGATTTTTGAGACCAATGTCTTTGGCCTTCACGATATGACCCGCCGCGCTGTCGCCGCGATGCGGGACCAAGGGGGGCATGGCCGGATTGTGCAGCATTCCTCAGCCCTTGGCCGGGTACCGCTGCGCTGGCGCGGCGCCTATACGGCCACGAAACACGCCGTTGAAGGGCTGGCCGATACGATGCGGCTGGAGCTTCGGGGCACGGACATCCATGTCTCAATCCTCAACACCGGGCCCGTCACCTCAAAATTCCGCGTCAACTCGATCCCCGGGTTTGAGAAATGGGTGGATTGGGAGAACTCCGCACTCGCCGAGACCTATCGCAGCCAGCTTATCAAGCATCTCTATGAGGACACCGGCAAAGCGATGTTCCAGCTGGAGCCACCCGCGGTCACCGCCAAGCTGATCCATGCGCTGGAATCCCCCCGCCCCCGCGCACGCTATTTCATCACAACCGCCACCTATATCGTGGAGGCCGCCCGAAGGGTTCTGCCACAACGCACCTTCGACTGGCTGATCGCCCAGGCCTAGCCCCCGCGGACCGGCCACCTACATCACCTGAGGACCGCAGGAGACCCAGATGTTATCAGACCCGTTCTTTATCCTTGTCGCCGTGGCCTGTTTGGCCGTTTTGGTGATCCTGATCATGGGCATCAATTCCTTCCGGATCGGCGATGCGGAGAGCGCCAAACGGTCGAACAAATACATGCGTTGGCGGATCGCGGCGCAGTTTGTGGCGGTTCTTCTGATCCTCGCCTTCGTTTATTTCCGCCGGCGATCAGGGGGCTAAGCCTATGGTGGTACTGAATAAGATCTACACCAAGACCGGGGATGCAGGGGAGACTGCCCTGGGCGATGGCAGCCGGGTGGCGAAGCACTCCATGCGCGTCGCGGCCTATGGCACCGTCGATGAGCTGAACGCGACGCTCGGGATGGCGCGGCTTCATGCTGACGCTGAGATGGATGCGATGCTATCGGCCATTCAGAATGACCTCTTCGATCTCGGCGCCGATCTTTGCACACCCAATATGGATATGGACGCAGACCGCGAATACCCGCCCCTTCGGATCGCCGAAAGTCAGGTCTTGCGGCTGGAATCCGAGATCGATGGGATGAATGCAAAACTCTCGCCGCTGCGCAGTTTCATCCTGCCGGGCGGCTCGGCGCTCGCCGCGCATCTGCATATCTGCCGGACGGTTGCGCGCCGGGCTGAGCGGATGAGTGTTGAATTGGCGACGATGGAATCGGTGAACCCCGAAGGCGTCAAATACCTTAACCGTCTCTCGGACTGGTTCTTTGTGGCGGGCCGGATTGCCAATAATGACGGCAAGGACGATGTGTTGTGGGTTCCAGGTGCGAACCGGTGAAACCGGCGATCGCTCCAGTGGAGCGATCGGCACCTGGAAGGGCGGAGCCCCGGGGCGGGCATTCCCTTAAACCATCTGATCGCTGCTTAGACCCAATGACCCACAAGGCAAAACACCAACCGGACCGCTCAGCATTTGGCTTGGTTGCACCGAACCACCGCTTTCCTACGTCCCCCGCCCGAATAATGCGCTGAAGGCGCCGGGCATCGACAGGCCGCCCGGGCGGTCTGGCGATTTGGTGGGGCCTGGTGCTGAGATTGGGGCGGGGAGGGGTTTGACGGGGATAAAGCGCTGTCATTCAGACGTCGGATCGCCAGCCCTCGGTCTGT
>JANQNZ010000333.1 GCA_028279315.1 Rhodophyticola sp. | reverse complement strand
CCAGACCGCCCGGGCGGCCTGTCGATGCCCGGCGCCTTCGGCTTGATTCCGGGCGGGCGATGCAGAAGAACGATGTAGACCGGGCCTTGGCCCGGTGGCCGTGCGGGTCGCCATCCCGAGCCAAGGCCCGATCGACGTTTCGTTCTAACCAAGCCCCCCGACCAACCAAACGCCGCGTCATCAGCCGCTTCGCCGGTTCAAACCCTCCTCCTCCTGGTCTAGGCTCGGCTCGAAGGAGGGGACGCATATGCCACAACCCAAACGGCGCATCTGATGCGCGCCGACACCCATCTGCCGCCGCAACTCCGCGGCCTGCGCATCCCCGCCGTTGCCGCGCCCATGTTCATCGTCTCCGTGCCCGAGCTGGTCATCGCCCAATGCACCTCTGGCATCATCGGCAGTTTCCCGGCCCTGAATGCGCGAGAGGCCGAGGGCGAGCCGATTATGCTGGAGGCGTGGCTAAAACAGATCACCGAAGCGCTCGACCGCCACAACCAGGCCAACCCCGACCACCCCGCCGCGCCTTTTGCGGTGAACCAGATCGTGCACCGCTCCAACACGCGGCTGGAGCGCGACCTAGAGATTTGCGCCCGCTGGAAGGTGCCGATCTGGATCACGTCGCTCGGTGCCCGGGTTGAGGTGAATGAAGCGGCCCATTCCTGCGGCGGCATTGCGCTGCATGACATCATCAACAACACCTTCGCGCGGAAGGCGATTGAGAAAGGCGCCGACGGGTTGATTGCGGTCAGCGCCGGGGCGGGCGGCCATGCGGGCCCCCAAAACCCCTTTGCGCTGATCGAGGAAATCCGCGCCTGGTTCGACGGTCCACTGCTTCTGTCGGGTTCCATCGCCACGGGGCACGCGCTGTTGGCGGCACAAATGGCCGGCGCTGATCTGGGCTATATCGGCTCGCCCTTTATCGCGACGGAAGAGGCGAATGCTGTCCCCGACTACAAACAGATGATCGTAAAAGGCGGGGCGGAGGATATCGTGACCTCGACGCTATTTACTGGCGTCTCGGGCAACTACCTGAAACCCTCGATTGCGGCGGCAGGCATGGACCCGGACAATCTGCCAGGTGCGGATGCCTCGTCGATGTCTTTCAAGTCAGGCTCGTCGAAGCCGAAGGCCTGGAAAGAGATTTGGGGGTCCGGCCAAGGGATTGGCGCGGTGAAGGCGGTGGAACCCGCGGGGCGGCTGATCGACCGGATCGCGGGGGAATATGAGGCCGCGTTGGCCGACGTCTTGGATTACGCGAAAGGGATGGGCTGATGGTCCCAAGACGAACCTCGGGGGATTGCTTTGAGTTTCTTGGAGTTGTCTCCTGCATCCTGTTCTTGATGCTTCCTAACCCATCAAAAGCTGTTGCGTTCGGGGGAGGTGGCGGTGACGGGGGTTCTTGCTGCATAATCATATTGCCGGAAAGTCTCGAGGACGACGCAATCCGTTTGGAGGAACAAATCCGAGAAATGGATCGGAGGAGGTTGGAGCGGCTAGATTCCCTCGACGAAATTTGTGCCCCAAACGGCTTTGACTGCGGTGATCTGTCTGAGACCCAAGCGCAAAGTATCGTCGAACTGCACCTTCGCAGCCAGACGCAATTCTGGGACAGGGCTATGGGGGGTCTAACACTTTTTATTGCCGTTAGCGGATTGGCTCTTGGCATCTACAACACACTACAGCGGCGGCGTTCGGCGGTGAGGACTGGAGACGGGAGGGGCTGATGGACCTAGGGATGAGCGACAAGGTCCGCCCGCTCGTGGCGGAAGTGCGGCGCATGGTGTTGGAGGAGATTGCGCCCCTCGATGCCGAATATGAAGCAGAGGTGGGCAAACACCCCTCGGGCGACCGGTTCCAGCACACGTCGCGGCAGCTCGAAATCCTGGACGGGCTGAAGACCAAGGCGAAGGAGCGCGGGCTTTGGAATTTCTGGCTGACCGACAGCGAGAAAGGCTTCGGCCTCACCACCGTCGAATATGCCTATCTGGCCGAGGAAATGGGCAAGGTCAGCATCGCGGCGGAGGTCTTCAACTGCAACGCGCCCGACACCGGCAATATGGAGGTGTTGGAGCGCTATGGCACCGAAGCGCAAAAGGCGCGCTGGCTGCCCGATCTTTTGGAGGGCGTGACGCGCTCGGCATACCTCATGACCGAGCCGCAGGTCGCCTCCTCCGACGCGACGCAGATCAGTTTGCAGGCCGTGCGGGACGGCGACGCCTATGTGCTGAATGGGGAGAAATACTGGGCCTCTGGCGCGGGCGATCCGCGCTGCGCGCTATACATCGTCATGACCTGCACCGACGCAGAGGCCGAGAAACACAAGCGGCATACGATGATGCTGGTGCCTTCGGATGCGGCGGGGATTGAGGTGCTGAGACCCATGCAAGTCTATCACACCGATGACGCCCCCCATGGGCATATGCATATCCGGTTTACGGATGTTCGGGTGCCCATCGCGGATGTGGTGCTGAGCGAGGGGCGTGGGTTCGAAGTGGCCCAAGGCCGCCTTGGGCCCGGCCGTATCCACCATTGCATGCGCGCCATTGGCCAGGCGGAATACGCCCTGGAACTCATGTGCCGCCGGGCGCTGACGCGGGAGGCCTTTGGCAAACCGCTCGCTGATCTCGGTGCGAACCATGACATCATCGCCAATGCGCGGATGGAGATTGAGATGGCGCGCCTCCTCTGCCTCAAGACCGCTTGGATCATGGATACTGAAGGGGTCCGCGCGGCACAGCCTTGGATTTCCAAGATCAAGGTGGCGGCGCCTCTGATGGCGCTGAAGGTGGTCGATGAGGCGGTGCAGATGCATGGGGCGAGCGGCCTTAGCCAGGATTTCCCGCTTGGGGCGATGTGGACACGGATCAGGACCTTACGGCTGGCCGACGGGCCGGATGCGGTGCATCGACGGCAAGTGGCGCGTGCGGAGTTGCGAAAATACTCCAACCAGGCGCGATGAGTGATCTGGACCTAGAGGGGCTCACCGCCTGGATGGGCGCCGAAATGCCTGATGCCGCCCCGCCGGTCGCGGCGCAGAAAATCCCCGGCGGTCAATCGAACCCGACCTATCTGCTGGAAACCAAGGGCGCCCCCCTCGTTCTCCGTCGTAAGCCATTGGGAAACATTCTGAAATCCGCCCATGCCGTAGATCGGGAGTTCCGCGTCCAGCGCGCCTTGGCGGGATCGGACGTGCCCGTGGCGGAGATGATCGCGCTGTGTGAGGACGACGGCGTAATTGGCTCGGCCTTCTATTTGATGGCTTATGTCGAGGGGCGGAGCTTCGATGATCCTCGGCTGACGGGGGTCCCTGTTGCTGACCGCGCAGCGCTGTTTGATCAGATGAACCGCGTGCTGGCCGAGATCCATTCGGTCGATTTGGACGCCGCGGGCCTCTCCGATTACGGGCCGCGGGGCAACTACTACCGCCGCCAGATCGACCGCTGGACCAAGCAATACCGCGCCTCGGAAACCGGGGCGGTGCCAGAGATGGACCGGCTGATCGCCTGGCTAGATGAGGTTTGTCCAGAGGAGGACGGGCGCGTCTGCCTGGTCCATGGCGATTACCGGATCGACAATCTGCTCTTTGCCCCGGACAGTCCCGACATCCTCGCCGTCTTGGATTGGGAGCTTTCGACCATCGGCCACCCCTTTGCCGATTTGGCCGCTGTCATCATGCAATGGCAGATGCCGCCGGGGGGCGAGGGGCGGGGTCTGGCGAGCGTGGACCGGGCGGCGGCGGGCCTGCCCTCGGATCAGGCCTTCATTGAGGCCTATTGCGACCGCATGGGGCTGCCGGGCATCGAGAATTTCGGCTTCTACCTGGCATTTTGCTTCTTCCGCATGGCGGCGATTTTGCAAGGAGTGAAGAAACGTGCGCTTGACGGCAATGCGTCAGACCCTGAGCGGGGGCTGAAACTGGGGGCCTATGTGCCGGAGTTTGCGCGGGGTGGGCTTAAGGCGGCGGGGGAGCGGGGGTGAAGGATGCGAATATTGATCCGGCTTGAGCATTGGCATATATTGCCAATAAGGAGGCGACGCCCATGGTCACCCGCAACATCGTTTTGACCGAACCCCAGGACCAACTGGTTCAGGCTTTGGTGGCCTCGGGCCGGTACCAGAATGTCAGCGAAGCCTTGCGCGCGGGTTTGCGTCTGCTGGAAGAGCGGGAAGCGCAGTTGGAGGAGATTCGCGCAAACCTGTCGGAAGGGCTTCGGCAAGCGGCTGAGGGGGAGCTTGCCGAAGGATCGGGAGAGGACGTCATTCGCCGGGCCTTCGCCAAAGCCGCCGAGACGTCGTGAGCAAAAGTTTTCGCCTGACACGGCAGGCGGAAGACAGTCTGTTTCAGATCGCGCGTTGGACAATCGAAAATTTCGGGATTGAGCAGGCGGAGCTTTACCAAGAGGAGTTGATCGCGCGTTGCAACGCGCTTGCCAGGGGTGAGGTGTCCAGCCGCAGTTGCGCTATATTGGCCGATGGGGCCGATGATCTGAGATATGTTCGGGCAGGCGAGCATTTTCTGGTGTTTCTGGATCGACCGGACATGGTGGTTATCGTCGATATCCTCCATTCGCGCAGCGATTTGCCCCGTCACATCGCCGCTTTGGCTGCGCTTAACAGGTCGGCCAAATAGTCTCAGCGCGAATTCAGGCAAGGCTGGGGGCGCTGCCCCCAGACCCCCGGAGGTATTTGAGAAGCAAAGAAGGACAGGTTCAAGCCAGCGCCACCATCACCCGTTCCAGGTGAAACTCCGTATCGCCCAATTGATGGTCGATCATGATCAGCCGTTTGGCATAGTGGGAGGCGGGATATTCCCAGGTCATCGCGATGCCGCCTTGCATCTGGATTGTCTCTTCAGCCACCAGTTTGGCCGCGCGACCGATGAGGTTCTTCGCCATGGAGCAGGCGCGGGATTGATCGGGGGTGCCCATGGACGCGGCAGCGTGGATGGTGATCGAGCGGGCCTGTTCGATCTCGACTTTCAGCTCCACCGCGCGGTGCTGGAGCGCCTGGAAGGTGCCGATGGGGCGTCCAAATTGCTGCCGGGTTTTGAGATAATCGAGCAGCATCTCAGCGGCGGCGTCCATCGCGCCCACGGCTTCGGCGGAAAGCGCCAGCGCGCCCCAATCAAGCGCGTCTTGCAGGGCGGCATCGGCCTCATCGAAGAGGAGGATGCCGGGGGCCTGGTCGAGGAACACCTCACCCGCGCAGCCGCCATCGATCATACCGTAAGGGGTGATCTCAGCATCCTCCGCGGCAACCGAGAACAGCCCCAAGCCCTTGCTGTGGCGCGCCGCGATGAGGAGCGTGTCGGCGGCGCCTGCGCCGTAAACCACGGATTTCCGACCGGAAATCTGCCAGGTGCCGTTTTCCTCGATCGCCTCGGCTGTGATTTCCTCCAACGCGTAAGGCGCGTCGGTTTCACCGATCCCAACGGCAAACCGGCTTGCGCCCGACAGGAGCGGCTCCAACTCCTGCCCGGCGGCCATCAGAAGCCGCACGGCCAGAAGCTGCGGCAGGATCGGTTCGGGGCAAAGCGCGCGGCCCAACTCCTCAAATACTGTGGCGATGTCGAACCCGCTGCCTCCGAACCCGCCGTGATCCTCAGGAGCAAGCGCATAGAGCACGCCAAGCTCCGCCAATTCGTCCCATTTCTCCGGGTCGTACCACGGCGCGTCATAGGCAACTGTGGTCCGATGCTCGATCTCATATTGCTCAGCCAAGTAACGCCGCAACGTCTCGGCCAGCATCCGGCGGTCTTCTGTCGGCTCGAAATCCATCAGCTGAACATGCCCTTGGCCAGGATATTCTTCTGAATCTCGTTTGAGCCGCCATAGATCGAGATTTTGCGGTTGTTGAAATAGCTCGCCGCGTGATGGGCGTGTTCGTCCGGCACCAGCGCCGCATTGCCTTCCAATGCTTCGGACGGGAAGGGCGCGGCGGCAGGGCCAAGCGCGCGGCGGGCCAGATCGTTGATCGCTTGGCGGATCACGGTGCCTTTGATCTTCAGCATGGAGGTTTCAGGCCCAGGGCTCCCGTGTTTTTGCGCATTGGCGAGCATTCGGAGATTGGTGAGTTTCATCGCCTCCAGATCGATCTCGATCTCTGCCAGTTTGGCGGCGAAAAGCGGGTTTTGGATCAAAGGCTTGCCGCCGCGGATCATCTGCCGGGCGAGCGTCTTCACCTGGTCCAGCGCCTCAATCGAGAATCCAACCCCGGCGATATTCGTGCGTTCATGGAGGAGGAGGTATTTGGCAACGGTCCAGCCCATATTCTCCTCACCCACCAGGTTCTCCGCCGGCACGCGCACATCGGTGAAGAAAACCTCATTCACCTCATACCCGCCTTCGATCAGGCGGATCGGGCGCATCTCAATCCCGGGCGTGTCGAGATCAACCAGAAGAAAGCTGATGCCTTCTTGGGGTTTGCCCTCCGTCGAGGTGCGGACCAGACAGAAAATGCGGTTGGCGTGTTGGCCAAGGGTGGTCCAGGTCTTCTGGCCGTTGACCACATAATCCTCGCCATCCCGAACCGCGCGGGTCTTCAAGCTGGCAAGATCGCTGCCGGCGCCGGGTTCGGAGTAGCCTTGGCACCACCAGTCACGCCCGTCGAGGATACGCGGCAGATATTCCGCCTGCTGCGCCTCCGACCCGAATTTCATCAGGACGGGGGCAAGCATTTTGAGGCCAAAGGGCACGATCCGGGGCGCATGGGCGCGGCAACATTCCTCTTCGAAGATATGCTGTTCCACGGGCCCCCAGCCTTGCCCACCAAAGGCTTTGGGCCACGGACCGGCCAGCCAGCCCTTCCCGTTCAGGATGGCGTGCCAACGCTCCATGTCGTCCTTGGTCAGCTCCGTATGGGCACGAACCTTCTGGGTGATCTCCGCCGGCAATTCGGCGGCCAGGAAGCTGCGCACCTCCTCCTGGAAGGCCTGCTCCTCAGGGGAATAGCTCAGGTCCATCTCACGCCTCCCGGTTCAGATCGGCGAAACGGCCATCCTCCTCCGCCAACCGGGTCAGGATAGCGGGAACCTGCCAGAAATGCGCGTCTTCCGTTGCGTAGGTTTTGATGCGCTGGATGATCCCCGCCGCGCCAAGCGTGTCGGCATAATGCAGCGGGCCGCCGCGCCAGCGCGGGAAGCCATAACCGAAGAGGAAGACGGCATCGACGTCGATCGGGCGGAGTGCGATCCCCTCTTCAACCACCCGCGCGGCCTCCGTGATCATCGCGGTCATGTAGCGCTCCACAATCTCGTTATTTGTGAAGCTCCGCACGGCAATATCTTGCGCGTCGCGCTCTGCCTCGATCAGGGCAGCCACATCCGGGTTGGGGCCGGTCTCCTCGCCATAGAGATAGAACCCGCGGCCCGTCTTCCGCCCCAACCATCCGGCTTCGCAGATCTGATCGGCGATGCGGACATAGCGTTCGGCCGCCGGGCGGGTGGGCGCAAGCCGTTTGCGGTTGGCCCAAGCAATATCCAGCCCGGCGAGGTCGGAGGTCTGAAACGGCCCCATGGCA
>JANQNZ010000322.1 GCA_028279315.1 Rhodophyticola sp. | reverse complement strand
GCCGATTTGCGGGGTCGCTGTGACACGCGACCGGGTCGGGCTGATGACCCATGTTCTGGAGGCAGCCGAGGCCGCCCGCCCGTCCTGCCCCCCGGCAGTCTTGGCTGTGGCTGGTCGGCGCCGGGTTGAACGGCACGAGATCCTGGGGTTTCTCGCTCGCATCAAGGAGATTCAGGGGACGTCGGTTACTCCCCAGGCCGCTTGAGCGAAAGAAGCTCCGTCACCCGCGCATAATCGCGATACCCAAGCCGGGCGAGCGGTTGGTAGGTGGTGATGTCGAACACCCCGTCGCGCAGGCAATCGTCGCGCAGATGCACACCTGTGACCTCTCCGAAAACCACGAAATTCGCGTCGCCGGGCAATTTCACGATCTGCGTCAGTTTGCATTCCAGATTGGCGGGCGCGTTCGCCACGCGGGAGCAGGCCACTGTCTCACATTTCGCCCGGGCGATCCCGGCCAAGTCGAACTCATCCGTGTCCTTCTCCCAAGGGCCTGAGGTCTGGTTCATCGCATCGCGCGCGGCGTATTCCACGATATTCACGCAGAAGACGCCGGTATCGCGGATATTGGCGACGCTGTCCTTGGTATCGCCCCGATCCGGTTTGGTGGCGGTGGAGGCGAACATGACCTGGGGTGGGAAATACGCGACGGCATTGAAGAAGGAGTAAGGCGCCAGATTGTCCTGGCCATCCGCCCCGCGCGTCGAAATCCAGCCGATGGGCCGCGGTGTGACGATGGCATTAAACGGGTTATGCGGCAGGCCGTGGCCCGCTTCAGGAGTATAGAACATGGTCGATAAGCGCCTCTAATTTGGCAAAGCCCTAGCCCCATGTTAGGGCCGAGGCCAGAGGCAAATGGGCGGTCAGGGACATGTTTCACCTCAGGCGCGAAGAGCCCGAGGACCGATGGGAGGTCGAGGCGCTTTACGATCTGTGCTTCGCCCCGGGGCGAGAGGCGCTGTCGAGCTACCGCTTCCGCGACGGCGTGCCGCCAGTGCGGGACCTCTGCCAGGTGGCTCGCGACGGCGACGACATCCTGGCGGGCGCCGTGCGGTTCTGGCCGGTTCATGTGGGGGCGGACGGGGCCGAGGCGCTGCTCCTTGGCCCGATCGCCGTGCATCCGACCCGCCAAGGCGAAGGGTTGGGCGCGCTTCTGATGGAAACTGGGTTGGACCTGGCGCGTGAGGCCGGTTGGCCCCGGCTGCTTCTGATCGGGGACGCGCCCTATTACGGGCGGTTCGGGTTTGCTACACTGGCCGGGGTTGAGATGCCCCCGCCGACCAACCCGGCACGGGTCCTTGGCCTGGGCGATTGGGCCGGGATCGCAGGGCCAGTCACCGCTTGGCGGCATTGAGGCGGCGTCTCGCATGGGGCAGCCGCGCGGGGTATTGAACCGGTCGCCGCTATCCTGCGACCCATGAGCATCGGATTTGCGCCCCAGAGGAGGGACCCATGCCATACAGCCTGACGACCGCGACATCTCTCACGCGCGCCCCATGCTTGTCTTTTGACAAGGCCGTAGGGGCGCGGGTTCACGCGCGCGCCTTTGTGACAAGCGGAGGGTTTTTCTAATGCGCGGCGAGAGAAAAGAGCGGGTTTCGGACTGGTATTTCTTCACCGGGATCAGCCTTTGGTTGGGGTTTCAGGCGATCTGGCGGCTCACCGTGCCCGCGCGTGAGATGCTGAACGCGCCATTCGCCACGCCTGAGTTCTATATCGATCTGGCAATGCTGGCCGCCGTCATTTGGGGCGGTGTGACCCTTGCCAAACGCAGCGACGGGCCAGAGATCTTGCGCAGCGCGCGCCCAATCCTGGTCATCGTCGGTGTGCTTGGCGGATTGACCGTGCTCTGGATCCGGCTCCTGACCGAGGATGGCTGGTTCACCGGGCGTCTGTCCTGCTGCGCCGGGCTTACGCTTTGACCGCGGGCTCCCGCCGCTCCCCGAAGAGCCGTGGCTTGAAGCTGCCCAGGATCAGTTCCAGCGCCAAAGGCAGGGCGTTCGACATGCCCACCAGCGCTTCTCGCGCCTCCAGCGCGTGAAATGCGTCCCACGCCGCGGGGTCGGTCGCGGCTGCGGCGGCAAGTGCGCGCAATTCAGGCATCATCGGGACCAGGAAGACAAAAGCGTTGATGGCCAGAAACGCCATCATCACCAGTTTCAGCTTCATCCAGTTCGCGCGGACCCCATAGCCGAACCAAAGGATCATATCGCAGATCAGCTTCAGCGCCAGGCCGGGCAGGATCAGGATATAAGCGCTGAGCTCCTTATAGGTGTAGACGGTCAGCGCCGTCTCAGGGTCAGGCGTGCCGACCACCGCGCCGATCACGATATGGCTGGCGATGCCGCCGACATAGAGGATGCCGGCGATCTCGTTTAGAAATTCGATGGTCCTGCGCATCTGCCCGACCCCTATCCGTTCCGCTTTCCGAACCACATTCGGCCCAGCAGCCCATCGCGGCGGACAAACTGGTGGTAAAGCGCCGCCGCCACATGGGCCGCGATCAGGACCATCAGCAGCATCGCCAGCGCCCCGTGGGCGGCACGCGGCGGGAAGGCGGAGAAATCGGGCGGCAGCGGATCCCCTGAGCCCCCAAACACAATCGCAGGCAGCCCGGCCATATTGGCGATGGCGAGGCCTGAGGCGCACATCGCAATGACCGCCAGATAGAACAGCCAATGGGCCGCCTTCGCGCCCATATTCAGCGCGGCATTGCCGATATCGGCCTCAGGCGGTTTCGCGGTGGCCAGCCGCACAACCAGCCGGATCACCATCAGAACCAGGATCGCAATCCCCGCCCCCATATGCATGCGCAGCGCGACCAGTTTGAACGGATCGTCATTGGGTGTTTCTGACAGGACAAAGCCGCCCATGACCAATCCCATGATGATCATCAGCGCCAGAAGCCAATGCAGGGCGACAAGGAGAGGGTGGTAGCGGGTCATGAGTGGTCTCCGTCAGGGAATGGGCATGAGTCGGCTGACATCATATCTCGCGAGTGCTATAGTTGCAACCGCAACAGTAGCATGAGCAATGAAAGCCAGCTAGAAGCAGATCATGGATGTGAAGACCAGGACACAGCAGGTCCGCCAGGGCTCTCTTGGATGGATGATGAAGCGCCTTTCGGCACGGTTGGACGAAGAGATGAATGCGCGGCTCGCGCCCCATGGGCTCGATCTCAGCTCCTTCGCGATCATGATGACGGTGCTGGAACATCACCCGCTCAGCCAATCGGCGATTGGGGAACGGTTGGAGATGGCGGCCTATAAGGTCAGCCGCGCGCTCGATCAGCTAGAGGGGCTTGGGTACCTCGCGCGCCACCCCGACCCGGCTTCGCGCCGGGCGCATGTGATCCGGCCGACGGCGAAAGGTGAGGGCTTGGCGCCAGCGCTTCACGGCGTCGTGGGCGAGGTGAACGGCAAATTGGCCGCGCCGCTTTCGGAGGAGGAGCGGCGGCAGATGGCAGAGATGCTGCACCGGTTGGTGGTCGCGCAAGAGACCTGGCGAACACCGGATTCAGAGAGCTGATCACCCCCAGAGGCAGCCTTTACCCCTGTTGCCGGAACCACTCCATCACGGCGGGCCGCACCGATTGCGCGCCGGTTGCACGGGCCTCATTCACCACGCTTCGCACCTCTCGCAAGTCAACGCGGCGGAGCAGGCTTTTCACCGGCCCGATAGAGGCCGGACGCATGGACAAGGCTCTCAGCCCCATGGCCGCAAAACACATCGCCTCAATCGGGCGTCCGGCATCCTCCCCACAGAAACTAAGCGGGGTGTCGGTGTCATCGCAGCGATGCACGATCTGCTCCAGGAAGGTCAGGAAGGACACGTTCAGACTGTCATACCGCCGCCGCACCCGCTCGTTTTCGCGATCCGCGGCAAAGAAGAACTGTTTCAGATCGTTGCCGCCGATGGAGATGAAATCGGCCAACTCAAAGAAATGCCGGGGCGCGAAGGCGAGGCTGGGCGTCTCCAGCATCGCGCCGATTTCTAGTTCGGAGGGCAGCGGATGGCCAAGCGCGGCCTCCCGGTCGATCTCTCGCAGCAAATGATCTCGGGCGCGGGTGAACTCGTCAAATTGTGCGATGAAGGGGAACATCACGGTCAGAGGACGGCCATTTGCGGCACGGATCAGGGCCTGAAGCTGCATCCGCATGACACCGGGTTTGTCGAGCCCCACCCGGATCGCGCGCCAGCCAAGCGCCGGGTTCGGCTCATCGGTGGGCTTCATGTAAGGCAGCACTTTGTCGGACCCGATATCGAGGGTGCGGAATACGACGCGCTTGCCGCTCGCCGCATCCATGACGCGCGCGTAAAGCGCGGCCAATTCCCCGCGTTTCGGGACGGTGTTGCGGGTCAGGAATTGCAGTTCGGTCCGGAACAGGCCGACGCCTTCGGCCCCCGAGGAGGGCAGCGATGGCAGATCAGCCATCAGCCCCGCATTCATGTGCAGGCTAACCACGGTCCCGCAAAGCGTCTCAGCCGCTTTATCGCGGATCGAGGCGTAGCGTTCCTGCGCGGCGGCCATCATCGCCATCTTGTCGCGGAAGGCGGTAGCAACCGTGTCTTCGGGGCGGAGATGCACAATCCCCTGATCGCCATCAACCAAGATCGGGTCGCCGTTCAAAGCCTCGGTGGTGATGCGTTTGGCGTTGATGATGAGCGGGATCGCGAGCGCGCGGGCAACAATCGCGGCGTGGGAGCCGACCGAGCCTTCCTCCAGCACCACCGCCTTCAGACTGCGCCCGTAATCAAGCAATTCCGCCGGGCCAATATTGCGGGCCACCAGAACCGGGGCCTCGGGCATTTGCGCGCCGGTTTCCGTGCCTTGGCCGGTCAGAAGCCGAAGCAGGCGGTTCGAGAGATCGTCGAGATCGTGCAGACGCTCCCGCAGATAGGCATCGGGCACCGTTTCCATCCGGGCGCGGGCCGTGGATTGTTCTTTCTCCACCGCGGCCTCGGCAGAAAGACCGCGGGCGATATCCTCCTCCATCCGCCGCATCCAGCCGCGAGAATTGGCAAACATGCGATAGGCTTCCAGGACTTGGACCTGTTCCTTGTCCCCCGTCGATGCGTTTGACAGCATCTGATCGACGGAGACGCGCAACTCATCCACGGCTTCGCGCAGGCGGGTCAATTCCGCGTCGGGGTCTTCCGCAATGGGTTTGGTAATGACGACGCGCGGCTCATGCAGATAGACCCGGCCCTCAGCCGCGCCTTCTTGTCCGCAGGTGCCCCGGAACATGACCTGGGCCTGGTGCCGAGGGGAGAGTGCCGCGCCTTCGCCGAGGAAGGCCCCAAGCTCGGTCATCTCGGCGATCACCATGGCGACCACTTCCAGCGCATAGACCTCATCGCCGGAATACTCGCGTTCGTCTTTCGATTGGACGACAAGAACCCCAAGCCGCTCCCCCAAGCGCTGGATCGGGACGCCCAGGAAGCTGGAGAAACGTTCTTCCCCAGTCTCCGGCATATAGCGGAACCCGGGTTCGGCGGGCGCGTTTGCCGTGTTGATGGCCCGCGCGCGGGAGGCGACGCGGCCCACCAGCCCTTCGCCCATGCGCATCCGCGTCACGTGAACGGATTCCGGTGCCAAGCCTTCGGTGGCACACAATTCCAGCGTGTCGGCATCGCGGAGGAGGTAGATCGAACACACCTCCGTCCCCATCGAATCGGCGATCAGATGAGTGATCCGGTCCAGCCGCTCCTGCCCCTCTCCGGCCTCCGCCAGAGCGGCCTGCAAGCGGCTGAGCAGCTTGCGGCTTTCGCTTTCGGTCTGTTCGGGCATTTCACCGTCATTGCCTCACCATCCGTGGTCAAGCCATAGCCCGTGGCGGGGGGGCGGCGCAACAAGATGGGCACTAAGCCGGGACCGGGGCGCTGACATCCACCAGCGCGCCGGCAGGGTCGCGGAGGAGCAATCGGCGCTGGCCATAGGGCATGTCGGTCGGGGGCGTCACAATCTCGACCCCCGTGGCCTGGGCAGCTTCATGGACGCTGTCCACATCCTCAACGACAAAGGTCAGGATGATCCCTGCGGGGCCTGAGCGGTGGGCCGCCGGTACGCTGTCATGATCGATTTGCAGAAGGCCAAATTCCAGCCCTGGCATGTCTGGATGGGTCAGAAGCACGAACCAGTCCATGTCATAATGCCGGGTCATGCCAAGCAGGCTTTGGTAGAAGAGCGCGGTTTGAGACGGGTCTTGGCAAAGGACATTCACGAAATGTCGGTTCATTGGGGTGCTCCAGAGTCCATTTTTGTCACCATACACATATGTATGGTCCGATTGCGCCGTCAAGACACTTGTGTATGGTCGTGCCTATGACGCAGCGATTGGACCGAAAAGTCTGGCTGGATTTTGCGCTGGAGGAGCTGGCGCAGCGCGGCCATGAGGGGATGCGGGCGCAGCCGCTTTCGGCGCAGCTTGGTGTTTCGCGCGGCAGTTTCTATTGGCATTTCAAGGATGTGGCGGCGTTCCATGCGGCGCTTATGGCGCATTGGTCAGAGATCACCAATGACGCGCTTGTCGCTGAATTGGAGCAAGGCGGTGACGCGCAGACGCGATTGACACGTCTTCTGCAGCGGACCCTACGGTCCGGCCCCGCGTTGGAGCGGGCGATCCGCGCTTGGGCGGCGAGCGATCCGTCGATCGCGGGGATGGTGGACCAGGTTGATGGACGCCGGATTGGCTATGCCGCCCAATTGCTGGAGGCGCTTGGCCAGGAGAGGCCCGAGGCCGCGTGGCG
>JANQNZ010000290.1 GCA_028279315.1 Rhodophyticola sp. | reverse complement strand
GAAACTGACCGGCATGGTGCGGCCCGACCGGAAGATGCTGACCTATTACGTGGATTTCACGAAAGCCGTGCAAACCCGGCGCCTGACGATGGGCGTGGCCGATGGCCGGGTGGAGGCCGATGGCGAAACCATCTATCAGGTGAAGGACATGAAGGTCGCGCTAAGCGAAAGCTGAACGCGCGGGGCCAGTAGGGAGGTGCGGATGCGCCGAGTGGTTGTCACCGGGCTGGGCATTGTCTCACCCATCGGGAATAGCGCCGAAGAGGTCACGGCGAGCCTGAAGGCGGGCCGCTCTGGCATTGAGTTCAGTGAGGCCATGGCCGAACACGGGTTCCGCAGCCAGGTGGCGGGCACGTTGAAGATCGATGTGGCTAGCCATGTGGACAAGCGCACCCTGCGGTTTATGGGGCCGGGCGCGGCTTATGCCCATATCGCCATGAGCCAGGCGATTGCCGATGCGGGGCTGGGTGAGGGGGAGATTAGCGATCCGCGGATTGGCTTGATTGCAGGGTCCGGCGGCCCCTCGACCAGTGCCATGTTTACCGCCCATCAGACCGTGTTGAAGACCGAAGCGACCAAACGCATTGGCCCCTTTGCGGTGCCGAAATGCATGTCGTCGACGATCTCGGCGAACCTGTCGACCGCGTTCAAGATCAAAGGCATCAACTATTCCATCACCTCGGCCTGTTCGACCTCTCTGCATTGCATTGGTGTCGCGGCAGAGCAGATTATGATGGGCAAACAAGACCTTATGTTTGCCGGCGGGGCGGAGGAGTTGGATTGGACCCTGTCCTGCCTGTTCGACGCGATGGGCGCGATGTCGTCGAAATACAATGACACGCCGACCCGCGCGAGCCGGGCTTTCGATGCGGATCGGGATGGGTTTGTGATCGGCGGCGGCGGGGCGATTGTGGTTCTGGAAGAACTGCAACATGCCAAGGCGCGCGGGGCGAAGATCTATGCCGAGGTGACCGGCTTTGCGGCGACATCCGACGGTCATGACATGGTGGCGCCCTCGGGCGAAGGCGGCGAACGGGCCATGCGGCTTGCGCTTGAGACCCTGCCGGAGGGACGGCAGGTCAGCTATATCAACGCCCATGGTACTTCCACGCCTGTGGGCGATGTGGGGGAGGTGGAGGCGGTGCGGCGCATCTTCGGCGAAGGCCAGACCCCGCCGATCTCCTCCACCAAATCGATGACGGGCCACGCGCAAGGGGCCGCAGGGGCGCTGGAGGCGATTTTTTGCCTGCTGATGCTGGACCAGGATTTCATCGCGCCCTCAATCAATGTGGAAACGCTGGACCCCGGTCTGACCCAAGGTGAGATCGCCACGGAGCTTCGGGAAAACGCCGGTCTCGATACGGTGATGACGAACAGTTTCGGCTTTGGCGGCACCAACGGCTCGATGCTGTTGTCGAATTATAACGGATAATCGCGGATGGCTGAGTGGATGAAAGGCAAGCGCGGGCTGATCATGGGCGTGGCCAATGACCGGTCAATCGCCTGGGGGATCGCAAAAGCCATGCATTGTGAGGGGGCGGAACTGGCCTTTTCCTATCAGGGTGAGGCGTTTGGCAAGCGGGTGGAGCCCTTGGCCGCCTCCCTTGGCTCGGACATTCTGATTGATGTGGATGTCACTGACGATGCTTCGCTTGATGCCTGCTTCGCGCGGTTGAAGGACGCTTGGGGTAAGATTGACTTCGTCGTACATGCCATTGCGTTTTCAGATAAAAATGAGCTGACGGGCCGGTTCATCGACACCAGCCGCGAGAATTTCAAGACCTCGCTGACGATCTCTTGCTATTCGCTGATCGACGTGGCGAAACGCGCCTCGGCGCTGATGCCCGATGGCGGCACGATCCTGACGCTGACCTATCAAGGCTCCAACCGCGTGACGCCTTATTACAACGTGATGGGCGTGGCCAAAGCGGCGCTGGAATCGGCGGTGCGCTATCTGGCGAACGATCTTGGGCCAGAGGGCATTCGGGTGAACGCCATCAGCCCCGGGCCGATGAAGACCCTGGCGGGCGCTGCGATTGGCGGCGCGCGGAAGACCTTCAAAGCCACCGAAGCCAATGCGCCCATGCGCGCCAATGCGACCTTGGAGGCGATTGGCGGCACGGCGGTCTATCTCGCCTCCGATTTCGGGGCCTGTACCACCGGTGAGATCGTGACCGTCGACGGCGGCTATCACGTCCTTGGCATGATGCAGCCCGAGAATCTTTGACCACACGGTAGATTTTTTCCCAAACCGGCAGATGCGAATTGTCGCTAACCTGCGCCTGTGTCACCATGTTACGATAGATGCAGGGAGGGTACCGGAAATGGCAATTTCCACCTGTGTTTTCGATGCTTACGGGACTTTGTTCGACGTAAACGCCGCCGCGCGCAATCTGGCCGAAGAGGACGGATTGGAGGGCTTCGCTGTCGTTTGGCAACAGGTCGCAACCCATTGGCGACACAAGCAACTTCAATACTCATGGATCCGCGCGATCACGCGGGAGCATGTGGATTTCTGGCAAATCACCCAGGATGGGTTGGACTGGGCTTTGGACGTGACCGACCAGGCCGACCCGGCCCTGCGAGAGCGGCTTTTGGGGCTTTATTGGACCTTGCCGGCCTATCCTGAGGTGCCCGAGATGTTGGCGCGGTTGAAGGCCGGCGGTCTGAACACCGCGATCCTGTCAAACGGCTCGCCCCGGATGCTGGAAGGTGCTGTGGACAGCGCGGGCATCGGGCCGCATCTTGATGCGGTCTTGAGCGTGGAGGATGAGGGGATTTTCAAGCCGGACGCCCGCATCTATGAAATGGTCGGGCGCCGCTTCTCAGCCCCGAAAGAGGAGGTTTTGTTTGTGTCGTCAAATGGTTGGGATGCGGCCTCGGCTGCGTCATTTGGGTTCAAGGTGCTTTGGGTCAACCGCGCAGGCGAGCCTCGGGACCGGCTGCCCGGTCAGCCGGATTTCGTGGCCACCGATCTAACCTCCGTGCCGGAATTTGCCGGTCTCACCTCATGACAGAGTTTGTGCGCAGCCAGGATGGGCTGCGATTGGCCTATGATGATCAGGGCACGGGTGTGCCGCTCCTCTGCCTGCCGGGGCTGACGCGGAACATGGAGGATTTCGAGCCGGTTCTGGAACGGTTCGGCGGCCAGGCGCGGATTATCCGGATGGATTTTCGCGGCCGGGGCGCGTCGGATTTCGCCCCGGACCCAATGAGTTATGCGATTCCGCAGGAGGCGGCGGATGTGCTGACGCTGTTGGATCATCTGGGGTTGGAGAAGGTGGCGATCCTCGGCACCTCACGCGGCGGCTTGGTGGCGATGGTTTTGGCCGCGATGGCCAAAGACCGGCTGCTAGGCGTTCTTTTGAACGATGTCGGCCCGGTGATCGCCCCGGAGGGCTTGGACGCGATCATGGAATATTTGGGCAAACCGCCGGTCTTCACCAGCTTGGCGGAGGCCGCAGCCGCGATGCCCGCGGCTTATGCGCCCGCCTTTCGGAATGTGCCCGCGCAGACCTGGGCCAAATTCGTCCGCCGGCTTTGGCGGGAGGAGGGGGGGCGGCTGCACCTGCGGTATGACCCACGCCTGCGGGAGGCAGTGGCGCCGAGCTTCGACACGAGTAACCCGGTGCCTGACGGTTGGCCTCTGTTCGACGCCTTTGACGGGTTACCAATTGGCCTGATCCGCGGGGCGGGATCGAATATCCTTTCGGAAGAGACCGCCGCCGAGATGCAGGCGCGGCGGCCCGATATGCTCTATGCCGAAATCGCGGATCGGGGGCATGTGCCGTTTTTGGATGAACCTGAGGCGGTGGCGTTGATCGAGACGTTTTTGGGGCGGGTTTCATGAGCGATATCAAGATGATCGAAGCTGCGGCTGAACGTGGGCGCGGTGTGGTTCGGCGGACACCGCTTCTGTCCTCGCCCTTCCTGGATGAGATCGCGGGACGGCGGGTGTTTGTGAAGGCGGAGTGCCTTCAGCACACGGGCAGTTTCAAGTTTCGCGGCGGCTGGTCAGCCCTGTCCGGTCTGCCCGAGGCGGAGCGCGCGCGGGGTGTCCTGGCTTATTCCTCGGGCAATCACGCCCAAGGGGTCGCGCGGGCCGCGGCGCTGCATGAGGTGCCCGCGACGATCATTATGCCGAAGGATGCGCCGGAGCTCAAAATCGCCAATACACGGGCGCTCGGGGCTGAGGTGGTGCTCTATGACCGGGCCGGGGGGGAGCAGCGGGAGGAGATCGGCACGCGCATTCAAGAGGAGCGCGGGCTGATCCTGATCCGACCTTATGACGAGCCCCTGGTGATCGCAGGCCAAGGCACTTGCGGGCTGGAAATCGCGGAGCAGGCGGCGGAGGAGGGGATCACGGAGGCCGAAGTCCTCACCTGCTGCGGTGGGGGTGGTCTAACGGCGGGTGTGGCGCTGGCACTGGAGGCGCGGGCGCCAAGGTTCCGTGTGCGGCCTGCGGAGCCGGAAGGGTTCGAGGATACCGCGCGGTCCTTGGTGGCGGGCGCACCGGTTCCGAATAACGGCCCGGAAACAGGGTTTTGCGATGCGATCCTCACACGGGTTCCGGGGCAATTGACCTTCCCGATTCTCTCGCGGCTTTGCGGCCCCGGACTGGTGGTGAGCAACGCCGAGGTGCGCGCGGCGATGCGGGCGGCGTTTCTGCGGCTGAAACTGGTGGTGGAGCCCGGTGGCGCGGTCGCCTTGGCCTCGGCGCTGTTCCGCGGCGCGGAGTTGGAGGCGGAGGCGGTGATTGTGACAGCCTCAGGCGGGAACGTGGATGCGGCGCTTTTTGCCGAGGTGATTGCCGAGGCGGATTAAGCGCGTCGCCCGCGGACCGCCTCCGCAAAGCGCTGGGCGAGGGTCGGGGCTTGGCCCAGCACCGCGCTGGGGGCGAGCGCCCCGTCGAGATCGAGGGCCGAGAAGTCGCGGGCGATTGCGTCCCTAAGAGTTCCACCACTCACCTCAACATCACGGCATAAGGCTTTGATTTTCTGCTGCGCCTCGGGCCTCGGCATATGCTCTGCCAAAGTGAAACTCAGCGCTTCGGCATAGATCAGACCATGGGCGCCTTCCATGTTTTTGCGCATGGTCTCCGCATTTGGGCTAAGCCGCTCGGCCAGATCGGCGGCGAGCGAGACGGATTTGGCCGCCGCCATCACCATCCCGGGCAGGCTGAGCCATTCCGCAAACCAGGCGCCACCATCGCGGTCGAGTTGATGCGGCATCGCGCTTTGGATCGCGCCGTTTAGGGCGGTGCAATGCCGGGCCAGCGCGGTCAGAACCGCTGGCCCAACGGGGTTCTGCTTTTGCGGCATGGTGGAGGAGGCGCCGGCGCCGCCGAGGCTGACCTCGCCGATCCCGCTCATGGTCAGAAGGGTCAGATCTTCCCCGATCTTGGCCGTCGACCCGGTGAGGAGCGTCAGCCAGCCCGCAAACTCGGCGATCCGGTCGCGTTGGCTGTGCCAGGGGTCCGGATCAGCGGTGAGGTCTAAAGCCTCCGCCATCCCCTCCCGCACGGCATCGACCCTTGGCCCCAAGGCGGCCGATGTGCCTGCCGCGCCATAAAGCGAGACGGCCAGGAGGCGGGGGCGGAGCGCGTCCAGCCGGTCGAGATGGGTCAGAAACGGGCGGCCCCAAGCGGCGGCGGTGGCGCCGAAACTCGTGGGCGTCGCGTGCTGGCCATAGGTGCGGGCGGCCATGGGTGTCTCCGCATGGGCCTCGGCCTGCGTCGCGAGGGCGGTGAGGAGGCGTTGGGTCTCCGCCTCGATCCGGGCCAGCGCGGGGCGAAGGCGCAGGATCAGCGCTGTATCGATGATATCTTGCGAGGTCGCGCCCCAATGCACGTATTGGGCAACCTCCGGATCGCCGATCTCGGCCCGGAAGGCGGCGACAAGGGCGGGGACAGGCACACCGTTTTCACCGGTGGCCTCGGCCAGCGCGCCCGGGTCGATCTGGACCTCCAAGCTGGCTTGATGGATCGCCGCGGCGGCTGCTTTGGGGATCAGGCCAAGCGCGCCTTGGGCTTTGGCCAGCGCCCCTTCGACCAGCAGCATCGCGCGAATTTCAGCGCTGTCGGTGAAGAGCTTCGCGGTCTCAGAATCTGTGAAGAGATCACGATAAAGCACTCTATCAAAAGGAGAAACGGCCATCCTAGCCCCCGGGCGCATCGCAAAGGCCAAGCCCGGCGAGGAAGCTGGTCAGATGGGTGGCGTAGATGTCGGGCGCTTCGACGCAAGGCAAATGGCCCGCGCCCCGGATCAACTCATACCGCGCGCCGGGGATGAGCTCCGCCATCTCTTGCACCAGATCGGGCGGGGTGGATCCGTCTTCGGAACCGGCGATGACCAAAGCAGGCAGCCGCAGCGCCCCGGTGGTGCTGTAAAAATCCGTGCCCGCGATGGCGGTGGAACAGCCCGCATAGCCCGCCGGGGGCGTGGTTTCGACCATCCGTTTCCAGGGCAGAACCGCATCCGACTCGCGGAAGGGTTTCGAGAACCAGCGCTCCATGATGGTGTCGGACATGGCGGAGAGGCCTTCTGTCTCGACCATATCGATCCGCTCTTGCCACATCTCGCGCGTGCCGATTTTGGGCGCGGTGTTCGACAAAACCACCGCCCGGATCAGATCAAGCCGTTTGGCCGCGAGCCCTTGGGCGATCATGCCCCCAATCGAGAGCCCCACAAAGACGCAATCCTTGACCTCAAGCGTCTCCAGAACCGCCTCAGCGTCGCGCACCAGCGCCCCCATCGTGTAGGGCGCAGGCGGGCAGGCGGAGAGGCCATGGCCACGTTTGTCATAGCGGATGAGGCGCAGATGCCCCGGCAGGCGGGCGACTACACCGTCCCAAAGCCTCAGATCCGTGCCGAGGGAGTTGGCAAAGACCACGGGCGGGCCGTTTGGGTCACCGTCTTCCCGCATATGCAGGTGGATGTCGTCCAGTCTGATGCTCTGCATGGGGCCCCACTTGTCAGTTCGTCTGTTGTCGGACAGTTTCCAGGGCGCTGCAAGCCGTCGCATCGCGAGTTCGATTGGGCTAAGCGGGCGGACCGCACACCTCTTGGATGATGTTGGGCCGCCTCCGGCGGGCGTATTTGTGAAGCGTTTCGCGAAAAACCTGACTCACAGATTTTCGCGAAGAACAGCGCACCAGCCAATTGTTGCAGGCGTTTCCCCTTTCGCTGACGTCTCAGGTGAACGGCGAAACGCTGTCAGAAAGATGAAGGCACAATTTGACTCAAACTGCCCGCATCTTTGCTTCTCAAATACCTCCGGGGTTTGGGGCAGCGCCCCAATCGCCCGAAGGGCAAAAGAAGATTCCGCGAGGATGAGCGTTCGCGCTGCGGACGGTCATTTGGACCTTAGTCAAGCGCCCCGTCCCATCCGAAATAGACACCTGCAAGCTCGTCTCCGCCAAGTTTGCGGTAAAGCGCCAGGGCCGGGGCGTTGTCCGCTTCGGTGCCAAGCCAGATGCCTTTGCACCCTCGCGCTCGGGCAATTGCCATCAGGCAGTGGGTGATCTCTGCCCCGATGCCCTGGTGCTGGTGGCTTTCGCGCACGCCAACCTCATTGATGAACATGGCGGGCGCTTTGTCGGGGTGGAGGAGGATGGTGCCTGAGGCCATACCGACCGCCAAATCGCCGTCGAATGCCAGGACCAACTCATGCCGTGGGTCGGCCAAGAATGCGCGGGATTGCGCGTGGTCGATCGGGTTGTCGAAGAGGCCCTCGGGTACATCCATCAGGAGGTCCAGGTCATCTGGACCGATGCGGCGAAACGTGATTGGCTTGACCATTGAACGGGCTCGGCTGAAGGGGATTTGCCGATGAAACTCGCCGATTTGGAGCTGTTTGTCACGGCGCCCCCGCCGCCCGGTTGGGGTGGGCGGTATTGGATCATCGTCCGGGTCACGACCGCCTGCGGGATCAGCGGCTTGGGGGAGATCTATGCCGCCGGTGTGGGGCCAGAGGCGATGCGGGCTGTCATCGCGGATGTGTTTGAGCGCCATATGGCGGGCGAAAGCCCGGAGGATATCGAAAAGCTCTTCCGCCGGGCCTATTCCAGCGGCTTCACGCAGCGGCCTGATCCAACTGTCACGGGGGCGTTTTCGGGGTTGGAGATGGCGTGCTGGGATATCCTGGGCAAATCCCGCGACCGGCCGGTTTGGGCGCTGATCGGCGGGCGGATGAATCACCGGTTGCGCGCGTATACCTATCTCTATCCCTCCGCCCATCACGCGGTGCCGGAATTCTGGGTCAGCCCTGAGATGGCGGCCGAGGCCGCGGCGGAGCGGTTGGCCGAAGGCTGGACGGCGGTGAAATTCGACCCCGCGGGGCCTTATACGATGCGGGGCGGGCATATGCCGGCCGGGACCGACATCTCGCTTTCGGCGGCGTTTTGCAAAGCGATCCGGGGCGCGGTGGGGGATAAGGCCGATCTGCTTTTTGGCACCCATGGGCAGTTCTCAACCAGCGGGGCGATCCGGCTGGCAGAGGCCATCGCGCCTTACGATCCGCTTTGGTATGAGGAGCCAGTGCCGCCGGACGCGGTGGGGTCCATGGCCGAGGTGGCGCGGGCAACCTCGATCCCCGTGGCAACGGGGGAGCGGCTGACGACCAAAATGGAGTTTGCCGAGGTCCTCCGCCAGGGTGCCGCGCGCATCCTGCAACCGGCCTTGGGCCGCGCCGGCGGGATTTGGGAGGCCAAGAAGATCGCGGCTTTGGCCGAGGCCTATAACGCGCAGATGGCGCCGCATCTTTATGCCGGGCCGGTGGAATGGGCGGCCAATGTGCAGTTTGGGGTGAGTTGCCCGAACCTGTTGATGGTTGAGGCGATTGAGAGCGCGTTTCACGAGACGCTGGTTGAAGGGCGGCCCAAGGTTGAGAACGGGTTTGTGGAGGCGCCGACCGCGCCGGGCCTGGGCATCACGCTGAATGACGAGGTCGCCAAGGTCCATGCGTATCAGGGCGACCGGCTGCATCTGGAGATGCAGGATGCGCCGTGTGATTGGCAGAATGGGAATGTGTTTGGAGGGGGATCGGCGGATTGAGACCGGTCACACTGCACCGGGCTGTCACGCGGCCCCGCGATTGGGTGAAGCTTGGTGCTGGACCCGGAGTGAGGTGGGATGCCTGTAGGGCGGGACTTGTCCCGCCATAAGCGCGGCGGGACAAGTCCCGCCCTACCGATCGCGCAAGCGGACCCGCCCGCCACCCCGGCCTATCGATGACCGGCTTTGATCGTGTGTGAGGCTCGAATGCCGCTTAAGCGGCGCTTACCCTACCGCGCCTGCTCATGGGCATAGCGCAGCTTCGCGACCTTCTCGTTCTGCTCCGCCCGCTGCTGGTTCTTCAGGTCGTCTTCCACATAATCCATATGCACCTTGATCGCCTCGCGCGCGCCATCGGGATCGCGGGCCTGGATCGCCTCATTGATCGCCTTGTGATGGCTGAGGAGCAGATCGCGCGTGGTGCGCTGTTTGAACATCATCTGGCGGTTGTAGAAGACGCCTTCGCGTAGCAGATCGAACATCGACCGCATCATGTGGAGCATGATGACATTATGGCTCGCCTCGATGATGGCGAGGTGGAATTGCGCGTCCAACTCGGCCTCATCGGCCGGATTCCGCTTGGAATGGGCAGCCTCCATCTTCCGGTAAAGCGTGTCGATGACTTTCAGATCGGTGTCGGACCCATGGATTGCGGCGCGGGCGGCGGCGACGCCCTCCAAGTCGCGGCGGAACGAGACATAGTCAAAAACCGCATCGGTGTGGGAGGCAAAAAGCCGGATCAGCGCGTCGGAAAAGGCGCTGCCGAGCACATCGGCCACATAAATCCCGGCACCCGCGCGGGTGGCCAGAAGCCCGCGCTCTTGCAAATCGGCCACCGCTTCGCGGAGCGAGGGGCGCGAGACGCCGAGGCGCTCGCTCAATTCCCGCTCTGACGGCAGGCGCTCGCCCGGGCGCAAAATCCCCTTTAGAATAAGGCTTTCGATCTGCCGCACGACGGATTGCGACAGTTTCTCCGCCTCGATGCGTTGAAACGGCATGTTTGGACCCTCCCGCCCAATTGGTCAAAACATATGACCAGAAAGGGCGGGATGTCCAGGGATTGTGGCGAGAGCATTTTGCATTTGATTTGAATCGCAACCCGCTGCCTCTCGCCTGCGGCTCTACCGCGGAACGCGATAGATTCTGCGTTAGAGAAACGCAAAATGCTTTAGATTTCAGACCGTTGGGCGAATGATGATCTCAACCCGGCGGTTCAATTGCCGGCCCTCAGGCGTGAGGTTCGTGGCCACCGGTTGATCCTCACCCCGGCCAAAGCTGCGGATACGGGAGGGGCTGACCCCTTGCTCCAGGATCACACCGGCCACCGCCGCCGCGCGGCGGGTGGAGAGGTCTTGGTTGTAAGAGGCCGAGCCGGTGTTGTCGGTGTGCCCGACCACATCCACCGTGCTGTCGGGATATTGCTGGAGGTTCCGGGCCAGCGCGCGGATATCGGCCTGGAGGCTGGGGCGCAGCGCGGCGCTGTCCACGTCAAAGAGGATGCCCTCAGGCATGGTCACAATCAGCTCCTGCCCGGTATTGTTGATGCTGATCTGATCATTGGCCATCGACGCGCGCAGATCGCGGGCCTGACGGTCAAGGATGGAGCCGATGCCAGCCCCGGCCAGTGCACCCACGGCCGCGCCGGCTGCGGCCCCCAGGCCCCGGTCGCTGTCATTGGCGGTGGCGCCGATGGCCGCGCCCAGGATCCCGCCGATGATCGCCCCGTCACGGGTGCGGTTTGCGTTCGGGTCTTGGGTGGCGGGCACACAGGCCGCAAGGCCCAAGGCCGCCGCGGCGGTGATGCTGATGGTGGTGATACGCAACGTCATGACTACTGCCCTTCTTGCCAGTCGAAATCGTCCGGGTTCCGTCCGGACCTGTTATGATCTGTCCTATAGCAGGGGCTTGTTATTCAATAACATGGGAAAAAACCGGCGGGCGGAAACCCGCCGGTCTCTGGCGTCAGGGATTTGACGTGGGATTACGCGCTTTCGCGCATATCCCGATCGGCGGTTTCCCAAGCCAGCATGGCACGTTTGAGGGGCAGACCCCAGTGATAGCCGCCAAGCCCGCCGGATTTGCGGATCGCCCGGTGACACGGGATCAGCCAGCTGACCGGGTTCCGGCCCACGGCGGTGCCGACGGCGCGGACGGCTTTGGGGTTGCCGATGGCCTGGGCGATCTCGGAATAGGTCGTGACCTGGCCCGAGGGGATCGACAAAAGCGCCTCCCACACTTTGATCTGGAACGGGGCGCCGATCAGATGCAGGCGGGCTTCACCGGCTTGATCGAAGGCGGCG
>JANQNZ010000287.1 GCA_028279315.1 Rhodophyticola sp. | reverse complement strand
ATAGCGTGTTCGGGACATCAGCGATACACGGCGGTTCAGAGAAACCTGGACATGGTCCAGATCAAGGCCTGGTTTGCATCCAGGCGCCTGCGGTCAGTTCATCTCTGACCGGATTTCCTCAGCCAGTACCGCCATCTCCGCAAAGGGCAGATACCCGCGCAACAACTGGTCGCCCATCACAAAACTGGGCGTCCCGCTGATTTGCAGGCGCTGCGCGAGCGCGTAATTGGCCTCGAGAATCGCGTCGATTTCGGGCGCTTCGATCCCGGCCAGGATTGCCGCGCCGTCAAAGCCGAGCTCATCGGCCAGCCGCACCAGCGCATCCTCGGTGATATCGGCGCGCATCACCATCAGCGCGTCATGCATGTCTTTGTACGCGTCGTCGCCCGCCACGATCCGGGTTGAAAGTGCAAAGCGAGAGGCCAGCGTGGATTGTTCCCCCAGGATCGGGAACTCTTTGATCACCAGGCGGATATTGCCGTCAGTTTCGATCAGTTGTTCCACCTCGGGGAAGGCCCGGCGGCAGAAGCCGCAGCGGTAGTCGAGGAACTCTACCAGCACCAGGTCGCCGTCTGGATTACCGCCCTCCCAGGATGTCTCAGAGGCGAAAAGCGCGTCAGCATTGGCGGTGACCAGGTCCATATCGCGCGCCACTTCGGCCTGGGCCTGGCGCTGCTCCAGAACCGCGATGGCCTCCATCAGAACTTCGGGGTTTTCCAGAAGATACGCGCGCACCTCGGCCCGGAAAGCGTCGCGTTCGGTATCGCTCAGCGCCTCCAGATCGGTGGCAGCAGCGGGGCCCGTCAGAAACAAGGCGGACAAGCAGGCAATCATGAAGCGTTTCATCAGCGGTTCCTCCGATTTTGCGCGGCTTGCGCCACCCGTAACACATCCTGCGCCCGAAGCCAGCCGCTTGACCCTTCGGGCAAAAGACCGCTGGCGCGGTTTGCGTGGATTTCCGCCTCTTCCATTCGGCCAAGGATCGCGTAGCGCTCGGCTGTCACGGTGGAGGCCATACCGTTTTGCCCGGAGCGGGCATAGGCCAAGGCTAGGTCTCGCAACATGCGCGGATCAAACGGGTCGCGGGCATAGGCGCGTTCCAGAACCTCGCGGGCCTGGGCGTTGCCGCTGGCTGTATCGGCGGCCAGAAGCGCGCGGCCATAGCCCGCCAGGATCAGCGCTTCGCGTGGGGCAAGTTGGACGGCGCGGGCATAGGCCTGAACGGCTTGCGGGTAGTTCCGGGATTCAAACAGGATTTGGCCCTGTAGTTCCTGATAGAACGGATCGTTGGGGCGCATCTGCAACAGCCGCCCAACCTCGGCGATGGCGCGGGAGGCATCGGCACTTTGGTGATAGGCGATGGCGCGGCGGAGCGTGGCGATCTCGCCTTGATCGGTTTGCCCCACTTGGCGGAGGGTGGTTCGCGGTGGTTGCAAGAAACCGCTCAGCTTGCCGGTGATCCGCGCAAACCAATACCGCGCCTCGGCGCTTGGCTCGGCCCCCGCCGCGGCACCGCTTCGTCCCGCCACATAAGCCTGGACCGCGCGTAGCCGGTCGCGGGTCAGGGGATGGGTGCGGAGGTATGGATCCTGGCGGCCGACCGACAGCACCTCTTGGCCCCGGAAAATCTCTAGCACGTCGAGCATCGCCGCCGGGTCGATCCCGCTTTGCACCATGTATCTGAGTCCCGCCTGATCGGCGCTGGCCTCTTCGGCGCGGGTATGGGCCAGGAACTGTCGAGCCGCGGTCGAGGAGGTGCCAATGGCCACCCCGGCGGCCAGTTGGCCGTCCCCGCTGGCAGCCCCCGCGGCGAGCGCCAGGAGGAGGCCCATCCGCGCCGCCGACCCCGCCGCTGCCGCATTGCCGGGGCGCCGCGTCAGATGGCCATTGGCGATATGGGCCGCTTCATGGGCCAGAACAGCTTGCAGTTCCGCCGGGCTGTCCATGCGCATCAGAAGCCCGGAATGGATGAAGATATGGCGGCTATCGGCCACAAAAGCGTTTAAAGACCGGTCGTTGATGACGATGATCCGGGTGGTTGTGGGCAGGCCCGCGGCGCGCAGGATGGGGCTGGCGAGCGCCTGCAATCCCTGCTCGATCTCCGCATCGCGGATGATGGATTGCGCTTGGGCCGCGACGACCGACAGAAGCAACACCAAAGCGGTGAGGATCGGTGTCAGCAGGCGGCGGGCGGGCATTGACCTCTCCCCATTGGGCTGGTTCAACACCGCCGATCCTACGGAGGTTCCGATGCGACATTCAAGCCGCGCCGAGGTTGATCCGTTCATTGTGATGGATGTGATGGAGGCGGCCCGCGCCGCCGAGGAGGCGGGCCGCGACATCATCCATATGGAGGTGGGGCAGCCGGGGACGGGCGCGCCGGAAGCCGCGCGCGACAGGCTGGCGGCGGAGATGGCGGCGGGGCCATTGGGATATACCGTGGCGCTCGGTCGCCCGGACCTTCGCGCGGGGATCGCGGCGCTTTATGGGGAGTGGTATGGGATCGACCTGGACCCGGAGCGCGTGGTGGTGACGGCGGGCGCGTCGGGGGCATTTCTGCTGGCCTTCTCGGCGCTGTTTGATGCGGGCGAGAAGGTCGGATTGGGGGAGCCATGTTACCCGTCGTATCGGCAAATCCTGCGCGCGCTCAGTCTGGAGCCCGTGGGTCTCCGCACCGATCTCGACACGCGGTATCAGCCGACACCAGAGCATCTGACCGCCGATCTGTCCGGGCTGATCGTTGCCTCACCCGCAAACCCCACGGGCACCATGCTCGACAAGCCTGCGCTTGAGGCGCTGTCCGGAGCCTGCGCCGCCCAAGACATCGCGCTCATCTCCGACGAGATCTATCACGGGCTGCAATATGACGGCCGGGCGGTCTCGGCGCTGGAGGTCACGGACCAGGTCTATGTCATCAACTCCTTCTCAAAATATTTCTCGATGACCGGCTGGCGGTTGGGCTGGATGGTGGTGCCGCCCGACCATATTCGTCTGATCGAACGCCTGGCGCAGAACATGTTCATCTGCCCATCCCATGCGGCCCAGGTGGCAGCGTTGGGGGCGCTCAGCTCGGAGGGGCGCGCGGAGTTGGACGGTCACCGCGCCACCTATGCCGAGAATCGCGCGTTGATGCTGGCGGGTTTGGCCGAGGCCGGGTTCGACAAGATCGCGCCCGCGGATGGGGCCTTCTACATCTATGCCGATGTGTCGGCGTTCACCTCGGATAGCCTGGGGTTCGCGGCGGAGATCTTGGAGGAGGCGGGTGTTGCCGTGACCCCCGGCCTCGATTTTGATCCGGGGCGGGGGCAGGGGACGCTCAGGTTCTCCTACGCAAGCGCGACGGCGGATATCGAGGAGGGGCTGGCGCGGCTCAAGCGGGTTATGGACGCGTGGGTGGAAGTCTAAGGCGCGCGCGCCGGGCTCAAGCCCGCTTTGGCGGGCCGTCGCCCGGCGCGGGGCCGCGCTGGCGCTTGGCCTGCCTCCGGCGGGAGGTATTTATGAAGCAAAGATGGAAGGGGTCGAGCCTAGGATGAAGGCGGCCGGGCCGAGAGACCCCTGCGCGCTTTCTGCGTGCTACACCGGAGCCTCTTGGGATCGCGCCCGCGCTCTGCTACTGTCCCCGCCAAATCACTTCGGCGGAAGACCGATGATCCGAGCAGTTCTGATCACCTTGATATGCGCTTTGTCGTGGCCCGCTGCATCGACAGCGACCGCGCAGGAGTTTCGCGCATTGGCCCGGGTGACGCCGGAGGCAAGCGTGTTGCGCGATCGTGGTGAGGGGGTGGAGATGGTCTTGGCCCTCACCCAAGCGGTGCCTTTCCGGGTCTTCACGCTCGACGAGCCGCGCCGGGTGGTGATGGATTTCCGGGAGGTGGCCTGGGACGGCTTGCCGACCGAATTCGATCAATCGGATGCGATCACCGGGCTGATGACCGGCGGCACGGCGGAGGCGGGGTGGTCCCGCATGGTGCTTGATCTGGCAGACCCCCTGGCCGTGACCCAGGCCGCGATGCGGACCGACCCCTCGGACGGGACAGCCGAGATCATCCTGCGCCTGGCCGAGACAAGCGCGGTGGCTTTCGCGGAAGACGCAGGCGCCCCGCCCGGCATTGCGCCTTTGGTCCGCCCGGCGGTCACCGCCGCGCCGCGACCCCGCCAAGATGGCAGCGGCCCGCTGATTGCGGTGCTTGACCCGGGCCATGGCGGTGTTGATCCCGGCGCGCAACGGGACGGCCATGATGAGGCCGATTTGATGCTGGTCTTCGCGCGTGAGCTGCGAGAGGTCTTGGTCCGCTCGGGCCGGTTCGACGTGGTCCTGACCCGGGAAAGCGACATGTTTGTGCCTTTGCCAACTAGGGTCTCGATTGCGCGC
>JANQNZ010000261.1 GCA_028279315.1 Rhodophyticola sp. | reverse complement strand
CGCAATGGCCGAAGCCTTGGCGGGGGTGGAGATCGCCGATCCCGTTGTGCCACTCGTCGGCAATGTGACGGCGGAGGCGGGCAGCGCGAAGGCCGCGATCCGCGACAATCTTGTGGCGCAGGTCACAGGCTCCGTCCGCTGGCGCGAGTCGGTGATGTGGATGGCCGCCAATGGTGTGACCGAGACCTGGGAGATCGGGGCGGGCAAGGCGCTGAGCGGCATGGTCCGGCGGATCGACCGGTCACTTGCGACACGCGCGGTGGGCACACCCGACGAGGTGCGCGCCGCCGCCGCTGAGGCCTGAGATATGGCCAGACGCGGGTGGATCATCGGCGGGGGCGTTGTCGCGGGGGCCGCGGCCACGGTGGGCCTGGTGGCCTTTGCGACCCTGGGCGCGGCGAGCTATCGCGTAGAGGGCGCTCGGCTGATCCTGGAGGGGCCGGTCAGCGGCGCCTCGGCGGAGCGTTTTGAAATGCTGGTCGAGCAGCATCCGGGGCTAAGTACGTTGGTCCTTCAAGATGTGCCCGGGACGTCGGACATCACCGCGCTGGTGCAAAAGGGCTATCGGATTCGCGCCTTGGGGATGGACACGGTTGTGGCCCCGGATGCCACTTTGGCGGGCGACGCAGTGTTGCTGTTCCTTGCTGGAAATGACCGGCGTTTGGGTGAGGGCGCGGCGCTGCGTGTCGCAAACTGGTCCCCCGATGCGCTGGCCCAGGATGCGCCTGCACATGAGGAGCGGCGGCGCTATGTGGCCGATATGCTGGGCGATGATGCGTTCTATTGGTTTACGATCGAGGCTGCGGGTCATGGGGAAAGCCACCAGATGAGCGGCGCGGAAATCGCAGATTATGGATTGGAGACCGCGCTTTGATGGGCGCGTCAGAGATAGAGGGATTGAGATGAGTGATTTGACAGGGAAGGCGGCGCTGATCACCGGCGCCTCGGGTGGCATTGGGGCGGAAATCGCCCGGGGTCTGCATGGGCGCGGCGCAACTGTTGGTTTGAGTGGCACACGGTTGGAGCCTTTGGAGGCGCTGGCGGCGGAATTGGGCGACCGCGCTTTTGTCCTGCCTTGCAATCTCTCCGATGCCGAAGCGGTGGAAGCGCTGCCGAAACAGGCGATTGAGGCAATGGGGTCGGTCGATATCCTGGTCAACAATGCGGGTGTGACACGGGATAACCTCTTCATGCGGATGTCCGATGAGGAATGGGCACAAGTGTTGGAGGTGAACCTGACCTCCACCATGCGGCTTTGCCGCGGGGTCTTGCGCGGCATGATGAAGGCGCGCTGGGGGCGGATTGTGAATATCAGCTCGGTTGTGGGCGCCACGGGCAATCCGGGGCAGGGGAATTACGCGGCCTCAAAAGCGGGCATGATCGGGATGTCAAAATCGCTGGCTTATGAGGTGGCAAGCCGGGGCATCACCGTGAATGCGGTGGCGCCGGGCTTCATTGAAACCGCGATGATCGACAAACTGACCGAGGATCAAAAGGCGAAGATCATGACGCAGATCCCTGCAGGGCGCATGGGGACGCCCGGTGAGGTTGCGGCGGCGGTGGCGTTTTTGGCGAGCCCCGAGGCGGGGTATCTGACCGGCACGACGCTGCATGTGAATGGCGGCATGGCGATGCTGTGAGCCACCCCGGGCGGCGGTGCGTTAGGTGAGGATAAGGTCCGCCTGTTTCTCGACCTTCTCCACGGCCTCCCAATCGGTTGACCGAAGCTCGCCCCGTTCCAACTGTCGGACGGTGGTGAATTCCGATTTCAGGAACTCAAAGAATTCTGCTGTCTTATCAGGGCCATAGAGCATCGGGGAGTATTCGATGATGGTGATCTCTGGCGAGAGGCCCGCATCCTTGCAGGATTTCATGATCTCAAACTCCATCCCCTCAGCATCGATCCAGAGAAGGTCCACGCCGCTGGGGTCCTGATCGGCCATAGACAGGAACTCTGACATCGGCACCACGGGGATGCGCAAACCGGTGTCATGGCGGTTATCGGCAACCGTGATGAGCGACCCTTTGGCGGAGTTCAGGCCTTCGGTATAGAGCTTCAGATTGCCGGGCTGTTGATCAATGCCGACCATTAAGGGCGTGACGATTTCGGCGACCCCGTTCAATTCGAGGTTCGCGCGCAAAAGGCGGTGAATCTCAGGCAGCGGTTCAGCGGTGATGATCCGCCGAAACAGGCCCGATTTCGCGAATTGCACGGTTTGCGTGCCGATATGCCCGCCAATTTCGATGGCCACCAGATCGCTGTTTTTGCCGGTTTCGGCGCGAATGAAATCCAGCGCTTTTTCGGTTTCGTCGTGAAACCACTCACCCGTGCGGATCAGGCGGCGAGTCACGGCGTCGGTTGAGGGGGTAACAAAGGTTCCGTCCAAGCACTCAACGGCCATATAGGGGATATTGGGCGGCATCGCGCGGGTCAGCAATTTGGTGCCGAAATTGGACCTGAGCAGCGCTTTGGCCAGCTTGATCCGTTGCTGGAAGAACCACCCCCACTCACGCATTTTGCCGCCGCCTTTGATGTGGACTTTGCTGCGCGGTCGGATAACGCAGCTATAAGCAGGGCACAAGCGTTGAGGCCGGTGGAGGGGATTGGGCGGGGGTGACGCCGGGTCAGGATTCGCCATTTGTGAGGCATTGCCTTCCCGCCCGAGTATGCTATAGGCGGCGCAGATTTTCCGGGGGGCTTTCTGAGCAGCCGGATGGACGAGCGGCCTGTTGCCGGAATGAAAATGCGCGGAACAGGGGATTTCCCCGGCGCGGAATTGTGTGAGGAAGAACCATGAGCGACATCGCAGATCGCGTGAAGAAAATCGTCGTCGAGCATCTGAGCGTCGAAGAGGACAAAGTGACCGAAAGCGCGTCCTTCATCGACGATCTGGGCGCCGACTCGCTGGACACGGTGGAGCTGGTGATGGCGTTCGAAGAGGAATTCGGCATCGAAATTCCCGATGACGCGGCTGAGACGATCCAAACCTTCGGTGATGCGGTGAAGTTCATCAAGGACGCCTCGTAAGCGCGATCCTTTGACCGTTTAGCGGCGCCTTTCGGAGCGATCCGGGGGCGCCGTTTTCATTGGGCTGAAACGTGCTCAACCTGGTTCTGTGATCAGGACACCTTTCCCTTGGGGATTGCCCCTGATGGCGGCTTAACGGTATCAGTGCCCGGATTGCGCTGGAGATAAGAGGGGCGGACATCATGCGGCGTGTTGTTGTCACGGGATTGGGGCTGGTCACACCATTGGGCACGGGCGTCGAGGCCAGTTGGCAGGCGGCGCTCGCGGGCACCTCGGGCGCGGGCACAATCAGCAGATTTGATGCCAGCCATCTGGCGACGACCTATGCGTGCGAAGTGACCCGGGGCGATGGCTCGGACGGGACCTTCAATCCCGATGATTGGATGGAGCCGAAAGAACAGCGCAAGGTGGATGAATTTATCCTTTACGGTGTGGCCGCGGCCGATCAGGCGGTGAAGGATGCCGGCTGGACGCCGGAGGATCGCGAGGCGTTGCAACGGACCGGCGTCATGATCGGCTCTGGCATCGGCGGGTTGCGGTCGATTGCCGAGACCTCGATTACGTTGAATGAGCGTGGGCCGCGGCGGGTGTCGCCGTTCTTTGTGCCGGGCGCGCTGATCAATCTGGTCTCGGGCCAGGTGAGCATCCGCTATGGCTTCCGGGGGCCGAACCATGCGGTGGTGACGGCTTGCTCCACAGGGGCCCACGCCATTGGCGATGCGGCGCGGCTGATTGCGCTCGACGATGCCGATGTGATGATCGCAGGCGGGGCGGAAAGCCCGATTTGTGAGATCGGGATTGCCGGGTTCAACGCCTGCAAGGCGTTGTCGACGAAGCGCGGTGACGAGCCTGAGAAGGCCTCGCGCCCCTGGGACAGCGACAGCGACGGGTTTGTGATGGGCGAAGGCGCGGGCGTGGTTGTGCTGGAGGAGTATGAGCACGCCAAAGCCCGGGGTGCGAAGATTTATGCGGAGATCCTGGGTTATGGCCTCTCGGGCGATGCCTATCACATCACGGCGCCGCCGCCGGATCATGAGGGGGCGGAACGGGCGATGCGCGCGGCCTTGAAGCGCGCCGGGCTGGAGCCGTCGGCGGTGAATTATGTGAACGCCCACGGCACCTCGACCATGGCGGACACGATCGAACTTAGCGCGGTCGAACGTCTGATGGGGGATCATGCGGCAAATGTGTTGATGTCCTCAACCAAATCCATGACCGGACATTTGTTGGGGGCCGCGGGCGCGATTGAGGCGATCTTTGCGATCCTGGCGATCCGCGATCAGGTCGTGCCGCCAACCATCAATCTGGACGATCCGGCGGCGGAGACCGCGATCAACCTTTGTGCCAATACGAAGGTTGAGGCGGAGATCAATGTGGTGCAGTCGAACAGCTTTGGCTTTGGTGGCACCAATGCCTGCCTGATCATGGGGAAAGTCTGACGCACATGTGGAGACATGTTGCCGCCAACGGCTTGAGCTTTCTGATTGTGGCCTGCATTGCGCTGGCCGGGCTGATCGGCTGGGGGCAGCGGCAATATGTGACTGAGGGGCCGCTCGATCAGGCGATCTTCTTTGAAGTTCAGCCTGGCGCGAGCCTGCGCAGGGTGTCGGAGAACCTGGCCGCCGAAGGTGCGATTTCGAACGCGATGATCTTCCGGCTTGGCGCGGATTATGAGGATCGAGCAGGCGATTTGCGCTTTGGCAATTACGAGATCCCGGCGGGTGCCTCGATGGCCGACATTCTGGATATCGTGACAGCAGGTGGGCCGTCGGTCTTCCGCTATACCGCGACCTTTGTCCTACGGAATGAAGGCACGGGCGAGATGCGCCTGCGCGAACGGGTGCCGGGGACGGGTGAGGTCGTGGAATTGGCGCGATTTGCCTATGAGGAAGAGGTGCCGGAGGTCTATCGCAGCCTGACCGGTGGTGGCGCCCAAGTGGCTTATCGCGTGTCGGTGCCGGAAGGGCTGACCAGTTGGCAGATCGTCGAAGGGCTGAACCAGGCGGAGTTTCTGGCGGGCGAGGTTGCGGAGCTTCCCGCTGAAGGGATGCTGGCGCCGGACACTTATGAGGTGAGCCGGGGCGACGATCGCACGGAATTGCTGGCGCGGATGCAGGCCGCGCAGGAGGTCATCATCGCCGAGGTCTGGGAGGGGCGGGCCGATGACGTCCCGCTCGATACCGCGGAAGAGGCGTTGATCCTGGCCTCGATCATCGAGAAGGAGACCTCGGTTGCGGAAGAACGCGGTCAGGTGGCGAGCGTGTTTGAGAATCGTCTGAACCGGGGCATGCGGCTGCAAACCGACCCGACGGTGATCTATGGGGTCACTGAGGGGCGTGGCGTGCTGGGGCGTGGCATTCGCCAGAGTGAGCTTCGCGACGAAAACCCCTGGAACACCTATGTGATCGACGGGCTGCCGCCGACACCGATTGCGAACCCAGGGCGCGCGGCGTTGGAGGCCGCCGTGAACCCCGATGATACGGATTATGTGTTCTTCGTGGCCGATGGGACCGGCGGGCACGCTTTCGCCGAAACCCTTGACGAGCATAATGAAAATGTCGCGCGCTGGCGGCAGATTGAGGCCGAGCGGGAGGCTGCGTCTGAGTGAGGGCGGTGCGTGGGTCAAGCGTGGGAGCGAGGGGCCAGCCCCTCGCGCTCCCCGGCGTATTTGAGGAAAGATGAAGGCGAGGGTTAAGAAAGGGTTATAGCGCGCGCACCTCGTTAACCCTTTGGAAAGACAAAACTTATTGACGAAGCGCGCGGTCTCTGGCATCACTTGTGACATGCTGGAAGATGTGGGTCAGCGGCCCGGGGAGCAATCCTCGCGGCCGTTTTTTCATGTCTCGCTCGTGCGGGTTCATTTCAGGCACGAGGATATTTCAACATGACAGCAGTTGTTCACGGGACAGGGGCACCGGCAGCAGGGCCGGAAGACCTGGCGCGGTCGGAGAAGATTTTGGCCGACGCGCTTTTTGCGTTCGACACCACACTGACCGTTCTTAGAGACGCGGTTGAGGCGTTTCGGGCGGAGCGGGATCGGGGCGAGAAGGAGGTCATCTCGGACCTCAAGGCGATGAACAGCGCCTATCTTTTCGCCTTGCAGATGCAGGAGAAAGCACGTGCGGCAGGATCCAAATATGGCGGCGGAGCGGGGGTTGGAGAACTTGACCTCGACCGCGCGCGCGAGGAGATCGGGGTCCGCATGGCTTGCCTCAGAGACGTCCGAACTGACGGATGCGTTTCTGGAGAGCTTGAGTGAGGAAGCGCTGGCGGCGCTGCCTTACGTGTTTGAGTTCTGGGCACTGCCGCATCAATTGCCGCCAGAGGGAGATTGGCGGAGCTGGGTGATCCTAGGCGGTCGCGGCGCGGGCAAGACCCGCGCCGGGGCCGAATGGGTGCGGGCCATGGTCGAGGGGGCGACGCCGGAGGCGCCGGGGCGCGCGCGGCGGGTGGCTTTGGTGGGCGAGACCTATGACCAGGCCTTGGCGGTGATGGTGAAAGGTGAGAGCGGGCTTTTGGCCTGCTCTCCGCCTGACCGGCGGCCGCGCTGGGTGGCCGGCGAACGGATGCTGATCTGGCCGAACGGGGCCGAGGCGCGGCTTTATTCGGCCCATGATCCCGAGGCTTTGCGGGGCCCTCAATTCGATGCGGCTTGGGCGGATGAATTGGCGAAATGGCGGAATGGGCAGGCGACCTGGGACATGTTGCAGTTTGGGCTGCGGCTGGGCCGGCACCCGCAGCAGGTGGTGACGACAACGCCGCGGAATGTGGACGTGTTGAAGGATTTGTTGGAGCGACCGACCACGGTGAAGACCAGCGCGCCGACGGAGGCCAATCGGGCCTATCTGGCGCCGTCTTTTCTGGAGGATGTGCGGGCGCGGTATGGAGATACACGGCTGGGCCGTCAGGAATTGGACGGCGAGCTTTTAGAGGATGTGGATGGCGCGCTCTGGCGGCGGGCCGATCTGGATGAGGCCCGTGTGCGGGCCTTGCCGGAGGGGCTTCGGGTGATTGTGGCGGTGGATCCTCCGGTGACCGGGCATCAAGGCTCGGATGCTTGCGGGATTGTGGTTGTGGGGGTTCTGCAAGACGGGCCGCCGGAGAGATGGCAGGCGGTCGTGATTGAGGATTGTTCGGTTCAAGCGGTGTCTCCGAACCAGTGGGCCGAAGCAGCCAGCGCAGCCTATCATCGGCATGAGGCTGAGCGCTTGGTTGTCGAAGTGAACCAAGGCGGTGAGATGGTGACGGACACACTTAGGTCCGCAGATCCGCTGTTGAGCATCCGAACGGTGCGGGCGTCTCGCGGGAAAGTGGCGCGGGCGGAGCCGGTGGCCGCACTCTATGAACAGGGGCGGGTGGCGCATTTGGGGACCTTCCCGGATTTGGAAGATGAGATGTGCCGGATGAGCCTGACGGGCTATGCGGGCCGGGGGTCTCCCGATCGGGTGGATGCGCTGGTTTGGGCGTTGACCGACGGGTTGCTGGTGCCGGCGCGGGGCTATCTGAAGCCCGCGGTTCGGACGCTTTGAGGGGGCGCTGACCCCTGCTTTCTTAGGTGAGCGGAGAGGGTCCGCGAAGGGTCGGACCGGAGGCCGGGCAGTGCCGTCTGGTTTCGCGTATTTTTGGAAAGATGAAGGCGGCAGCGGAGCGTCCTCGATGGGCGCCGCGGCTGGCTGCCCGGGCTTGGGCGCGGGTGTTCAGGATGAAGGAGACACGGCGATGGTGTTCAATCTGTTGCGGAAACCGGAGGCTGGGGCGGCGGAGGCAAAAGCCTCGGCCACGGGCCGCGTGATCGCCTGGGGCGGGGCGGGCCGTGTGGCCTGGAGCCCGCGCGACACGGTATCCCTGACGAAAACCGGGTTTCAGGGGAACCCAGTGGGGTACCGCGCGGTCAAACTGATCGCAGAGGCGGCGGCGGCGCTGCCGGTGCTTTGCCAGGATGCGGAGCGGCGCTATGAGGTGCATCCGGTTTTGAGCCTTCTGTCCCGGCCCAACGCGGCGCAGGGGCAGGCGGAGCTTTTGGAGGCGCTGTTTGCGCAACTGATGCTGTCGGGGAATGGCTATGTCGAGGCGGTGATGCCCGATGTGGGGATGCCCGGCGAATTGCATGTGCTGCGGTCGGATCGGATGAGCCTGGTGCCGGGGGCTGACGGGTGGCCGATTGCTTATGACTACACCGTTGGGTCGAAGAAACACCGGTTCGCGCCGGATTTGATCTGCCATATCAAAGGGTTCCATCCGCAGGATGATCATTACGGATTGGCGCCCTTGCAGGCCGCGGCGACGGCGATTGATGTGCATAACGCGGCCTCGCGCTGGTCGAAGGCGCTTTTGGATAATGCGGCGCGGCCGTCCGGCGCGATTGTCTATCGCGGGGCTGATGGCGGCGGGGCGATGAGCCAGGATCAGTTCCAGCGCCTACAGGATGAGATGGAGATGCATCATACCGGCGCGCGGAATGCGGGGCGGCCGATGCTGTTGGAAGGGGGGCTGGATTGGAAGCCCATGGGCTTCTCGCCCTCCGACATGGAGTTTCAGAAGACCAAAGAAGCCGCGGCGCGGGAGATTGCGCTGGCCTTTGGAGTGCCGCCGATGCTGCTGGGCATTCCAGGTGACGCGACCTATGCAAACTACGCTGAGGCCAATCGGGCGTTTTATCGCCTGACCGTGCTGCCGCTCGCGCAGAAGGTTCTGGCGCAGCTGGCTTTTTGGTTGTCCGGCTTCTCGGGCGAGATGGTGATGCTTCGCCCCGACCTGGATCAGGTGCCCGCTTTGGCGACCGAACGGGATGCGCAATGGCGGCGGGTGGCGGAGGCGGATTTCCTGACCCAAGCGGAGAAGCGCGCGATGCTAGGCCTGCCGAAACTGGCGGAGGATGAATGAGCGCCCGTGAGGGTGGCGGCTCGCGCTTCCTTTACGACTCGTTTGACGCGGCCAACGCCCGGATCGAGGCCAATGAACGGGTGCTGGAGGAGCGCTGGCAGGCGCTGACCTACCGGCTGGAGGCGATTGAAACCGCAATCAAGCTTCTAGAGCGGCGGCTGTGGCTGGCGGTGTTTGGTGTCGTCAGCATGATCCTGGCGCAAGCGGTGCATGAGCTGATCCGGATGAGCTCTGGTGGATAGGAGACTGGAATGACTGCATTAAGTGAGACAGGGCTTGAAACCAAGTTCTGCCAGTTCGACGAGGCGCTGGTGGTGAGCGAAGGCCGCGTGATTGAGGGTTACGCAAGCCTCTTTGGGGCCTGCGACCAAGGCGGCGATGTGGTTGAGCCCGGCGCCTATGGCCGGAGCCTGAAGGCGCTGAAGACCGCCGGCCGCAATGTGAAAATGCTCTGGCAGCATGACCCGGCACAACCCATTGGGATTTGGGACGAGGTCCGTGAGGACGGCAAGGGGCTTTGGGTCAAAGGCCGGCTTCTGGACAATATCGAAAAGGGCCGTGAGGCCGCCGCGCTGATCGAAGCGGGCGCGATTGACGGGCTCAGCATCGGCTATCGCACGGTGCGGGCCCATAAGGACGACCAGGGGCGCAGGCTCCTGTCGGAGGTGGAGCTTTGGGAGGTGTCGCTTGTGACCTTCCCGATGCTGCCACAGGCGCGGGTGGATGCCCAAATGGCCCAAGAGGGCAAGGGTGACATTCTGCAAGAACTGGCGACGGTGTTTCAGGACGCCCGCCGTAAACTGGCGGCGCGCGAGCCCCGCTGATCTCATCTGATAGCGTTTCGAGAAAAGATTGAAGCGCCAATACCCTGCCACGCCTTCGGCGTTCTCGGGACATTGGCGATGTGATCTGTCTCAAGGATTTCTCGAAACGCGCAAAGAAACGGGATGACGTGATGACCGAGACTGAGACCAAGTCTGGGGCCGGGGGTGGTGTGTCCAACGCCCGGGGCCCCGCGGCTGAGGTGAAGACGGCCCTTGAGGGTTTTCTGAGCGAATTCAGCCAGTTCCAAACCGACATGACGGACAAGCTTCACAAACAGGAAGAGCGTATTGCTATGCTGAACACCAAGACCATGACCCATCAACGCCCCGCGCTGTCGGCGGCAGTCGACGAGGGCGCGCCGCATAAGAAGGCGCTTGGCACCTATCTGCGCTGTGGCGATGATGACGCGCTGCGCGGGCTTGAACTGGAGGGCAAGGCGCTGAATGTCTCGGTGAATGCCGAGGGGGGTTACCTGGTCGATCCGCAGACGGCGGAGCAGATCCAAGGTGTGTTGCGGTCGTCCTCCTCGCTGCGGTCCATCGCCAATGTGGTGAATGTTGAGGCGACGTCCTTTGACGTGCTGGTGGACCACACCGATATCGGCGCGGGTTGGGCGACGGAGGCCGGGCCGCAGGCGGAAACTGACACCCCGCAGATCGACCGGATCTCGATCCCGCTGCATGAATTGTCGGCGCTGCCCAAGGCGTCTCAACGGCTTCTGGATGACAGTGCGTTTGATATCGAGGGCTGGCTGGCTGAGCGGATCGCTAACAAATTCGCCCGCGCCGAGGCGGCGGCGTTCATCTCGGGCGACGGGACCGACAAGCCGACCGGCTTCCTGAACCACCCGAATATCGACAACAGCACTTGGGTCTGGGGCAATCTTGGTTATGTCGTCACCGGCACAACCGGGGATTTCGCCGCGACCAACCCGGCGGACGCAATTGTCGATCTGGTTTATGCACTGGACGCACAATATCGTGCCAATGCGAGCTTCATCATGAATTCCAAAACCGCGGGCGCGGTGCGGAAGATGAAGGATGCCGATGGTCGGTTCCTGTGGTCCGACGGCCTGGCCGCGGGCGAACCGGCGCGTCTGATGGGCTATCCGGTGCTGGTTGCCGAGGATATGCCCGATATCGCGGACGACTCGATGGCGATTGCCTTTGGCGATTTCAACGCGGGCTACACGATTGCCGAGCGGCCTGAGCTGCGCGTCCTGCGCGACCCGTTCAGCGCCAAGCCGCATGTGCTGTTCTATGCCACCAAACGCGTGGGCGGCGATGTGAGCGATTTCGCAGCGATCAAGCTGTTGAAATTCGGCGCCTTCTAAGGGGCGTCCAAAGCAAAGCCGAAGACCCCGCCCGGCCTATGTTGCCAATCGGGCGGGTAGGCGTGACCGGCCTGGCAACACGCGCTCTCCAGCTGCGTGTCCTTCCGCCCGAGCGGCGCGAAAAGCCGGTCACGCCGAACAGTCGACCCCCGTTTTTTCCGGAGATAACAATATGATGCTGGTCGAATTGACCTCGGTCTCAAGCGCGGTCCTGCCGGTGGCGGAATTGACCGATCATCTGCGCTTGGCCTCTGGCTTTGCCGATGACGGTAGCCAGGACGGGCAGTTGGAAAGCTGTCTGCGCGCCGCGCTGTCCGCGATTGAGGCGCGGATCGGCAAGGCGCTTTATCAGCGCCGCTTTGCCTGGCAGGTGAGCCAATGGCAGTCGGACACGTCGCAGCCGCTGCCGCTTGCGCCGGTTGAGAGCCTTGAGAGCGTGAAATTGGTGACCCGGTCGGGGTCTGAAACGCTGGTCGGGGCGGATCGGTATCAATTGCGGCCCGACACGCACCGGCCCTTGATTGAAGCGGTGGGTGGATCGCTGCCCTCGCCCTCGCAAGGCGGGACAATCGAGATTGAGTTCATCGCGGGCTATAGCACCGATTGGTTGGGCGTGCCCGCGGATCTGCGGCAGGCGGTACTGATCCAGGCGGCGGAGTTTTATGGCGGGCAGGCCGATCAGGACACGGGCATGCCGTTTGCGGTCACCGTTCTGATTGAGCCTTACCGAGCCTTGCGCCTGCGGGGGACGGGCGCATGAGCGGCGCGCCACATCTGTCGCGGCGCCTGGCCCTTCAGGGGCCGCAACGGGTGCCCGATGGCGCGGGCGGCTTCACCGAGACTTGGGTGACCTTGGGCCATATCTGGGGGGAGGTTGCGCCCCGCACAGGCCGCGATGACGCGACGATTTCCGAATTGGGCCTGAAGATCACCATCCGCGCGGCGCCCCAAGGCGCGCCGTCGCGGCCCACGGCGCAGCAGCGGTTTCTGGATGGGACGCGGATTTACCGGATCGAAGCGGTGACAGAGGCGGACCCTGAGGGGCGGTATCTGACCTGTTTCGCCAGTGAGGAGACGGGGGCATGAGTTACGGAACGACGGCGGCCTTGCAGGCGGCGGTTTATGCCGCGCTGGCGGGCGATGGCACGCTTGATGGCCTGGTTGGCGGCGCAATCCACGATGCGCTGCCGCCGGGGCCGGTGCCGCCGGTCTATGTGAGCTTGGGGCCTGAACGGGTGCGCGACCGGTCCGACAAAACCGGCATGGGCGCGCAACATGAGTTCAGCGTCACAGTGGTGAGCGAACAGGCCGGGTTTCAGGCGGCAAAGGAGGTGGCGGCCCGGGTCTCGGACGTGTTGACCGGCGCGAGCCTGAGCCTCAGCCGGGGGGTACTGGTCAGCCTCAATTTCACCCGTGCGCGGGCGCGCCGAACCTCTGATGGGCGCGAGATCGAGATCTGGTTCCGGGCCCGCATCGATGATGCTGCCGTGATTTAACCATGGCGCGTAAGCCTTTGACTTAATTGGAGAGTGACATGACTGCTCAAAACGGCAAAGACCTTCTGGTGAAGGTCGATATCGATGGCACCGCGACGTTTGAGACGCTGGCCGGCTTGCGCGCGACGCGGGTGAGTTTCAACACCGAAACCGTGGATGTGACCAGCTTGGAATCGACCGGCGGCTGGCGGGAGTTGCTGGGCGGCGCGGGCGTGAAATCCGCCGCGATCTCGGGCTCTGGCGTGTTCCGGGACGAGGCGACGGATGAGCGTGCGCGGCAGATCTTCTTTGATGGTGAGGTGCCGGATTTCCAGATCATCATCCCGGATTTTGGCACGGTCGAGGGGCCGTTTCAGATCACTGCCATTGAATATGCGGGCAATTATGACGGCGAGGCGAGTTATGAGATGTCCATGGCCTCGGCCGGGGCGCTGACCTTTACACCGCTCTGATCCCATGGCGAACCCGCTGAGAGGAGAGGTGGCGCTGGTTCTGGATGGGGAGGCCCGTGTCTGCAAATTGACCCTGGGCGCCCTGGCAGAGCTGGAAACCCGGCTGGAGGCAGACAGCCTGACAGCGCTTGTCGAACGGTTCGAGGGTGAGACGATGCGCGCCCGCGACGTTCTGATGCTTCTTGTGGCGGGGTTGCGCGGGGGCGGCTGGACCGGTGATCTGCCCGATCTGCTGACCGCAGAGATCGAAGGCGGTCCGCTGGAGGCGGCACGTGTGGCGGCGCGGATGCTGGCGCTGGCCTTCCAGCCGCCCCAATGAGCACCGGCTTCGATTGGCCCGGGCTGATGCGGGCGGGGTTCCAGGGGTTGGGCCTGACGCCGGATCAGTTCTGGGCGCTGACGCCTGCGGAGCTTCTGATGATGTTGGGCGAGGGCCAGGGCGGCCCTGCGCCGATGGGGCGGGCAGGGCTCGACGCCTTGGCCGCCCGGTTTCCCGATGTGACGCCGAAGGTGAAGGACGCTGAGACATGACAACCGAGACAGAGGACGGGTTCGCTGCGTTAGAGGCGCAGATCGAGCAGCTTGAGGACTCGATGGCCGGAGCAACCACCATCGCCGCGGCCTTTCAGAATGAGCTGCGCGGGATGCAGGACACGATGCTTTACACGGGCCGCGAGGTTCAGGGCATGAGCCGGGCGATTGGTGGTGGGCTGCGGCGCGCCTTTGACGGGGTGATCTTTGACGGGATGCGCCTGTCGGATGCGCTCCGCCAGGTGGCGCAGAGCATGGTGGACGCGGCTTATAATACCGCGATGCGCCCAGTGCAGAACGCGATTGGCGGCGCGATTTCCAATGGGATCAATGGCTTGGTCAGCAGCATTCTGCCGTTTGAGAAAGGCGGTGTGTTCAGCGGTGGCCAAGTCACGCCCTTCGCCCGCGGCGGTGTGGTGCGGGGCGCCACCCATTTCCCGATGCGCAGCGGATTGGGCCTGATGGGCGAGGCGGGGCCCGAGGCGATCATGCCGCTGAGGCGTGGGCCCGATGGCAGTTTGGGGGTCATGGGCGCTGGTGGCGGGCGGCCTGTGAACATCACCATGAATATCTCCACCCCCGATGCGCAAAGCTTCCGCCGCAGCCAAAGCCAGATTGCCGCGCAGATGAGCCGGGCCATGACGCGCGGCCAGCGCAACCGCTGAGGAAGGACCAATCCCATGTCATTTCACGAAACCCGGTTTCCGGCCAATCTGAGCCTGGGCTCAGTCGGCGGGCCCGAACGGCGCACCGAGGTGGTGGCGCTGGCCAACGGGTTTGAGGAGCGCAACACGCCCTGGGCCCATTCGCGGCGCCGCTATGACGCGGGCGTGGCCATGCGCAGCCTTGACGATATCGAGACCCTGATCGCGTTTTTCGAGGCGCGGCGGGGGGAGCTTTATGGGTTCCGCTGGAAGGATTGGAGCGATTACAAAAGCTGCGTTCCGTCGAAGGACCCAAGCTTTGAAGATCAGGTGATCGCCACGGGCGACGGGGTCACAACCGCGTTTCAACTGACAAAGACCTATCGCTCGGGTGAGGTGAGCTATGCCCGGCCCATCACCAAACCGGTGGAGGGGTCGGTACGGGTTGGGATTTCCTCTGACGAGTTGGTGGACACGATCCATTACACGGTGGATGTGGCAACGGGCCTCGTCAGTTTCGTCAACGCGCCCGAGGATGGGGAGACGATCACGGCGGGCTATGAGTTCGACGTGCCGGTGCGGTTCGACACGCCGACGATTCAAACCTCGGTGGCGAGTTTTCAGGCCGGTGACGCCCCAAGCGTGCCGGTGGTGGAGATCCGGACATGAGCGGGGTGGCGGCGCTTGACGCGCATCTGTCGCAAGGGACAACGGGCGTTGCGCGCTGTTGGCGGCTGACCCGGAAGGATGGCACGCAATATGGGTTCACGGATCATGACGGCCCGTTGGAATTCGATGGGACGGAATTCAAAGCCGAAAGCGGGTTAACCGCGGCGGCGTTGAGCCAGACCACCGGGCTGTCGGTGGACAATACCGAGGCGATTGGCGCGTTGAGCGATGCGGCGATCACCGAGGAGGACATCATCGCGGGCCGGTTTGATGGGGCCGAGGTGGAGGCCTGGCTGGTGGCCTGGGCCGATCCATCGGCGCGGGTGCTGCAATTCCGGGGGTCTTTGGGCGAGGTCTCTCGCCAGAACGGGGCGTTCACGGCGGAATTGCGCGGCCTGGCGGAGAAGCTGAATGAGCCGAAGGGCCGGGTTTATCAGAAGCCGTGCGCGGCGATCCTGGGCGATCAATCATGCCGGTTCGATTTGTCTCAGCCTGGGTTCAGTGCGGAGTTGGATGTGGTGGAGGTGGACGACGCGCGGATCTTCCGGTTCCCTGGGCTCGATACATTTGAGCCGCGGTGGTTTGAGAAAGGCCGGGTGGAAATCCTGACCGGGGCGGCGAAGGGGTTGGTCGGGGTGGTCAAGAACGACCGTTTTACGGGTGGCACCCGCCATGTGGAACTGTGGGAGCCGTTTCGTGCGGAGATCGTCGCGGGCGATCAGCTGCGGATCGAGGCGGGCTGCGACAAACGCATGGAGACCTGCCGGCTGAAGTTCAACAACCTCTTGAATTTCCGTGGGTTTCCCGACATCCCGGGCGATGACTGGCTGCTGGCCTATCCCACCCGGACAAGCGCCCGCACCGGTGGAAGCCGTCGATGAACCCGGTTGTGACCGCGGCCCGGGGCTGGATCGGGACGCCCTATTTGCACCAGGCCAGTTGCAAAGGCGCGGGCTGTGATTGCTTGGGGCTGCTCCGTGGTGTCTGGCGTGAGATCTGCGGCGCGGAACCCGAGGCGGTGCCTCCTTACACCCAGGACTGGTCAGAGCCCGAGGGGTTAGAGCGCCTTTGGGCCGCGGCGCTGAGGCATTTGGAGCCGAAGGCTTTGAGCGAAGCGGCACCGGGTGATGTGCTTCTGTTTCGGATGCGCGACCGGGCGGTCGCCAAGCATTTGGGATTGCAGGCAAAAACCGGTGAGGCTCCGAGTTTCATTCACGCCTATTCCGGCCATGGCGTGGTGGAAAGCGCGTTGACAGCCCCTTGGGCCCGGCGCGTTGTCGCGCGCTTTGCCTTCCCCGAAAGGACGTAAAGATATGGCAACGATACTTCTGTCCGCGGCAGGCGCGGCCATCGGCAGCGCGTTTCCGGGCACCGTTCTGGGGCTGACCGGCGCCGTTGTGGGCCGCGCGGTTGGCGCCACGATTGGCCGTGTGATCGACCAAAAGCTCCTCGGCACCGGGTCGGACCCGGTTGAGATCGGCCGCATGGAGCGGTTTCGGATCAGCGGTGCGAATGAGGGCGCCCCGGTTGCGCAGCTTTTTGGCCGGATGCGGTTGGGCGGCCAGGTGATTTGGTCGACCCAGTTTCTGGAGACCTCCACCACCACGGGCGGCGGCGGCAAAGGCGCGCCCTCGCAACCGCAAACCACGACCTATTCCTATTCCATCAGCATGGCGTTGGCGCTGTGTGAGGGCGAGATTTCTCGCGTTGGGCGCATTTGGGCCGATGGCGCACCACTCTCACGTGACGAGATCACGATGCGCGTTTATCGCGGGACCGAGGATCAGATGCCCGACCCGAAGATGGAGGCGATTGAAGGCGCCGGGACCGTGCCCGCCTATCGTGGGATCGCCTATGTGGTGATCGAAGACCTGGACCTCAGCCCCTTTGGCAATCGGGTGCCGCAGTTGAGTTTTGAGGTCATCCGGCCTGCGCAACCCAAAGAGCAAGAGTTTCTGCCCGGCGTCTCCGAAGCGGTGAAGGCTGTGGCGCTGATGCCGGGGACAGGGGAATATGCGCTGTCGACCGGGCGGCTGACCTTCCAATCGGGGCTTGGCGATGCCGAGGCAGTCAATGTCGATACCGCTGATGCTGAGAGCAACCTTCTGGTTTCGCTGGAGAACTTGCGGGGGGAGTTGCCGAATACCGGCTCCGTCCTTCTCATTGTCAGCTGGTTTGGGGACGACCTGCGCGCGGGTCATTGTACGGTCAAACCCAAGGTCGAATTCAAAGACCAGGACGCGGCTGAAATGCCGTGGGTTGTCAGTTCGCTAACTCGGGCCGAGGCTGAAGAGATTGCGCGGATTGATGACCGCCCGGTCTATGGCGGCACGCCCACCGATCAATCGGTGATCGAGGCCATTCATGCGATCCAGGATGGTGGGCAGGAGGTGGTTTTCTACCCCTTCCTTCTGATGGAGATCATGGCCGGGAATGGCCTGCCGGACCCTTGGTCGGACGCAACCGATCAGGCCGTCTTGCCCTGGCGCGGGCGGATCACGGGCGACAAGGCGCCGGGCCAGCCCGGCAGCCCCGATCAGACGCCCGCAAATCGGGCCGCGGTTGAGGCGTTCTTCGGCACCGCCTCGGCCAGCGATTTTCAGGTCAGTTCGGGGTCTGTCACCTATTCGGGTCCGGACGAGTTCAGCTATCGCCGCTTCATTCTGCATTGCGCGGCCCTTGCTGCGGCGGCGGGCGGCGTGGATGCGTTCTGTATCGGCAGTGAGATGCGCGGGCTGACACAGATGCGCGATGAGACCGGGTTCCCGGCGGTTGATGCCTATATTGCGCTTGCCGCCGAGGTGCGGAGCCTGTTGCCCGATGCGAAGCTCTCTTACGCGGCGGATTGGTCGGAGTATTTCGGCTATCAGCCGCAGGATGGGTCAGGCGATGTCTATTACCATCTCGATCCGCTTTGGGCCGATGACAATATCGACCTGATCGCCATCGACAATTACATGCCGCTGTCGGATTGGCGCGATGGGCCGGACCATGCGGATGCCCATTGGGACAGCATCTATCGGCCGGAATATCTGAAGGCGAATATCGAGGGGGGTGAGGGCTATGACTGGTTCTATCCCTCGATCGAACGGCGCGATGCGCAACGACGGTCCGAGATCACCGATGGCGCGACAGGCCTGGTCTTAGGCACAATCGAAGAGGAGGCGCCGATTGGCCTGTCGGCGGATTTCGCCGACAGCGTGAGGCAGGAGACTGTCTTCTTTCACGGCATGGTGCGTTTCCCGACAGCCCCAGTTGACGCGCTGATGTGGGAACATGGTGGCGGCGGCACCGGCGCCTGGCTGGGGGTTCGAGACGCGGGCGCGACGTTTCGGTTACGCGCCGGCGATGGGGGAACGGCCAAATCCGCGTCAGATACACAAACAGTGGTGTTGGATGTGCCGACATCCGATCTTCCCTTTGACGGGCTGATGCATGAAATCGCCTGGGAGTTGAAGCCGGATGCGCCCGGTCGGGCGCGGCTGTGGATCGATGGCGCCTTGATCGGAAGTTCCGAGACGTCCGATGGCAGCGATTTGGAATCCGGCGCGTGGAGCGGGACCGCCTCATCACAATGGGTGTCCGCGCCGGGCGATACGGTAACCATAGGGGAGCCCACGGCATCTTGGCCGCATCTCGACGCCTCGCCGCTGTATCGCAGCATCTTGGCCGGTGAAGAGCCGACCAATGCGCCTTGGGTCTATCGTTATAAGGACCTACGCAATTGGTGGTCGAACCCGCATTACGACCGCCGGGGCGGTAAACCGCTTCTGCTGCCCTCACCATGGGAGCCGAAATCGAAGCCGATCTGGTTCACCGAAATCGGCTGTGGCGCCATTGATAAGGGCACGAACCAGCCGAACAAATTCCTCGATCCAAAAAGCTCTGAAAGCCAGATCCCCCATTACTCCAACGGGCGGCGGGACGATCTGATCCAGGCGCAGTATATCCGGGCGCTCATGGCCTATTGGGAGGAGCCGGGGCGGAACCCGGTCTCACCCATCTATGACGGGCCGATGTTGGACATGTCACGCGCTCATGTCTGGGCTTGGGATGCGCGGCCTTGGCCGGCCTTTCCGAACAAGATCGACCTTTGGAGCGACGGGGAGAACCATGCGCGCGGGCATTGGATCACCGGGCGGTCCGCAGGGCAGCCTTTGGCCATGGTGGTGGCCGAGATTTGTGAGCAGTCGGGGTTGGTGGATTACGATGTCTCTGGCCTGTTTGGTTTTGTGCGCGGGCATGTCTCCTCGGATGTGGAGACGGCGCGGGCGCGGTTGCAGCCTTTGATGCTGGCCTATGGGTTCGGCGCGGTGGAGCGGGATGGGAAGTTCATCTTCCAACATCTCTCGGACCTGCCCGAGGGGGAGATCCTGGAGCCGCTGACAGCCATTGATGAGGAAGATATCGCGGGGCTGAAACTGACCCGGGCGCCTGAAGCGGAGACCGTGGGCCGGGTTCGGGTGAGCTATACCGAGGCCGATGGGGCGTTTGAGACCCGTGTGGCCGAGGCGATTTTCCCCGATGATGACGAT
>JANQNZ010000249.1 GCA_028279315.1 Rhodophyticola sp. | reverse complement strand
CGTCCTCGCTCCGATCTGAGCCCCCAGACTCAGCCAAATCGCCGGGCCGCGGGACGGCGTGGCAATGCCCGGCGGCTTCGCCGCACTATTCGGGCAGGGGAAGCAGAAAGACGGTGGTTCGGCGCAGCTCGTCACAAGGTTGCTTGGTCCAGGCGTTAATCCGCACTGCCGGCCAAATCCTTCATCATCACCAGCGCATCCACATACCCCTCGCTTGGATGCTCAAACGCCCCCGGCAAGCGCCCAACGGTCTCAAACCCGGCCCGCTCCCAAATCTCGATGGCGCGCGTGTTCGTCGCCACCACGAAGTTATACTGCATCGCACGATACCCCTGCGCCCGCGCCTCCTCCAAGGAATGGCTCAGCATCGCCCGGGCGACGCCTTTGCCCCGGGCATTGGGCGCCGTGACATAGCCGCAATTACAGACATGTCCGCCGCCGCCGCCCTGGTTCGGACGGATATAATAGGTGCCAAGGGGGCCGGTCTCATCTTCTGCCAGAAAGACGGTGTGGGTCGGGCCGCACCAATAGGCGAGCGCGTCAGCCTCAGAGATATCAGGATCAACCGTGTAACTGTCGCCGGCACGAAAAACCGGCTCTAGGATGCGCCAGAGCGCCGGTTTATCCGCCGCCTCCGCCGCGCGGATGGTGAGCGTCAATAGACCACCACGGACCGGATCGATTCCCCCGCATGCATCAGATCAAACCCTTTGTTGATCTCATCCAGGCTGAGCGTATGGGTGATCATCGGGTCGATCTCGATCTTCCCCTCCATGTACCAATCCACGATTTTCGGCACATCGGTCCGCCCGCGCGCCCCGCCAAAAGCCGTGCCGCGCCAGGAGCGTCCGGTGACCAGTTGGAAAGGCCGGGTGGCAATCTCCGCCCCTGCGGGCGCGACCCCGATGATGATCGATTCGCCCCAACCTTTATGGGCGGCCTCCAGTGCCGCGCGCATGACTTGGACATTGCCGGTGGCATCGAAGGTGTAATCCGCCCCGCCTTTGGTCAGATCGACCAGATAGGGAACCAGATCGCCCTCCACCTCATTGGGGTTCACGTAATCGGTCATGCCGAAATACTCGGCCATGGTCTTCTTGTCGGGGTTGATATCGACGCCCACAATCTGATCGGCGCCCGCCAGGCGCAGCCCTTGGATTACATTCAACCCGATCCCGCCCAGGCCAAATACAATCGCGCGGCTGCCGATCTCCACCTTCGCGGTGTTGATGACCGCGCCGATCCCCGTGGTCACGCCGCAGCCGATATAGCAGACCTTATCGAAGGGCGCGTCGGGGTTGATTTTGGCGACCGCAATCTCGGGCAGAACTGTGTGGTTGGAGAAGGTCGAACAGCCCATGTAATGCAGGATCGGGTCGCCATCGAGGGTGGAGAAGCGAGAGGTGCCGTCGGGCATCACCCCCTGACCTTGGGTGGTGCGGATCGACTGGCAGAGGTTTGTCTTCGGATGCAGGCAATAGTCGCATTCCCGGCATTCGGGCGTGTAAAGCGGGATCACGTGATCGCCTGGTTTGACGGATGTCACGCCGTCGCCCACCTCCATCACCACGCCCGCGCCCTCATGGCCCAGGATCGCGGGGAACAGGCCTTCGGGGTCGGCGCCCGAAAGAGTGAATTCATCAGTGTGGCAGATGCCGGTGGCCTTGATTTCGACCAAGACCTCTCCGGCACGGGGGCCGTCCAGGTTCACCTCCATCACTTCAAGCGGTTTTCCGGCCTCGATGGCCACGGCGGCACGGGTGCGCATGATCTGTCCCTCCCAAAACCTTGTCTTGGACGAAGCCTGTGCCAATCTGTTTTGTGATGCAATGGAGAAGCCCGATGCGACTGGCGCTTTTGACGATCCCACTTCTGGCTCTGACGGCCTGCCAAGAGGGGGGCGCCCCCGATCTTGGTGGACCGGATGAATGCGGGGCCTCCGGCTGGCAATATCTGGTTGGCGAGCATCGGGACGTGTTGGCCGATTTGGCCTTGCCGGACCGGACCCGCGTCATTGGCCCGAATGATGCCGTGACGTTGGATCTTTCGCTGGAGCGACTCAACATCCTCTATGACGAAGACGGCGTGATCACCCAGGCAAATTGCGGGTGACTTGCACCCGCCCCCGATTCCCCCTATATCGCCCTCAACAGCGGCGCGTCGGCCTCCACCCCCGACGCTCCACCGGGAAAGATCGACGGGCCGCGCGCCCGTTTTTTTGTGCTTGGATGTCCATGAGCGACCTTATCGCCAAAACCTCGATCGACCGCCGGATGGCGGAGATTTTGACCCCTGTCATCGAAGGCATGGGGTTTGAACTCGTGCGCATCCGCCTGATGGGTGGGCAGACCAAGACCCTGCAAATCATGGCGGAACGGCCCGATGGCGGGATCGATGTGGATGAATGTGCGGACATCTCCACCGCGGTCAGCGCGGTTCTGGATGTGGAGGACCCGCTGGAGGATGCCTATACGCTTGAGGTCTCCAGCCCCGGGATCGACCGGCCCCTGACCCGCCTGAAGGATTTCGAGACCTTCGAAGGCTATGAGGTCAAGCTGGAAACGACCGAGATGATCGACGGGCGCCGCCGCTTCAAAGGCGTGCTGGCGGGCGTCGAAGGCGATGATGTTCTGATCAATATCGCGGAAGGCACCGTCGGCCTGCATTTCGATTGGCTGAGCGACGCGAAACTGGTGCTGACCGACGATCTGATCACCGAAATGCTCAGGCAGCGCAAAGCCGCGGGCCTGGTCGACGAAACCAAATTCGACACGATTGAAGAAGAGCCGGAACAGGCGGAGGATTAAGGACATGGCAATCACATCTGCAAACCAGCTTGAGCTGTTGCAAACCGCCGAAGCCGTGGCGCGGGAAAAGATGATTGACCCCGAACTGGTGGTCGAAGCGATGGAAGAAAGCCTCGCCCGGGCGGCGAAGTCCCGTTACGGGTCCGAGCTTGACATCCATGTCGCCATCGACCGCAAAACCGGGAAGGCCACCTTCACCCGTGTCCGCACAATTGTGGATGCCGAAGAGCTGGAGAATGAAAAGGCCGAATTCACGGTTGAGACCGCCAAGCCCTATTTCACCACACCCGCCGAAGGCCGGGATGAGTATTGGCTGCGCGAGGGCGCCCGGATCGACCCGGTGGAGGTTGGCACGCCCGAGATCGGGGATGCGTTTTATGAGGCCGTGCCGCCCGTCGATATGGGCCGGATCGCGGCGCAATCGGCGAAACAAGTGATCCTGCAAAAGGTCCGTGAGGCGGAACGCGAGCGTCAATATGAGGAATTCAAGGACCGCGCGGGCACCATCATCAATGGTGTCGTGAAGCGCGAGGAATACGGCAATGTGATTGTCGATGTGGGCCGGGGCGAGGGCGTGTTGCGCCGGAATGAGAAGATTGGGCGCGAAAGCTATCGCCCGAATGACCGCATCCGCTGCTACATCAAAGATGTCCGCAGTGAGACGCGGGGGCCGCAGATTTTCCTTAGCCGCACCGCGCCGGAATTTATGGCTGAGCTCTTCAAGATGGAAGTGCCGGAGATTTATGACGGCATCATCGAAATCAAGGCCGTGGCCCGTGACCCGGGCTCTCGCGCCAAGATAGCCGTCATCTCTTATGACAACTCGATTGACCCCGTGGGCGCCTGTGTCGGTATGCGCGGCTCTCGTGTGCAGGCTGTGGTGAATGAGCTTCAGGGCGAAAAGATCGACATCATCCCTTGGAACGAAGACGCCCCGACCTTCCTGGTGAACGCCCTGCAACCGGCTGAGGTGACCAAAGTTGTCCTCGACGAAGATGCCGAGCGGATTGAGGTCGTGGTGCCGGATGAGCAACTCTCGCTCGCTATTGGCCGCCGCGGACAGAATGTGCGGCTCGCCTCGCAACTGACGGGTCTCGATATCGACATCCTGACCGAGGAAGAGGAAAGTGCGCGCCGCCAGGCCGAGTTTGCCGAGCGCACCAAGATGTTCATGGACACGCTCGATCTGGATGAGTTCTTCGCGCAGCTTCTGGTCTCCGAAGGGTTCACCTCGCTGGAAGAGGTCGCCTATGTGGAGCAGGAGGAGCTTCTGGTGATCGACGGCGTCGATGAAGCCACGGCGGAGGAGCTTCAGGCCCGCGCCCGTGACTATATCGACGAGCAGAACCGCAAAGCGCTGGAAGACGCAAAAGAGAAAGGTGTCGAACAGAGCCTTATTGATTTTGAGGGCCTCACCCCCCAAATGCTGGTGGCCCTGGCCGAGGATGGCGTGAAGACGCTGGAAGATTTCGCCACCTGTGCCGATTGGGAACTCGCGGGCGGCTGGACCACGGTGGATGGCGAGCGTGTGAAGGACGATGGCGTCTTGGAAAGCTTCGACGTCAGCCTGGAGGAAGCCCAGAACATGGTGATGACCGCCCGCCTGCAATTGGGCTGGGTCACCATTGAGGAGTTGGAGGCACAAGCCGCCGCCGAAGCCGAGGCCGCCTTGGCCGAAGCGGGCGAAACCGAGGAGGCCGGGGCCTGATCTAAGGCCCCGAGTGGTATCCGCGATGACGCGGGGCGGCCGGACCAAAACGCGCGATGAGGCCGAACGGCGCTGCATCGCAACCGGAGAGACCCAGCCTAAGCCTGGGCTGATCCGCTTTGTCATCGGACCCGAGGGCCAGGTGGTGCCGGATATCCTGGGCCGCTTGCCAGGCCGCGGCATCTGGGTCAGCGCGGATCGCGACGCATTGGCGCTGGCGACAAAGAAGAACCTCTTCGCCCGCGCGGCAAAGGCCCCGGCCAAGCTGCCCGGCGATTTGATCGCCCAGGTCGAGGCGGCTCAGGCGCGCCGGGTGACTGACCTGGTGGCGCTCGCCCGAAAGGCGGGTGAGGCGGTCGCGGGGTTTGAGAAAGTGAAGTCTTGGCTCGCCGAAGGCCGGGCCAAGGTTCTGCTCCAAGCCTCAGACGGCTCGGAGCGTGGAAAATCGAAGCTCTGGACCCCGGAAGGGGGCCGATATTTTGCCTGTTTGACCGCCCAAGAATTGGGTTTGGCATTCGGGCGGGAAACTGTGATACATGGCGCGCTTGGCGCTGGTGGACTCAGTACACGTGTTGTAGAGGAAGCCGCAAAGCTGCAAGGCCTGCGCAAAGCAGACGGCGGAAACCCCGCCGGGAAGGATAAGACGAACGCATGAGCGATCAGGACGGAAAGAAACCCCTTGGACTGTCGGGCGGCGCCCGCAGCGGCCGCGTGAACCAAAGCTTCTCACGCGGGCGGACAAAGTCGGTTGTGGTGGAGACCAAGCGCAAGCGCGTGATGGTGCCGAAACCCGGCGCGCCGACGGCTGCGGCAAAAGCCGCCGAAGGGGGCAAGCGCGACAAGGCGGTGCCCGATGCCGAGCTTGAGCGCCGTCTGAAGGCGTTGCAGGCCGCCAAGGCCCGCGAGGCCGAAGATGAAGAACGCCGCGTTTCCGAAGAGAAAGAGCGCGAGGAAGAGCGCGCCCGCCGCCGCGCCGAGGTCGAGGCCAAGGAGCGGGAAGAGCGGGAGCGCGAAGAAGCGCTGAAAGCCAAGGAAGAGGAAGACGCCCGCCGCAAGGCCGAGGAAGAGGCGCGCCGGAACGCCCCGAAAGAGGCCCCGGTTGATCCCCCCGCCGCCGAGGCCGCCGCAGCCGCCGCCCCCCGTGGCGGTGGCAAGCCGGCCCCCGCCCGGCGTGAGCCCGAACGGGAGCAAAAACGCGACACGCGGGGGGGCCGTGGCAATGACGGTGGCCGCCGCGCCGGTAAATTGACCGTGAACCAGGCTTTGGCCGGGGGCGAAGGTGGGCGCCAACGCTCACTCGCCGCGATGAAGCGGAAACAGGAACGTGCGCGCCAGAAAGCCTTGGGCGGCCAGGTTGAGCGCGAAAAGATCGTGCGCGACGTACAGGTGCCTGAGACGATCCTGGTCTCTGAGCTTGCCAACCGCATGGCCGAACGTGTGGCCGATGTGGTCAAAGCGCTGATGCAAAACGGCCTGATGGTCACCCAGAACCAATCGATCGACGCCGATACGGCAGAGCTGATCGTGGAAGAATTCGGCCATAAGGTGGTTCGGGTCTCCGACGCTGACGTCGAGGATGTGATCGACACGGTTGAAGATCAGGATGACGAGCTGAAATCGCGACCGCCGGTCATCACGATCATGGGCCATGTGGACCACGGCAAGACCTCACTTCTGGACGCCATCCGGAACGCCAAAGTTGTGGCGGGGGAGGCCGGAGGCATCACGCAGCATATCGGCGCCTATCAGGTGAAAACCGATGGGGGCACGGTTTTGAGTTTCCTCGACACGCCCGGCCACGCGGCCTTTACCTCAATGCGCGCGCGTGGGGCACAGGTCACCGATATCGTTGTGCTGGTTGTCGCCGCCGATGACGCGGTGATGCCGCAGACGGTGGAGGCGATTGCCCATGCCAAAGCCGCCGAAGTGCCGATGATCGTGGCGATCAACAAGATCGACAAGCCGGAAGCCAACCCCGACAAGGTCCGTACCGATTTGCTTCAGCATGAAGTGATCGTGGAGAAGATGTCGGGCGAGGTTCAGGATGTGGAGGTCTCTGCGATCTCTGGCCAGGGCCTCGATGACCTGCTTGAGGCCATCGCGCTACAAGCCGAAATCCTGGAGCTGAAAGCCAACCCCGACCGCGCCGCCTCTGGCGCCGTGATCGAGGCGCAGCTTGACGTTGGCCGCGGGCCGGTGGCCACGGTTCTGGTGCAGAACGGCACGCTGAAACAGGGCGATATCTTTGTGGTCGGCGAGCAATGGGGCAAGGTCCGCGCGCTGGTCAACGACAAAGGCGACCGCGTGAAGGAGGCCGGCCCATCGGTGCCGGTCGAGGTTCTGGGCCTCAATGGCACGCCTGAAGCAGGCGATGTTCTGAACGTGGTCGAGACCGAGGCGCAGGCCCGCGAAATCGCCGAATATCGCGAGAATGTGGCGAAGGAAAAACGCGCCGCCGCAGGCGCCGCAACCACGCTCGATCAGCTTCTGGCCAAGGCCAAGGAAGATGAGAACGTCGCCGAATTACCGATTGTGGTGAAGGCCGATGTGCAAGGCTCAGCCGAGGCGATCATCCAAGCGATGGAGAAGATCGGTAATGACGAGGTGCGCGTGCGCGTCCTTCATTCAGGTGTGGGCGCCATCACCGAATCCGATGTGGGCCTGGCCGAAGCCTCTGGCGCGCCGGTCATCGGGTTCAACGTCCGGGCCAACGCGCCTGCGCGCAGCAGCGCCAACCAGAAAGGCGTCGAGATCCGGTATTACTCGGTGATCTACGATCTGGTGGACGATGTGAAAGCCGCGGCCTCGGGCCTTCTGTCGGCGGAAGTGCGCGAGAACTTCATCGGTTACGCCGAGATCAAGGAAACCTTCCGCGTCTCGGGCGTCGGCAACGTGGCAGGCTGCCTTGTCACCGAGGGCGTCGCACGGCGCTCTGCCGGTGTCCGGCTTCTGCGCGACGATGTGGTGATCCACGAAGGCACGCTGAAAACACTGAAGCGCTTCAAAGATGAAGTCCCAGAGGTGCAATCAGGCCAGGAATGCGGGATGGCGTTTGAGAATTACGACGATATCCGCCAAGGCGATGTCATCGAAATCTTCGAACGCGAAGAGGTTGAGCGGGTGCTGGCCTAAGGTGTTTCGAGTTCAGATAAGCGATACGTAGTCCGAGAGTTCGCTCGCCGACTCCACCAACCCCCGTTTTTCCATCAGGCTAAGCAGTTCACTCCCGTCTACGCTTGGCCGCTTAAAACGTTCGCGCATTGTCCGAAATGCTCGCGCCGCGGCAATGTGGTCCAAGGCGATTGTGTTCGAGATGAACTCATCGGCTGTAACTGCTTCGATATCGAAGCGGTCCAGATGATCGGAAGGAAAGTGTTTGATATTGTCTGTCACGATCTGTGCTGCCCGCACAGCTATGGCGGCAGCCAAGATATGATTGTCATTCCGATCCGGGAGTCCAAGCCCCACCGAGTCGGAGAAATCACCCTCAATCATGGACTCTGGAAATGCCTCGATGATCCTAGAAATGGATCGGTTCGCCAACTCTTGGCCGAAGTTCCTTTCTAGCGTTTCGCTGAGCTCCTCGATGATCCCGGAGGACCATCGGGGTCGGAAGAATCCCGCTTCCGCAAGGCTGAGCATTACGTTTCGGGTCAACGCGCCATAAAGAGCATTCGTGTCCAAAACGACAGTAAACCGGTTCGGAACCAATCAGAGATGCTCCGCGTCTTCTTCGGCCAGTTCTGCCAATACACCCGAGCGATCTTTGTCTCTCTTCTCTTTATATAGAAACAGCTCTTCGGCTTTGACGCGACGATGCCGACCGACTTTTGTGTGCTTAATCTCTTCCGCCTCAAGCAACTTGATTAAGTACGGTCTTGAGACATTAAGAAAATCTGCCGCTTGCTGCGTGGTCAGCTCGGCTTCGTACGGGATCACGCGAAACCCTTTCCCTGAAGAGATCAACCTAAGGATCGCCCTGAATTTCTCGGCAAGATCATGGGTCAGTGTAATCTCCTCAATCCCGCCGCCGGGATCCGCGATCCTAAGCGTTACACCGCCATCCTTGTCACTTGGAGCGGACGCCAAAATGGATCGGAGTTGATCCGCTGTCTTGATGTCGAGATCTGTCGGCAGACCTGTGCCCGCAATTCTAGAGTGTGGCATTTTTCTGCACCTCCATAGTCAATATGGCGATATTCGAAATATTCGCAACAGAAAAATCCCTTGATTCCACCAAGTTACTGAAAAGACTCGAACAAAAGTCGCATCCGCATCCGACGCTCACGGGCCCCTACGACGCCCCCTTTTTTCATTCCGCCGGTTGCGCCGCCTCATTGGGATTGAGCCGCCAGACCGACGCATTCAGCGCGCCCGCAATCGTCACCCAGATCAGATAGGGCACAAACATCAGCCCGCTGACCCAATCCAGCGCCCAGAAACTCACCATCGTGCCCGCGACGCCGATCCACAGCCCGATCATGATAAAAAACGCCGCCTTGATCCGGCGGAGGCCGAAGAAGACCGGGGTCCAGAGCGTGTTGAAGGCGATCTGCATGGCCCAGAACGCCATCCCGTGGGCGTTGCCCTCCATCCCCGCAACCCGGGCCGCGGCGAGCGCCGCCAGCAGGTAAAGCACCGACCACGCGACGGGGAACACCCAATCCGGCGGCGTCCAGGACGGTTTGTCGAGCCCGCGATACCACGCGCCCGGTGAAAACATCGAGCCGGTGGCGGCCGCAGCGCAGCAGGCGGCGAGGAAAATGGCGAACACACTCCAATCCATGGAGCGGACCCTAGCCTATTCGGCGGGCTGGTCCAATCCACGTGCCGCGCGGTCCCGAGCCTCCAGTTGCGCCAGGACCGAGATGACGCCTTCGCCCCAGGCCGACCGCGCGGGCGCTTGGCGGGCCGCGGCCTCCACCAGGAAGGCGGTTTCGGGAAGGGGTTTGGCGTAAAGGACCGCGCTGCCCGGCATGACGGCGGACCAGGCGGTGCGGA
>JANQNZ010000241.1 GCA_028279315.1 Rhodophyticola sp. | reverse complement strand
GCAGAGGGCGCTGGTGTCCCGCGATCTCAGATCGTCGTAGACCCCGGAATTGGCTTCGGAAAACGCGATCCCCATAATCTCGCGCTTCTGAGGCGGATCAGCCTGTGCCACGCGCTTGGCTGCCCCGTACTGCTTGGCGTCTCGCGCAAAGGCATGATTGGACGCCTCGGCGGGGTGGAGCCGCCGGATGCGCGGGGACCGGCCTCGGCGGCCATCGGCTTATGGGCACTGTCCCAGGGGATACAGATTCTCCGGGTTCATGATATAGAGGTGCACAGAGAAATGATCACGCTGTGGCGCGCCGCAAGCGGGACGGACGCCGCCAGCGGGACGGGCAGTGAGAAGGACGATCAGGCATGACGCGCAAGCTTTTTGGCACTGATGGCGTGCGGGGCCGCGCCAATTCCGAACCGATGACCGCCGAGATGGCACTGAAACTGGGCGCCGCGGCCGGCCGGTTCTTTCGCACCGACGGCAGCCGGGCGCATCGGGTGGTGATCGGTAAAGATACGCGGCTGTCGGGGTATATGATCGAGAATGCGCTGACGGCGGGGTTCACCTCGACGGGCATGAATGTGCTGCTGCTGGGACCGGTGCCAACACCTGCCGTGGGGCTTCTAACCCCCTCGATGCGGGCCGATGTGGGGGTGATGATTTCCGCCTCTCACAATCCAGCCACGGACAATGGGATCAAACTCTTTGGTCCCGACGGCTACAAACTCTCGGATGAGGCGGAGGCTCAGATCGAGGCGCTTGTCTTCTCAGACATCCAACCGGCGCAGGCGGAGAACATTGGGCGGGCCAAGCGGATCGACGATGGCCGGTTCCGCTATGTGGAGCGGGTCAAAAGCACGTTCCCGGCGGGGTTGCGCCTTGATGGGCTGAAGCTGGTCGTCGATTGCGCCAATGGGGCGGCTTATCGTGCGGCGCCTGAGGTACTTTGGGAGTTGGGCGCCGAGGTCATCGCGATTGGGGTCAGCCCCGATGGGTTCAATATCAATGATGGCGTTGGGTCGACCGCGCCGGAGACTGCGGCGGCGAAGATCAAGGAGACAGGCGCCGATCTGGGCATTTGCCTGGACGGCGATGCGGATAGGGTGATCCTGATCGATGAAACGGGGGCGGTGGCTGATGGCGATCAGCTTATGGCGCTTCTTGCGAACCGATGGGCGGAGGAGGGGCGGCTGAAAGGCCAGACGCTCGCCGCCACGGTCATGTCGAACCTGGGGTTGGAGCGGTATTTGGCCGAACGCTCGATTGATTTGCACCGGACGCCCGTGGGAGACCGCTATGTGGTCGAGGCGATGCGCGCCCATGGGCTGAACCTGGGCGGGGAGCAATCAGGCCATATCGTGATGACCGATTATGCCACCACCGGTGATGGGTTGATCGCGGCGTTGCAATTCCTGGGGGAGATGGTGCGGACCGGGAAACCGGCCAGCGCGCTTGCCCGGAGTTTCGAGAGGGTGCCGCAGCTTCTGAAGAATGTGCGCTACGGCCAAGGGCAGACACCGCTCGACACGCCCGGGGTTCAGAAGGCCATCGCGGCAGGCGAGGCTAAGCTAAACGGCCATGGGCGGCTTCTGATCCGTAAATCCGGGACCGAGCCCTTGATCCGGGTCATGGCCGAGGCCGAGGATGAAGCGCTGATGGTCGCCGTTGTGGATGAAATCGTGGGCGCGGTGGAGGCCGCGGTCTAACGTTCCTGTAAGGCCAGGCGCAGACCAAGCGCGCAGTAGATGCCCCCAACGACCTTCCCCTGCCATTTCAAGACTGTCGGGTTGCGGCGCAAGAAGGCCCCAAGGCCACCTGCGCCAACGGCAAAGACCACCGTGCTCAGAAGGCCAAGCGCAACGAAGACAAGGCCAAGAATGGTAAGCTGCACCACAACAGCGCCGTTTTCGGGCTGCACAAATTGCGGCAGGAAGGCCAGGAAGAAAAGGGCGGTCTTGGGGTTCAGGACTTCGGCCAGAACCGCCTGGCGAAAGGCGCGGCCCGGGCTGATCGGCAACCGGCCTGCGCCAAGATCGGGCGTGGATTTCTCCAATATGGCGCGGAGACCCAGATAGATCAGATAGGCCGCGCCGAGGTATTTGATCAGGCTGAACAGGACGGCCGATGTGGCGATAATGGCCGAGATGCCAATGATGGCCATGACCGTATGGATGACATCGCCCGCCGCAATGCCGGCGCCGGTCGCGATCCCGGCTTTGGTGCCGGAACTGGTGGCGCGCGCAATTGTCAAAAGCGTTGCTGGCCCGGGGATGAAGACAAAGCCCAGAACAATCGCGACATAGGTCAGGAGTGTTGCGGGGTCGATCATGGTGGCCACCTTCCGAGTTGCGCGACGGTCAGTTAGGCATCCGCCTGGCGCCGGTGCAAGCGATCATTGGCGCGGCACCCCATTGATCCAAACCGCCTGCACCGCGCGGTCATCGCCCATCATGATCGTCGGAAAGACCGCCTCCCAAATATCATCGGCTTTGTCCGCCCGCTGGGCGATGGCGGGGGTTGAGGCGAGGTCGAGGACGACCAGATCGGCCTCCATGCCCGGCGCGAGGCGGCCGATCTTGTCTTCGAGCCTGAGCGCGCGGGCCGAGCCTACGGTGGCGAGCCAGAGCAGCTCGGCAGGGTGCAAGGCACGACCGCGGAGTTGGGCGACCTCATAGGCCGCAGCCATGGTGCGGAGCATAGAAAAGGACGACCCGCCGCCAGTGTCCGTGGCAAGCCCCACGCGGATCTGCTGGGCCAGCCCCATATCGAAGAGGCCTGAGCCGATGAACGTGTTTGAGGTGGGGCAATGGACAAGTGAGGCGCCGGTTTCGGTCAACCGGTCGATCTCTCGCGGGTCTAGATGGATCGCATGGCCAAAGACCGCGCCGGGGCCGAGGAGGCCGTGCGCCTCGTATGTGTCGAGGTAGTCGCGCGCCTCGGGGTAGAGCGATTTGACCCAAGCGATTTCATCGGTTTGTTCGCTTAAGTGCGTTTGCATCAGGCAATCGGGATGCTCCCCCCAAAGCACCCCAAGGGCGGCGAGCTGTTCTGGTGTTGAGGTGGGGGAGAACCTGGGCGTGACGACATAAGACAGGCGATCCACCCCATGCCATCGGGTGACGAGCGCCTTGCTGTCATCATAGGCCGATTGCACGTCGTCTTTCAGGCCCTCCGGCGCGTTCCGATCCATACAGGTCTTGCCGCCAAGGGCGCGCAGACAGCGGGCCTGGGCCTCGGCGAAATAGGCCTCCACGCTTTCGGGATGGATCGTGCAATAGCTCGCGACCGTTGTCGTGCCATGGGCCAGAGTCAGGTCGAAATAGCGGGATGCCGTGGCGCGGGCGTAATCGGCATCGCCGAAGCGCATCTCTTCAGGGAAGGTATAGGTGTTCAGCCAATCGATCAGGCGTTTGCCCCAAGACGCGATGATCGCCGTTTGCGGGTAATGGGCATGGGCGTCGATGAAGCCCGGCAGGATCAGCGCCTCGCCATAATCCGTGATGGGAGCCTCTGGATGGGTCGCCCGCAGGGCGTCGGCCGTATCGATGGCGACGATGACGCCGTCCCTGACCAAAATCGCGCCGTGCCGCTCATGCCGCGCCGCGCTCAGGCCCACCTCAAACGGATCGCCCTCAAAGGCCAGGGTTTGCCCCAGGATCAAGTGGTCCGCCATGCCACGCCCCCCACGTGCCGATTTGCGCCACCCTCTGTCATAGCGGTCAATCCCGCCCTGTGTTAGGGCAAATCTGCAGTGATTGGCGGGAGCTTGGGCCATGGCGGAGGACGCAGACGACATCCTGTTGGAGGAGCGTGACAGCTACGCGCTGGACGACTCCCTGCGTGGCCATGTGCGCCGCGCGGTCTTGGCTGAGGATATGGCCGAGATCGACAGGTTGATGGAGCCGCTCCACCCGGCCGATATCGCGGACCTTCTGGAGCAAATCTCGGGCGCGGAACGTGAAGCGCTGTTGCAGCTTTGGTCAGCCGGGATCGACGGCGAGGTTCTGTCGGAGCTGGAAGAGGGGCTGCGGGAGGAGGTGATCTCGCTTCTGCCTGATCATGTCCTGGCCCAGGCCGTGCGGGAGCTTGACTCCGACGATGTGGTCGATCTGGTCGAGGATCTGGAGGATCACCAGCAAGAGGCCATTCTTGACGTTTTGGACGATGCCGATCGGGCCGCGATTGAGGAGGCGCTAAGTTACCCTGAGGAATCCGCCGGGCGGTTGATGCAGCGCGAGATCGTGCGCGCGCCGGAGCATTGGACCGTGGGCGAGATGATCGACTATCTGCGCCATCACGAAGGCGATCTGCCGGAGCAGTTCTATCATGTGGTCCTGGTCGATCCGCGGATGAAGCCCACGGGCTATGTCGCCCTTGGCCGGATGTTGTCGAGCCCACGCCAGGCCGAGCTTTGTACCATTACCGAGGACAGTTTCCGCACCATTCCGGCCACGCAGCCCGAGGATGAGGTGGCTTATGCCTTTAACCAATACCACCTGATCTCAGCGCCCGTGGTCGACGACGATGGGCGGCTTGTGGGTGTGATCACCATCGATGACGCGATGATCGTTCTGGATAACGAGGCGGAGGAGGACATTTTGCGCCTGGCCGGTGTTGGGGAGGGCAGCCTGAACGACCGGATCATCGACACCACGCAGCGGCGATTCCCGTGGCTCTTCGTGAACCTGGTGACCGCGATCCTGGCCTCGGTTGTGATTGCGCAGTTCGAGGCGGCGATTGCGCAGCTGGTGGCGCTGGCCGTTCTGATGCCGATTGTGGCCTCGATGGGCGGCAATGCAGGCACGCAGAGCCTGACCGTGGCGGTGCGGGCCATCGCCACGAAGGACCTCACGCGGTCGAACCTGATGCGGGTTGTGGGGCGTGAGGCGGGCGTGGGTCTGATCAACGGGATGATCTTTGCGGTGGTGATGGGGGTGGTGGGCGTGGTCTGGTTCGGGTCCGCCGCGCTTGGCGCTGTGATCGCGGCGGCAATGGTGATCAACTTGCTGGTTGCGGGGCTGGCGGGCATCCTGGTGCCC
>JANQNZ010000225.1 GCA_028279315.1 Rhodophyticola sp. | reverse complement strand
TCGCCGCCGGCGGGGCGGATATGGGTGCCTTGATCGAGCTTGTCCTTAAGGGTGATCCGGTCGCCGTCGCGCGTGACGTCTTCTTGGATCACGATCCGGTCGGCGCCGTCGGGCACCGGCGCGCCGGTAAAAATGCGGAGCGCCTGGCCCGGCTGAAGCGTGCCCTCCCACATCCGGCCCGCGGGCGCTTCGCCCACGACGGTAAATGTGGCGCCAGGCGCGACCTCGGTCGCCATCACCGCATAGCCATCCATGGCCGAGGCCGCGAAAGGCGGTTGGTCACGCGTGGCGAGGATCGAGCGGGCGAGGACCCGGCCCCCGGCCTCGGCCAGTGGCACGTCTTCAGGCTCAAGTGGATGGGTCAGCGCCAAGCAATTGGCCAGCGCTTCTTCGACGGAGATCAAGGTTCCGCCTCATACCGCCCGGATTTGCCACCATCTTTCAGGCGCACACGCAGGCCGCCGATCTCCATCCCCCGGTCCACGGCTTTCAGCATGTCATAGACCGTGAGCGCGGCGGTGGAGGCGGCGGTCAGCGCCTCCATCTCCACCCCGGTCTGGCCGTTGGTCTTGACCGTTGCGGCGATGCGGACGCCAGGCAGATCGGCATCGGGCGTCAATTCGAGCGCGACCTTCGTCACGGGTAGGGGATGGCAAAGCGGGATCAGATCAGCCGTACGCTTCGCCCCCATGATCCCGGCCAGCCGCGCGACGGCGAGCACATCGCCTTTCTTTGCGCCGCCGGATTGCATCAGATCGAAGGTCTCGGGCTGCATCCTCACGGATGCTTCGGCTACCGCGATCCGCGCGGTCACGGGCTTTTCTGAGACATCGACCATATGCGCCTGGCCGCCCTCATCGAAATGGGTGAGCTTCGGCATCAGCCTGCTGCCGTCAGGGGGTTGGAGAGAAGCGCGCGGGTGGCGCCCGCCACATCGTCCTGGCGCATCAGGCTTTCGCCGATCAGGAAGCAGCGCGCCCCGTAGCGTGCCAAATCGGCCAAGTCGTCGGGCGTTGACAACCCGCTTTCCGCCACCACCAGAACCTCAGGTGGCAGCATCCGCACCAGCCGGCGCGTCACATCAAGAGAGGTCTCGAACGTGTTGAGATCACGGTTGTTTATGCCGATGAGATGGGAGTTTAGGCGGAGTGCGCGCTCCATCTCCGCCTCGTTATGGATCTCGATCAGCGCATCCATGCCGAGTCCTGTCGCCGCGGCCTCCAGTTCGGCGGCCTGCGCGTCTTCGACCGACGCCATGATGATCAGAATGCAGTCGGTGCCAAGGGCGCGGGCTTCGGCCACCTGATAGGGGTCATAAAGGAAATCCTTGCGCAGAACCGGCAGGTCGCAGGCCGCGCGCGCGGCGGTCAGATAGCTGTCATCGCCTTGGAAGCTCGGCGTGTCGGTCAAGACGCTGAGACAGGTTGCGCCGCCTGTTTCATAGGCTTGGGCCAGGGCGGGCGGGTCGAAATCTTCTCGGATCAGACCTTTCGAGGGGCTGGCCTTTTTGATCTCGGCAATCAGGCCGTACCCTTCCCGCGCGGCTCCGCTTAAGGCTTGGGAAAATGGGCGAACGGGCCCGGCCTCTCTTGCCGCGGCCTCAACCTCTGGCAGGGGACGGTCGGCTTTCCGGGCCGCGATCTCGTCAAGCTTATAGGCTTTGATCTCATCAAGGATGGTGGCCATGGGTCAGACACCCCCTGAGGTGATACGGGCGAGGGTCTCAACGGCCTGTTTTGCCTTGCCGCTGTCAATGCTTTCCCGCGCGATTTCAACACCATCGGTAAGTGTGCTCACCTTGTCGGCGACCACAAGAGCGGCTGCCGCGTTCAGCAAAACCGCATCGCGATAGGCCCCGTCTGCGCCCTCCAGAAGCGCTTTTAGCGCGGCGCCGTTCTCGGCAGGCGTGCCGCCCAGAATATCGGCTAGGCGATGCACCGGCAGCCCGGCCTCTTCGGGGTGCACCTCGCGGCTGCTGATCGTCTCTCCGTCTAACACGGCGACGGAGGTTGGGCCGGTGATCGAGACCTCATCGGTGCCATCGGCGCCGTGGACAAACCAGGCTTTCTCCGCCCCCAATTCCTGAAGCGTCTCGGCCATGGGGAAGATCAGGTCAATAGCAAAGGCCCCGGTCAATTGCCGCTTCACACCAGCGGGATTTGTCAATGGTCCCAGGATGTTGAAGATCGTCTTGCATCCCAATTCTTGCCGCACCGGCATCACATGTTTCACCGCCGGATGATGCATGGGCGCCATCATGAAGCCGATCCCGGCCTCGGCGATCCCGCGCTCGACAACCTCAGGGCCAACCATCACGTCGATCCCCAGTTCTTGCAGCGCATCCGCCGCGCCGGACTGCGACGAGAGATTGCGGTTGCCATGTTTGGCGACCGGCACACCGGCGCCTGCGACCACAAAGGCCGTGGCGGTCGAGATGTTCAGCGTGCCCATCCCGTCGCCGCCGGTGCCGACGATATCCATCGCGCCTTCAGGTGCCGTCACGGCCACGCATTTCTCCAGCATCACGGCAGCGGCGGCGGCGTATTCCGACACCGCCTCGCCGCGCGCTCTCAACGCCATGATCAGCCCGCCCATCTGCGCGGGCGTGGCGTTGCCCTCGAACAGGTGCTGGAACGCCTCCTTCGCCTGAGCGCGGCTGAGCGGCCCTTCCGACGCGGCGTAGATCAGAGGTTTCATCGCGTCGCTCATGCGGGCACCGCCGCCATCCCGGCCATCTCAAGGAAATTACGTAACATGTGATGCCCGTGCTCGGACCGGATGCTTTCGGGGTGGAACTGCACGCCTTCAATCGGCTTCTCCCGGTGGCGGAGGCCCATAATCGTGCCATCCTCCAGTTCCGCGGTGATCTCCAGGCAGTCCGGCAACCCCTCCCGCGCCACGATCAGCGAGTGATACCGCGTGGCCTGGAACGGGGAGGGCAGGTCGCGGAACACGCCCGTCCCGGTATGGTGCACGGTGCCAAGTTTGCCATGCACGATCTCGCTATGCCGCGTGACGGTGCCGCCAAACGCTTGGCCAATCGCCTGGTGGCCCAAACAGACCCCCATCAGTGGAATGCCGGTTTCCGCCGCCGCTTCCGTCAAGGCCAGGCAAATTCCCGCCTGTGAGGGGTCGCAGGGCCCCGGCGACAGCAAAATTGCTTTTGGGTTCAAGGCCATCGCCGCCTGCACATCCAGCGCATCATTGCGTTCGACGCGCATCTCGGCCCCCAATTGGCCCAGATATTGCACCAGATTATAGGTGAAACTGTCGTAGTTATCGATCAAGAGCAGCATCGGGTCGTCAGCGCCTCGCTGATAAGGGGGTGAAGGCGTCGCGCGCCCGCGTTATACATGTTCAACAGCCGCGCGGCGGGGTCAAGGGATGGCCCGCTGGCAAGGACGGCATCGGGTGGTGTGAGGGTTCGAGATGGGCAGAGGTCTGGTTCTGGGGGTGCTGTGGGGGGCGCTGGTGTCGGTGGTGACGCTGGTGGTGCTGTCCTTAAGTGCGCCTTTGCCGGAGGCGCGGCCTGGTCCGGCTGTGGCGAGCACCGAAACCGCTGAACCGGAAGCGACAGCAGAGACGGCTGAGGAGCCGGTGGAGACCCAAGCCGCGGAAGACGCAGTTGCGGGCGCGGCTCCGGACGCAGGCGCCGCGCCTGACGCGGAACCGACCACCGAAGAGGACGTGTCTCCTGAGGTCACGTCAGAGGAGGCTGCAACCGGCTCTGAAGACGTGGCCGCGACAACGGAACCCGTCGCTGATCCAGCGCCCGAGACCGACGCGGCCACGGAAAGCGCATCCCTTGGTGCACCAGTTGAGGCGGTCCCGCTGCCAGCAGGCTCCGAATTCAACCGCCCGCCGCCCCCTGAAGCCGCCGTCTTACCCCAAGTCGACGCGCCGCCAACGCCTGCGCAGCCTTTGGAAACACCGGCGCCACGGCCCAATGACCTGACCACCGCGCCGACGCCCGACACCACAACCGCACCGCAGCCCGACGCGACCGCGGGCCTGGCGCTGCCGCAAATCTCAGAACCTGCTGAGAGCGCGGGCGCCCCGATTGCAGCGAATACCGAGGCGGATCCGCTGGCCCCGCCGCCCGAGCTTCAACCCGCGCCTTTGGGCCTGCCGCAGATTGAGACCGACCCAACGGCGGTTGCGACCGCGCCAGCCCCGGAGCCGCCAGCGACCCGAACGCCGACCGAGACGGTGACCGCCGAAACACCTGATGTCGCCCCAGAACCAGAACCCACGCCCGAAGCGGAGGCGGAGCCTGCGCCGGAAGAAGTTGCTTCGGTGGAAACGCCGGGTCTGCAATTGCCCACAATTGGCGGCCCTGAGGCGGAGAGCGTCGGCACGGAGGGCGCCGCCGAGCCCAGTGACGCGATGCCCGAAACCGCATCCCCCGAGGCCGCCACGCCTGACACGCCCACGGCGCTTCCGGCCATCGAGGCCTTTGCCGCCGAGTTCGACGCCGCTGAGACCCGCCCGCTCATGTCCATTATTCTGATCGACGATCCGGCCTTTGGGCTTGATCGCCAGGTCCTCAGGACTTTCCCCTTCCCGGTCAGTTTCGCCATCGACCCAACCCGGCCCGATGCAGCAGAGAATGCCGCTGCCTACCGAGCCGCGGGGTTTGAGGTCTTAATGCTGGCCGGTCTTCTGCCCGATGGCGCAACCGCCCCGGATGTGGAGGTGGCGCTTGCAGGCGCGTTGGAGGTGTTGCCCGAAGCGGTGGCCATTCTCGACACCCCCCAAGGCCGCATTCAAAGTGACCGCCCCGTCCTGGATGCCATGGTCGCGGCACTGGGGGAGACGGGCCACGGGCTGGTGGCCTTCCCCCGCGGCCTCAACACCGCTGAGCAAAGCGCAAGCCGGGCGGGTGTGCCCGCCGCGACCCTGTTCCGGCAGATCGATGAAGAGCGGGAACGCGCGACGGTCATCACCCGCTATCTCGACCGCGCGGCCTTCGCCGCACGGCAGGATGGCTCGGTGATTGTGCTGGGGCACACCTATTCCGATACGGTCACGGCGCTCTTTTCCTGGGCGCTTGGCAGCCGGTCGGAAAGCGTGGCTTTGGCGCCGGTGTCGGTGGTGTTGACGCGGTAGAGCGTGCCAACGGCACGGCATTACCGGGGATGGGCTGTGCGGGTGGCAGAGGTCGGATGCCTCCGGCGGCCATATTTTCGGGATAGAGAAGCAGGGACGCGGCG
>JANQNZ010000187.1 GCA_028279315.1 Rhodophyticola sp. | reverse complement strand
AAACCCTGGTCCTGGGCCGGGCGGCGATGGGCGAAACCGTGGCCGAGATTCATCTGCGGGACCGCCGGGCGGTGCGCCGGGGCGGGCGGCTGGTGTTCTTGGAGCCCATTCGGCTTGACGAGGCGGATCTGACAAGGGCTGGCGCGGCGGGGCTAGGTGATGCGCGGGCCGTGGCTTCCCTCACCTTGATCGCGCCGCACGCCGAGGACCGTTTGGCGGCGATCCGCCAAGCGCTTCCCGCAGATGGCGTCACCGCTACGGCCTCGGCCTGGGGTGGGCGGCTGACCGTGCGGCTGATGGCGGCGGATGCTTATCCGCTTCGCAAGGGGCTAGCCCGCCTCATCCCAATTCTGACCGGCGCCGCGCTGCCGCGCGTCTGGCAAATCTGACCCCCATGAAGGACGACCCATGAACCTGAGCCCCCGAGAGAAGGACAAGCTTCTGGTCAGCCTGGCCGCGATGGTGGCGCGGAACCGCCTGTTAAGGGGCGTGAAGCTGAACCACCCCGAGGCGATCGCGCTCATCACCGATTTTGTCGTCGAAGGCGCCCGCGATGGGCGGAGTGTTGCCGATCTGATGCAAGCAGGGGCTGAGGTCGTGACGCGGGAACAATGTATGGAGGGTGTGCCCGAGATGATCCATGACGTGCAAGTTGAGGCGACGTTTCCAGACGGTACCAAGCTTGTCACCGTGCATCACCCGATCCGGTGACAGATGTGATATCGCGGCGGCAATTCCCCATGTTAGGCTCAGGACCCGATGCTAGGTTATCGTCCGGGGCGGCCCGGCCTAACGCTGCCAACGACGTGTAAGAAGGAGTGTGAAGAGATGTTGTGGAATCTAATCCTGGGGGTTGTCGCGGGCTATCTGACACCGCGGGCCGAGCCCCATGTGAAAGCCGCGCTGGAGCGCGTAGTGCAAGCGAAAATCCCGGTGGGGAAGACCGAATACGACATGCTGACGCTGGTCATCCTTCTGATGGTAGCGGCGATCCTGGTGTGGATGATCGGCGCCGACAGCTCTGCCTTTCCGCTTCTGATCGGGGCGCTGGCTGGCCTGTTTGGCAAGCAGATTTATCAGGTCATCGTGACCCCGGGTGAGGCGGCAGAGCCCGCGACAGTGGCCCCTGCGAGCGCCCCGGTGGTAGAGGCCACGCCTGAGCCTGCGCCTGAGGAGCCCGCGGCGCCCGAAGCTGAGGCGCCAGCGGAAGAGGCCGCCGAGGCCGCGCCGGCCCCCGCAGATGAGGCCGCACCGGAAGCGGAGGCGGCAGGGGAGCCCCCGGCCGAGAAACCCAAACGCTCCCGACGGAAGAGCAGCTCATGATCCCAGGTGAAATCCTGACAGCTCCGGGCGAGATTACGCTGAATGCGGATCGGGCGGCGGTGACGCTGACGGTGGCCAATACCGGCGACCGCCCGGTGCAGGTCGGCAGCCATTATCACTTCGCCGAAACCAACGCGGCGCTTCAGTTCGACCGGGGCGTCGCGCGGGGCCACCGGTTGGACATCCCCGCTGGCACAGCGGTTCGGTTTGAGCCTGGCCAGACTCGTGAGGTGCATCTGGTGCCCTATGGCGGCGCCCGCGCGGTCTATGGTTTCAACCAGGCGGTGATGGGGGCGCTGGAGCCATGATGACACCCTTTGATCTGTGGCGGGCCGGGTTCGAATTGGCGCGGCTTGGGGTCGAGTCGCACTCGGTCATCTGGATGCGGATGATGGGGATGACCGGTGCGTGGAACACGCCCTTCGACGAAAGCTATCGCATGATGCGCGAGAAGCCTCAGGCTTTTGTCGAGGCGGCGGGGCGCGGCGTGGAGGCGGCGATGCGTGGCAAGACCCCGCCCACGGTCATGTTGGCGACGGTTGCGCCCTTAAACCGCGACGCGGCGGAAAACAGGCGGCGCCTGGCCGATCGCGGCGCGCGAAAGGGGATGATCTGAGGCAGGAAGCCGCCGAGCAGGCACACAATGGAAACCCGGGGCGCGGGTGCCCGCGTGCAACAGCCCCTGACAGGGAGGAAAGACAATGTGTGATATCTGCGTGATGGAAAGCGTGAAGGAGCGGATGCTCTCTCGCCGAAGCTTCTTCAAAGGCACCGCTGCGGCGGCAGTTGGAGCGGCGGCTGTGGGCGGGGTGGTGCCCAAACCCGCGCTGGCGGGTGCCCATGGCGGGGTTGTCGACATGACCCATATGGTCGACGACACCTTCCCCACCTATTTCGGCGTGCCCGGTATCTCTTACGAGCAAACTGCCAATTTCGCCGAGAACGGGTTCAACCTCTTTAACCTGACGCTGAATGAGCACACCGGCACCCATATCGACGCCCCGCTGCATTTCTCCGCCGATGGGCAATCGGTGGATGAGATTCCGCTGGCCAATCTGGTCTGCCCCTTGGTCAAGATCGACATCGCCGCCCGGGCGGCGGATGACGCGGACACGATGGTGACGCCCGATGATCTGTCGGCCTGGGTCGCCGAGCATGGGGAGATCCCTGATGGGGCTTGCGTGGCGATGTATTCCGGTTGGGCGGAAAAGGTGCGTACAGACGGGTTCCGCAATGCCGATGGCGATGGGGTGATGCATTTCCCGGGCTTCCATGTGGAGGCCGCGCAGATGCTGATCGAGGAGACAGGTGCGGTGGCGATTGCTGTCGATACGCTGTCGCTCGACCATGGGCCGTCGGCCACGTTCGATGTGCATTACGGCTGGCTGCCGACCAACCGCTATGGGATCGAATGCATGGCGGGACTGGGTGATGTCCCCACGGCGGGTGCAACCCTGATGGTGGGCGCGCCCAAGATCGGCGGCGGGACGGGCGGCCCGGCCCGTCTGGTTGCCTTGGTCTGACGCCATGAGCACGGTTCCGCTTTTGTCAGATGAGGAGGTCAGCGCCGAAGCGCTGGCCGTCTTCAACGATATCCGCGCGGTGCGGGGCACGGAGTATGTCAACAATTTCTGGCGCGCCCTGGCCCATGATCCCGCACTTCTGGCGGTGACCTGGGCGCGGCTGAAAGAGGTCATGGCCCCCGGCGCGTTGGACCCGCTGGTGAAAGAGATGCTTTATGTGGCCGTCTCCACCGCCAATGGCTGCGAATACTGTGTGCATTCCCACACGGCGGCGGCCAAGGCCAAAGGCATGACGCCGGAGATATATGGAGAACTGCTCGCCGTGATTGGGATGGCGATGCAGACCAATGGGTTGGTGACGGGGTTGCAGGTTGAGGTGGATGAGGGGTTCAAGGCGTGAGGAGCGATGGCCCAGTGCTCCGGCGCGGAGCAAAGGCGCAGCCGCCGCGCCATCGACGGGCCGCCCCCCAGCACGTCGATTTGGTTGAGTTTGGCGCACCGCTCGAAGGTTGTGCGGATGTGGCCACCATAAAGCGCAGTAGCTTGACGGTCGGTTCGACGCACCGCGGCCCATCGATAGCGCTTGGGGTGTCACCACCAGCCGCGCCACTGGCCGTACCAGGCGAGAATGATGAAGAGCGTCGGGATGGCTTGGAGCCAGAATGCGGTGCCTGTCATTTTCCTACCCAAGATGCGTTGCACGGTGCCAATTCACTAGTGTTTTTGCGTTTAAGAAAATCTGCGCAAGAGTCTAAAAAGAAAGAGGAAAAATGGCGCCAGAGTTCCCATCTGGCGCCATTCGCTTGTGATCAGGAGGTTACCCGCCATGTTTCACAAATCTTGGCCAAAAAGACGCTGTATTCTGCAAAACGATGATCACAGGATCGTGAAGGATTGAAATAAATGCCCACCCGAATCCCCCGCACCACCTATGCCGATATGTACGGCCCCACCACGGGCGACCGGGTGCGCCTGGCCGATACTGATTTGATCATCGAGGTTGAGCAGGACCTGACCACCTATGGCGAAGAGGTGAAATTCGGCGGCGGCAAGGTGATCCGGGACGGGATGGGGCAAAGCCAGGTCACGCGCGCGGGTGGGGCGGTTGATACGGTCATTACCAATGCGCTGATTGTGGACCATAGCGGCATCTACAAGGCGGATGTGGGCCTGAAGGGTGGGCAGATTCACGCGATCGGCAAAGCTGGCAATCCCGATATACAAGCCGGCGTCGATATCATCATCGGCCCGGGGACGGAGGCGATTGCAGGGGAAGGACGCATCCTCACCGCGGGCGGGTTCGACGCCCATATTCATTTCATCTGCCCGCAGCAGATTGACGATGCGCTGCATTCGGGCATCACGACGATGCTTGGTGGCGGCACGGGGCCCGCCCATGGGACGCTCGCCACCACCTGCACACCCGGCCCTTGGCATATCGGGCGGATGTTACAAGCGGCGGATGCCTTCCCGATGAACCTGGCCTTTGCGGGCAAGGGCAATGCCTCGCGCCCCGAGGCGCTGGTTGAGATGGTGGAGGCTGGCGCCTCTGCCATGAAACTCCATGAGGATTGGGGGACCACGCCCGGGGCCATCGATTGCTGCCTGTCGGTGGCCGACGCCATGGACGTACAGGTGATGATCCATACCGACACGCTGAACGAGTCGGGCTTCGTGGAAAACACGCTGAACGCCATCGGCGACCGCACGATCCACGCCTTCCATACCGAGGGCGCGGGCGGGGGCCACGCGCCTGATATTATGAAGGTGGTGGGCTATCAGAACATCCTGCCAAGCTCCACCAACCCGACCATGCCCTACACGGTGAACACGTTGGAAGAGCATCTGGATATGCTCATGGTCTGCCATCACCTGGACAAGTCGATCCCCGAAGATGTGGCCTTTGCCGAAAGCCGGATTCGCAAGGAAACCATCGCGGCGGAGGATATTCTGCATGACATGGGCGCGTTTTCCGTCATGGCGTCGGACAGCCAGGCCATGGGCCGGGTGGGGGAGGTGATCATCCGCACCTGGCAGACTGCCGATAAGATGAAGAAACAGCGGGGGGCGCTGGCTGAGGAGACTGGTGAGAACGACAATGCGCGGGTCAAACGTTATGTCGCGAAATACACAATCAACCCGGCGATTGTGCATGGCGTTTCCGCCCATATCGGCTCGGTCGAGCCGGGCAAACGGGCCGATCTGGTCCTCTGGAACCCGGCGTTTTTTGGGGTGAAGCCCGAGATGGTGCTGATCGGCGGGACGATTGCTTGTGCGCAGATGGGTGACCCCAATGCCTCAATCCCGACGCCGCAACCGGTGTACTCGCGGCCTATGTTCGGGGCGTTTGGGCGGTCGGTGGAGGCATCTTCGGTGACCTTTGTCAGCCAAGCGGCGGCCGCGGCGGATGTGGGGGAGACGCTTGGGTTGAGGAAGAAGACCGTGGCGGTGGCAGGCACGCGGGGGATCGGCAAATCCGACATGATCCATAATGACGCGACACCAGAGGTTGATGTGCATCCCGAGACCTATGAGGTGCGGGCCGATGGGGTGCTGCTGACCTGTGAGCCGGCGGTGAAGTTGCCGCTGGCGCAGCGATATTTTTTGTATTGAGGCGCTCACTCCGCCCATCTTTGCTTCCCAAATACCTCCCGCCGGAGGCACGGAATTCTCGAGAATTCCGTCTCGTTTTCTTCGAAGAAAACGATCCCGCCTTTGCCTCCCGCGCGCCGTTACTTCAGCACCCGCGCCTCATCCTTCCGCATAACCGGGCTGCCGTTGCACGTCGGAAAGCTCACCGGGCCAAGGCCCGGTCTACGCAGATCAGCGCGCAGAATGCTGCACCTGCAAAAAACCTCACCCTCTCTTAACCAAACCATGCTAGTGTCCCCGCCGAAGGGAGGACCCATCCCGAGCAGAAAGAAGGGTCCTAAACATGTATCTCCTGACAGCCAACGCGAATTACTCGCCTGATCTCGGTGCACGGTTTGATGAATATTTTTGCACCATGGGTCACGGCCTTGCCGCCAAAGACCTAACGGAGCCCCGTGTCGCCCATGCCGCGCGGCTCGATGCGCTGCCAGATGACGCACTCCGCGCCATGGGGATTGCGCGTGACGACATCCCCCGTATCGTGTTCCGCGACTTGTTTCAGTCCTGACACGCAAGGCGACAATGACCGAGATGCCAACCGCAACCGCCGTGGCACGCCACGGCGCGTGGGAAGACGCTGCGACCCATGTCGTCCTCAGCTATGACGACCGATTTCTGCGCCGGAAGGTGCTGACGACAGCGGCGGGAGAGCGGGTGCTGATCGATCTGGCGCAGACGCAATCGCTGAACCAGGGGGATGCATTCCAACTGGATGACGGGCGGTTTGTCGAAATCCATGCCGCTGACGAGGCCCTGATCGAGGTGCGGGGGGCGCCGCTCCACCGGCTCGCCTGGCATATCGGCAACCGCCACACGCCCTGTCAGATCGAGGCCGACCGGCTGCTGATCCAGCGCGACCATGTGCTGCGCGAGATGCTGGTGAAGCTTGGGGCAGAGCTGCGTGACGTGACGGAGCCGTTTACGCCCGAAGGCGGCGCTTATGGCCATGGCCGCACCCAACCCCATGCCCACTGACAGCGCTGATCTTCTGCGCCTGACCCAATGGCTGTCCCCGGCCTTTCCCGTCAGCGCCTATGCCTATTCCCATGGGCTGGAGGCGGCGATGGGGACGGGCCAGGTCTCGGATGCAGAGACACTGGAGGGCTGGGTCGGAACGGTGCTTGCCGCGGGGGCGGGCCGGAACGATGCGATCCTCCTCTGCCATGCGATGCGCGGCGACGAGACGCTGGACGCTTTGGCAGAGATGGCGCAGGCGCTGGCAGGTTCAGCCGAACGTTG
>JANQNZ010000183.1 GCA_028279315.1 Rhodophyticola sp. | reverse complement strand
ACCCCACATAGCGCGCGCCAAGCTCTGCCGCGACAGAAATATCCTCTGGTCGGCTGAGGCCGCAAAATTTGATCGAAACGGACATGGGCGTTGGCCCCTAACGGGCGGCCTCGGTATCGTCAAGGAGCGCCAGGACGTCATCTTTGCCTTCGTTCTGACGCCCTTTCAGGGTCTGCACCTCACGCTCCAGCTTGGTCTTCTCGCGGCGCTGGCGGCTGGCATCCGCCCGGTGACGATGCTCGCGCAGCCATTCCCAGACAAACCCGACCAAAAGCCCGGTCACGACCCCGCCCAAGATAATCAGGAACAACGGCAACTCGATCGATTGGGTCAGACCGGTCCAAGCGGCGAGCGTGTCAGGCAAAAGGTTCACCGTCACGGTGCCTCGGTTCGCGAGCGCCAAAATCACCAGCGCAATCGCGACAAGCGCCAGGAACGCATACTTCACATATCGCAGAAACCTCATCACCTGGGGTCAGCCCTCCTGCCCGTTTAGCCGGTCGCGCAGAAGCTTACCCGCCTTAAAAAACGGCACATGCTTTTCTTCGACCGCGACGCTTTCGCCGGTGCGTGGATTGCGGCCCACACGGGCATCACGCTTCTTCACCGAAAACGCGCCGAAACCGCGCAGCTCCACCCGGTCGCCCTTGGCCATAGCCTCGATGATCTCTTCGAAAATCGCGTTGACGATCCGTTCGACGTCCCGTTGGTAGAGATGCGGGTTTTCCTCTGCAAGCTTGGTGATCAGCTCCGAGCGTATCATCCAATCCCTCCCAAAAATCAGCGCAGCAGACCCGGACGACTATAGGCCGAATGCGCGCCCGGCGGAACTGAAAAGCCGCGCCCAAATTCAGAAACTCGCCCCCTATCACGCTGTTTGAACGGGGAAATCGCGGAGATTGACGTCAATTCTCGCCCGCCTGGGTGGTTCTGTGTTCCGATCACCGTTTTGTGATTCGGGTGCGGATGTGGGGTGTGAATTGGCGCTCCCTGAAGGACTCGAACCCTCAACCTGCCGATTAGAAGTCGGCTGCTCTATCCAGTTGAGCTAAGGGAGCGCACGGGGCCATGATGTAGCGATTGCGGAGGCCCAGGTCTAGCGTCAGGCGGCTGGCTCCTGCTGCTCCCAGCCGCGGCGATGGACCCGACCAACCCGGCGTCGCAAATCGGCAAACTCCGGGACCTGCCGCAGTTCCTTGATGTGTCCTCGATGAGCAACAACGCAATTCCGATACAGCGCGGCCAGTTCGGCATCCTTCAGCATCTCCGCAACAGCAGCCCTGACAGAGGCCGACCATCGCTGAATCCGATTGTTCTCAACCTCGTTGATGTTGTAGCGCCGCCAATAGCCCAAATCGGCGGGCTGGTCTGCGTGATTGGCATTTCCCCGCGCGGCCTGGGTCAGAAAGCTGTCCATAGAGCGCAGGGCGTAGTGGTTTAATTGCGCAAGCTCGTAACTCACATAGGTCTCATCGAGCGACTTGATCTCGCGCGTCTTCAACTCATCGGGCAGTGCTGCATTGGCCGCGTTCACCCAATGCAACTCGTTGCCTCGTCCCGGGAACGGTCTCGGCGAATGGTTGGTGATCAGTTTCACATCCGCGCCGACGCGGGTGAAGGACTTCACTCCACGCCGCGGATTACGTGGATTTGTACGACCCGTGTAGGCTTGGCATTTGTCAAATCGGTCGATCTGGAGCTCTTCGGTGAACTGCTGATGCCCAGCGCAGCCGAAGTTCAATTGGTTGATGCTGATGACATCGGCGCCGTCGCAAGCCTGGAAGAGGTCCAAAAGCCGCCCCGCGCCGGTGTTCACGCAGATAAACTCATCCATATCGAACGAGATAACCCAATCGACGCGCCTCAGGCGGCTGAGTTTGTTGATGTATTTGATCACCGCCAAGTGGTGGCGCCTAATCTCCATGATCATGGAGGGGTTTGCGTAATGGCGCACCAACCCCATCTCATCGAGCCGGTCCAAGAGCAGGTCCGACCCGTCGGTGCAATCATTGGAGAAGATCAGCGGATCGGTCACGCCAATCAGGCGATGATAGGCCACCCATTCCAGGATGAATGGGCCCTCGTTCTTCACCGGTGTGATTGAGGCGACACGCATGTCTTTCGCCATTTTACTCGATACACTCCAACCCCTGGTCGGGGCCGACTCTCTACCATTATCGGTGATTTGACGCCTTACACCAAGCCCAGGGCAGAATTATGGCCGCGGACCTTAACCAAGACGCTCTGCCAGCGACCCAGTTCTCAACATGTGGCGACGCGCGACGTCACAGAACCGACCGGCGCCCGCCGCGCCTTTGCCCAAGCTTTGAGGTTTAGGAAATAGCGGTTTAATGCGTCCACGCCCCGCGCCGATCGGTCGCGAAGTTCTCACCATAGCCACGGGGGCGGATATTGGGTTTGCGCTTCTTCGGCTGAAACACCAGCGCGTCGATCCCGTGATCCTCGGCATAGGCTTTCGCCGCTTCAAGCGTGTCGAAACTCAGCCGCACCTGGCTGTTCATATCGTCGGATGAGGTCCAGCCCATCAGCGGATCCACCTGGCGCGGTGAGGCCGGGGCGAATTCCAGCACCCAATGATGGGTCTTGGCCGCGCCGGAAGACATCGCAGTCTTGGCAGGTTGATAGATACGTGCACGCATGGGGGCCACCTTGGCAGTCCAATCGTCAGTTGCGCGCTTTATCCGTCAAGACAGGCGCCCAATGCAACGGAAATGCTGTCGCGCTTCGCTTGGGGGGAGCGGAACCGCAGAGTTGGTTGCCAATCGGAATCGAGGGAGCGAGGGGTGGGGTGGGTGTTCGACCCCGACTGGCAACCGCTTCTGCTGCTTGCATGTCGAAGGTAGGCGAGCGTTGAATTCATTGCAATAAAAAACTCTCCTTAAAGTTGTGTGTTTTTGTCTCAAAGCCCATGCGTTTCCTTAACCATTTGGCAAGGGTCGTCAGGGGGCACACGGGTCCCACGCATTCAGGGCTTGAACCGGAACAAAATAGGACCATTCTAAAGCTGTCCGAAGAGGGTTCCCATGCATAACAACTCCCCAGAACAGATGCCGGATCTTGGCCGGTCCGTGGATCAATTGCGTGATCATCTGAAGCTCGAAGATGGTAAACGGTTCGTCATGCACACGGATTTCGCGCCGGCGGGCGATCAGCCGACCGCGATTGCCGAACTGACAGACGGCATCGACGCGCTGGAACAGAATCAGGTGCTTCTGGGGGCCACCGGCACCGGCAAGACCTTCACCATGGCCAAGGTGATTGAAAAGACGCAGCGCCCGGCCATTATCCTCGCCCCAAACAAGACCTTGGCCGCGCAACTCTACGGCGAGTTCAAAGGCTTCTTCCCCGACAATGCGGTGGAGTATTTCGTCAGCTATTACGACTACTACCAGCCCGAGGCCTATGTGCCCCGCTCGGACACCTATATCGAGAAGGAATCCCAGATCAACGAACAGATCGACCGGATGCGCCATTCGGCCACCCGCGCGCTTCTGGAACGTAATGACGTGATCATCGTCGCCTCGGTTTCTTGCATCTACGGCATTGGCTCGGTCGAGACCTATGGCGCGATGACCCAGGATTTGCACGTGGGCAAGGAATACGATCAGCGGAAGGTCATGGCCGATCTGGTCGCGCAGCAGTACCGGCGCAATGACCAGGCGTTCCAGCGCGGCGCCTTCCGCGTGCGCGGCGACAGTCTGGAGATTTGGCCCGCGCATTTGGACGACCGGGCCTGGAAGCTGTCTTTCTTCGGGGAGGAATTGGAGTCGATCACCGAATTTGACCCGCTCACCGGCGAAAAGACCGACAGTTTCGATAAGATCCGGGTCTATGCCAATTCCCACTACGTCACCCCGCGCCCCACCATGCAGCAGGCGATCAAAGGCATCAAAGCGGAACTGGTCACCCGGCTCGACCAGTTGATCGGCGAAGGCAAGCTTCTGGAAGCCCAACGTCTGGAACAACGCACGAATTTCGACCTGGAGATGTTGGAGGCGACCGGCGTCTGCAACGGGATCGAGAATTATTCGCGTTATCTAACCGGCCGCGCCCCCGGCGAACCGCCCCCGACGCTCTTCGAATACATCCCCGACAACGCGATTGTGTTTGCCGACGAATCCCATGTCTCGGTCCCACAGATCGGCGGCATGTATCGGGGTGACTATCGACGGAAATTCACGCTGGCTGAACACGGGTTCCGCCTGCCCTCCTGCATGGACAACCGACCGCTGAAATTCGAGGAATGGGATGCGATGCGGCCGCAATCGGTGTTCGTCAGCGCCACGCCGCAATCCTGGGAACTCGACCAATCCGGCGGTGTCTTCACCGAACAGGTGATCCGCCCCACGGGCCTTCTGGACCCGCAGGTGGAAATCCGGCCTGTGGAGATGCAGGTGGACGATCTGCTGGACGAGGTGCGGAAAGTGGCCGCCGATGGCTATCGCACGCTGGTCACCACGCTGACGAAACGTATGGCCGAGGACCTGACCGAATACATGCACGAACAGGGCATCAAGGTCCGCTATATGCATTCCGATATCGACACGCTGGAGCGGATCGAAATCCTGCGTGACCTACGCCTTGGCGCCTTCGATGTGCTGATCGGGATCAACCTCTTGCGGGAGGGGCTGGATATCCCCGAATGCGGTCTGGTCGCGATCCTGGATGCGGATAAGGAGGGGTTTTTGCGGTCTGAGACCTCGCTGGTGCAGACCATCGGGCGCGCCGCCCGAAACGTCGATGGCCGGGTGATCATGTATGCTGATGGTGTGACGGGCTCGATGGAACGCGCCATCCGCGAGACTGAGCGGCGACGCGCTAAACAATTGGCCTATAACGAAGAACATGGGATCACGCCGGAGACCGTGAAGAAGAATGTCGATGACATCCTGGCCGGGCTCTACCAGGGCGATGTGGACATGAACCGGGTGACGGCGAAGATCGACAAACCGCTCCATGGTGCCAATTTGGAGGCGCATCTGGCGGGCCTCCGTGATCAGATGCGCAAAGCGGCGGAGAACCTGGAATTTGAAGAAGCCGCCCGGATCAGGGATGAGATCAAACGGCTGGAAACGGTGGATTTGGTGGTGTCCGACGACCCGCTGGCCCGGCAATCCGCGGTGGAAGCGGCGGTTGAGGGGGCTGCGAAAGCGGAGGGGCGGTCGACGGCGGGACGGCCTGGGCAAAGGGGTGGGAATGTGAAGCGGAGGAAGAGGTGATTAGTTCAGACAATCTTATCTATATCGCTGAGCCCGGGCTGCTGCGCTAATTCGCCAATCAACTCTACGCCCTCCGAAAACGCCGAGTTCATTGCATCGGTGACGTTTCGCTCAACCGATTTCTCCCCGCTACGCTTCAGAATTCTACCCAGCCATCTAAAGACGGCCCCTGTCTCCTTTGCATTAACGGCTGGCCCACGCAACGACGCAAGTGCGGCCTCAAGCATGGCAACGAGTTGGGCTCGCTGAAGCGTATTGATCGGGGATTGCTCGGATCCAACTTCATTAGACTCTTTCAAAGCCTCAATCAGTTTCGCCAACCTGCCGGAAAGAGAAGATATCATCGCTTGGGTGTTGGGTCCGGCGGTCAATCGCCATGGCCGCGCTTCTAACTCGCTAGCCTGCTCTTTAGATAGGCCGGGTACGTGCAGACTTCGAACTACAACAGCCTCAATTCGATAGAGCATGTTCTCGGAAATGTAGTTCTGCCGCAAGGTACGCTCAACCGACGCGGGGCTTATCGAAAGGAAGCGAGCTGCTTCTGCTTTCGAGGAGAACTGTTGTGCGTTTAGAAAGTCGGCAAGCTTATGTGGCAGATCGCCCGATGCATACAAATGCCGGGCAGTTTGAATGCTCGATCGAAACCCACCAGACTTTATGTCTTGAATCTCTTCTAATAACTGCTCGGCAGTAGACAGTCGCGCTATAGGTCCATCTGACAATTGAGTATCTCCACAACCCTGAACATCTGCTGTCTGTATAGCAACCTAGGGGCAGCGCTCACTAGATTCTCAACTCCGCCCGCATCTTCTTCGTCATCCCCGCCACAACCAGCCGGTAACTCTCCACGATATGCTCTTTGAGCACCGCATCACTCATCGCGCCCGCTTCATAGACCTGCAGCCATGTCATCCCCCGTGACGCCAAATACGGCGCGGGGCGGATGCCGGGTTCGCTCCCCATCACCTCGAAGGCGATCTCGCCCGTTTTGAAGGTGAACGCGTCCTTGCCATCGTTCCAGCCGCAGATGGCAAAGACCTTCGGCCCCACTTTCCACACATCCGCATTGCCCCATTGGACCACATGGGAGGTGGCCTTCATCCCGCCGCAAAACGCATTGAACTCGCCGCGTGTCATACCCCCAACCCTGCGCCTCCCAGCGCACCCACGCAAGCGCCCTTCATATCCGCACATCCGTCTGCGCGTTGACCAGAGCAGGCATTCCGGGTCCACTCGCGTGCGTCCAAAATGGAGACCCGTGCCCCCCATGTCCCTCCTCGTCCACTACACCCTCAAATCCGCCGATGACCACGCCCACCAAACCGACGCCATGACCGCCCTCGTCGCCGGCCTCAAATCCGAAGGCATCGCCGGGCTCACCTATGCCTGTTTCGCCACCGACGACCCCGTGAAATTCATCGGCGTCCTAGAGTTCCCCGATGACGCGACGAAGCAGGCCTTTCTCGACAGCCCCGCCTTTGCCGCCTATCGCGGGCGCGTCGGGCCGACCTTCGCCAACCCGCCCAAGACAACCGAAATCACCGCCATCGCCTCGACGCGAGACTAAGCCTTCACAGGTTCGACGCGCGGGGCAACCGCCGCCTTGCGATCTCCCTCAACCCAACCCAATTCCGCCGCAATACCGGGTCACCTTCCTGTGAAAACGTAACCATTAACGGAATATCAACCGATGCGTTGGGGGCTCTTATTCACCGATCTGGGCGCGCGGATCATCGGGGTGTTTGGGCTTTACTGCACCGCCCTGATTATCACTGCTTGGACCCACTATATCGGGCCGCCACTGGCGGTTTGGGGCACGATTGCGGGCTTTGGCCTGTTCTCGTTCCTGATGACCTGCCTCTACCTTTTACCCAATCTGCATGAGAGCATCTTGCGGTCCACCGTCCGGAAAGGTCGGCGGGTTGTCTTCGTCGCCTTCAATGCGCTCTGGCTACTGGTCTCAATTGGGTTCTTCCACGCCGCGTTACGCAATGACCGCGCCTTTGTGCCATCCGAATGGGGATTTGAGGCGTTTGCATATGTCGCAACCGCTGTCGCGATCCTTTTCGCGCTGATGATCTTCCCCTTTGGCCTATCATACCGCCCCGCGGAGGAGGAAATCGCGGGGGCGCGGCATCTTGAACGGTTCCAGCGCGCCCAGCGGCGGGATGAGGCCGCTCGGGAGGATGCCGCAGAGGCCACCGCGCCCCCTCGGCCCCGCGATATTTGGGATGTCGTGACGGCCTTGCCGCTTTTGATCCTGTTTATTGGCTCGCTGATCGCGCTGCGCTTTGGATCAACCGTGCAGACCGCCTCACTGGATGCATGGCTCGACAGTGTCTGGTTCCTCAGCTCTGTCGCTTTCGCGCTGATCGTCACCCCCTATTGCCTCAACCATGGCCTCCGCCCACCGGTGACACGGTTGGCGACCCGCGTTCGCAAATCCCGTCGCCGCCTGATGAACATCCTGAGCATTCCCATGCTTGGGGTCACGCTTCACATCTTTGTCGGCTATGACGGTGTTCCTGAGCTGTGGAATCGGGTCACGACGAACCCAACTGCGACCGTCCAATATAAGGTCACCGGGATCGAAACTTATTTCAAACTGCGCGGATGCGTCCGTCTCGCGCCGACGGACGCGCTGGACCAGAACATGATGCTGTGCCGGTTCGGCCAGGAATTTGACCCCGGTCTCCGTGTCGGCGACGTCCTGGAGGTGACTGGTGAGCTCAGCCGTTTCGGCCATACCTTCGAGGAGGTGCGGCGTGTGAATTAGGCCTCTCTCTGGGCAACGACAAAACCGGCCCTAGGTCTTTTATCATGCGCGCGCTTCTCGCCCTTCTCCTCACCACGCTGCCCGCCCAGGCTTGGGAGGCCGGCACAGACGGCCGCCTCTGCACCCTCACCCATGAGACGCCCGAGGCCAGCGCGCGCCTCACTTACGACCCGGCGGGTCCGCTCTACACCATCACCCTGACCACGCCCCTGCCCTGGCCCGATGCGCCGGTCTTTGGCATCCGCTTCGACGGCCCCAATCCGATATTCATCACCACCGACCGACATCAACTCTCCGAAGGCGGTCGGGCGTTGACCGTCACCGATCAAGGCTTCGGCAATGTGCTCGACGGGTTGGAGTTCAATGTGACCGCCACGGCGCTGACCGGAGACACAGCGCTCCCCCTCTCCCTCGACGGCGCCGCCCCTGCCGTCGCCGCCTTCCGGGCCTGCACCACCGCGCCGTCGGCTTAGATTGAACCCTCCGAACCCACCGCCCGACAGACCCTCGAAACCACAATTCGAGGAAGCATCCCATGCGCCGTCTCATCTCTGTCCTTTGCGCCATCGGCCAACTGGCCTTTGCCAACCCCGCTTTCGCCCAATCCATTGGCATTGGTCTGTCGAACGGGCCGTTCAGCCTCAGCCTCAGCACCGGCCGCCCGCAAGGAGAGGCAAGCTGCACCGTGCAGACTGTGCCCACCGGCGGCACCGTCCGCCTGCGCCGCGGGATGGAGGTGGAAAGCATCACCTGCACCGATGAGCGCTGCGCCGAACAATTGGTTCGGATTTGCCCCGCTGACGAGTAAGGTCCGGATCCATGACCGCTCTGCCGCCTGATCCCACACGGTTCCTTTACGCCCCCAGCGCGGTGCGGCGGATCAAGTCGGCTGCCGCCTTGTCCGATCAGGCCGCGACCGCCCATCGCCGGGCACTGCTGACAGAGACGCCCGACGGGATCTGGCCCGCCGGGTTCCCCACCTCGATCAATCCGATGACGGTGGTGATTGCCGACGCCCAGGCCCATTTCCCCCAAATCGAGCGTCCCCGCGCCGCGCCAACCGTGGCCGAACCGCATCCGGGCCTGACGGTCTCCGATCCGATCGACTGGCATCAGGGGCTCAGCAGCATCGCGCTTGAAGTGACGCCCGACGCCCAGAAGATCCGCGCGCTTGCCTCTGTCACCGCGCTGGTCGGGCTGCTTGATCTGAGCGACCGGATTGATCCGGTATGGGCGGCCCAGGCCATATGCCACCATCTCCGCCCCCTGACGCTGATCGCGGTTGGGCTTGGGGGCGATCACGAGGCTTATGCCCCTCTCCGCCAGCATCTCTTGGCCGAAACCGCGGCGAACCGGTTCACTTGGGTTGAGGAAGATGGGTTCAGCCGCGACGATAAAATCCGCGCGGGCGGACGGGTGTCGCCTTTGGGGGACCAGATGCGCCTCTACGAAATCCCCGACCTGCTTTTCAAAGCAACGCCTGAGGCCGACGAGACCCAAGCCTTCATGGACCTCAAGCGCCGCTATGACGCGATCAGCGATCTGCTCTGGATGCTCCGTCAGGCGCGGTAGCGGCGCTCAGAAATCAAAGATGTCGTCCAGGAAGGACCCGCGCCGCTTCTTCTTGCGATAGCTGGAGGAGCGGTCCGGCCCCTGATCGTAATCATCGGCAGGCGCCCGCGCGGCCGGCATCGAGCGCTCGATGATTTTGTCGAGCTCGCCGCGGTCCAGCCACACCCCCCGGCATTGCGGGCAATAGTCGATCTCAACCCCCTGGCGGTCGGCCATGACCAATTGGGTTCCGTCGATGGGGCATTGCATGGGTCGATCTTCTTGAGCCGTTTCCTTTCAGAGATAGGCGTGACTATGGGGTTCGACAAATCCTGATAGGCAAAGTCAATCAGCGGATGGGGTGGGTCATGGCGGGACAAGTCCCGCCCTACACATGCGCAACGGGAGGCCGGGCATCGGCAGGCCGGGGACTGGCGATCCGACCGTTGAGCGGAGGCGCTTTATCCCAGCCACATCCGGCCTCGCTCCGATCTCAGCACTAGGATCAACCAAATCGCCAGGCCGCCCGGGCGGCCTGGCGATGCCCGGCGCCTTCGGCGCACTATTCGGGCAGGGTATGTAGAACTAAGTATGTTCAGCGGGGCCGCGCAATACAGGTTGCGGCTCAATCCATTGCCACACCTCACCAACGCCCTACCGTGCCAGCTCCATCTGGCGCGCAATCTCCGCCGCCCATTCGCCGATCACAGGCAGAAACTCCACCTGGGCCACCGACCAAGCGACAACCGACAGAAGCAGGGACGCCCCCAGAACCGTCCCAAGGCCAAAGGCCAGCCCCCGGGCGAAATTGAACAAAAGAATACGCGGCACCGAGTTATGCATCCGAATGAACCGATGCGCGTTCAGCACCTCCACCTCGCGGCGGAGCGCCGCCAGTTCCTGTTCCATTTCGCCTGCCATAATGCCCTACCTGTCAAAAACCGCCGCCACGTCATACATGACCGGCTCAAAACTGCGGCACAACTCGTTGATCTCGCGGTTCCGCGTGATCATTTCCTCGGTCCTCAACATCGCCTGGAAATCTTCACGCCGGTCCCATTGGGAGTAGTTGGCCACCCGGGTCTGCGCATCATTCACATGAAGCCCCGCAGCGATGAACCCCGGCTGGTGCGAGATGAACTCCGCATAAGCCGCCGTCAGCCGTTCGATCAGAAGCGGGCAATTGCCGGGATTGGTCTCGAATGTGGTCAGGACGGTCTGAAGCGCCGCCCCGGTTTGGATGGATGGCATCTGGCTCTCCCTTTTTCGGCGCGCGAGGGCGATGCTAGCACGGGTGCCCTTATCCGCCCAACTGCCGCCGCATCGCCTGATAGACAACAGCCGTCGCAGCATTGGCGAGATTGAGGGAGCGGATGTGGGGTGAACGCATGGGCAGATGAAACACGCGATCCGCCTGGCCGTCTAAAATCTCCGGTTGCAGCCCTTTGGTCTCCCGCCCGAACACCAGGTAGGCGTCGGGCGGATAGTCCGGGTCATAGACACTGGACCCGCCATCGTCTTCGAAGAAGAAGAGTTGATCGGGGCGCGGTTGACGCGCGCTCAGGAAATCGGGCCAGCTGTCAAATTCGCTGAGGCGCACATGCTGCCAATAATCCAGCCCCGCGCGCCGCACGGATTTCTCTGAGATATCAAAGCCGTAAGGCTTGATCAGGATCAACTCCAGGTCCAGCGCCACGCAGGTCCGCCCGATGGTGCCGGTATTGCCGGGGATCTCCGGCGTGACCAGCACCACCTTCATGGTGGGCTCAGACATTGGGTTTGCCTTCCAGCCCCAAGATCCGCCGCGTCGCGGTCCAGATCGCGGGCAGGCGGGGCGGGGCGTCAAGCTCGGCCAAGACCTCGGCCCGCATGTCGCCAGGCAGCGTCTCGGCAAAGCCCCGCGCCCAGGTCAGGATCGCCTCCCGGTCGTCCGGCCTCAGCCGCACCGCGCTGCCGATCAAGCCGACAACGGTTCCCGCGGGCGAATACCATTCGTCTTGGATCGCCCGGATCCGCCCGGGCAAAAGCGGCCCCAGCCCGCGGATCAGGCTGGATTCCGAGAAGCGGAGCAAAAGCTGCCCCATCTCCGCCCGCGAATAGCTGATGAGCGGCGGGAAGGTGTCGAAGAAGATCATGCCGCCCTCATCCCGCGCGAAATTCCGGATCGAGGGGTGGTAGCCGATCCGCTCGGGCCGGTCGGCCACGGCCTGCCAGAAATCGGCAATCGAGCGCGCGGCCTCTTCCAAAAGCTGAACCAGATGATCGGGGCCAGCGGCCTCGATCTGCGGGCGCAGCATCGTCTCGGGCGGCAGCGCATCTTGCAGGATCACCGGACGCCAGCCGCCCGCCTCCTCAAGGAGAAGGAACTGCGTCTCCGGCACCCGGACGCCCGCCTCTAACAGACAGGCGAGATAGGCGTCGTGACGCTCCCCCAGGCGCTCCAGAAGCTCCCGATCCCGCCCGCCGCGATACGTCTTCACAACTTGGTCGGCCAAGGGCCCGCTTTCGGGCCGAAACGGGGCGCAGAAATAGCCGAGTTTGCTGACCGGCTCCCCCCGATCGGCCAAGGCCGCGCGCACGGCATCTTGAAGCTCACCGCTTTCCATGCCCGTGCCTAGATCGGCCTGTGGGCCGGTGCAAGTGGAGGAGATCGCAACACCTCCCATTCCAGCCGCGCCCAGACCCATGTTATGCGGGGGCCATGGCAGAGAAACCCAACCCGATCCGCGAGACGGATGATGAGGCGCGCCGCCTGGCCTGGGACCTCATCGCCCAGGCCCGGTTCGGTGCCCTAGGCGTGACGGACCCGGACAGCGGCGCGCCGATGGTGACCCGGATCGCGGTGGTGCCAGGTCCGGGGGGCCTGCCGCTCACGCTCATCTCGGACCTGTCGCAGCACACGGTCGCCCTCAAGGCCAACCCCGCCTGTTCGCTGCTCCTAGGAGAGCCGGGCGCAAAAGGCGATCCGCTGACCCACCCGCGAGTCACCTTACAATGCATCGCCGAAGAGGCGGACAAAGCGGCGTTGAAAGACCACTATCTGAGCGCCTATCCGAAGGCGCAGCTTTACTATGATTTCGCGGATTTCCGGCTCTACCGGTTCACCGTGATCAAGGCGTTTCTGAATGGCGGGTTTGGCAAGGCTTTTGTGCTCAGCCCCGAGGACCTTCAGCCCTGACACCCCTTACCAATGCCGCGTCCCCGGCGCGCCTTTGATCGCGCCGCGCAGATTGGGCGTGACCCAGCCACCATAGAAATCCCCGGGCTGCGGGATGACTTGGGTGTCGCCCACAAAACAGGCCTCCATCTGCCCGGCATAGAAGGCAAGATACCCCGCAAGAGCGACAAAATCGGCAGTTGGATCGTCGTAACTCCAAGCCGCCCGTTTCCTGATCTCATCCCCACCCCGCACAGTCCAATACCGCGCGGCGCCTTTCCATTCGCAATAACTGGCCCCCGGTGCGGGCGTCAGGGCGCCCGGCGCCACGTCAGCGGGTGGAATGTAATAGGTCGGCGCGTGATAGGTTTCGAGAACACGTAACCCCGCTTCGGTATCCGCGACGATCTCACCGCCTAAGCGCACCATCAGCCGCTGCGGGACCGGCTCCAGCCGGGGTGGGCGCGGGTAAGCCTCCACATTTTCCTCTGGCAGATCAGTCACGACGGCCCCTCATTCGGCATCCCGCCAAGCCTAGGATGCGTCCCGGACAAGACAACCCCCGAGGCGCCATTCAGCTCACCCCGGAGGTCCCTTGAAATTACAGTCGGCCCAAGCCCTTACGGCGTATCGGACCGCGCGGTCAGTTGCACCGACCCCCGCACCGGCTGTGACCAGTTCAGGCGGATCGACCCCCGCCCAACCCCGTGACGCGTGGTGGCAAAGGGCATTGTATAGACCGCCACATTAGAGGCATTGCGGATCGCGCCTTCGGGCACGACGCCAGAGACCACGCGCGCCTCCCCCTCAAAGGGCAGCCAACCGCGCAAATCCTGCTCCCACACCTGCATCGCGGTGTTCTCGGTCATCTCCATGGTGATCGGATTTTGCGAATCCTTGATGATCCCGTGGAAGGTGTTGCCCTGCATCAGGAACGACCGCGTCCGGCTGGTATCCAGTTCCGCCACACTTTCGTCCACACCATCGACACTCTCCAGCGCCTGGCCGTTCAACTGTTTGAACACATTGTCACAAATCGAGAGGCCGTTGATGTAATGGTTCGGTCCCATCGGCTTGATGACGATGAATTTGATCCACGGCGCGGCCCCGTTTGAGGTGAAGATATTGCCGTTGATCGTCAGCCCGCCAAAGCTGAGCTCCCCCTGCATCTCGGGCGCCGGGTCATGCTCGTTCACCCATTCCAGGAAGTTGTTGTCGATATAATTGCCGGTGATTGTCGATTTGACATTGGTGTTGGTCAACACAATCCCCGCGGTCCGCAACCCGTCCGTCGCCGTATCGCCTTGGAAATAATGGTTCCCGATGATCATGTTGCCGGAGCCGCCAAGCACCGCGAAATGCTTGAAACGGACCGCGCGGTTGTTGCGGATCTTGGGGTCGTTGCGGTTCACGTTCAGGCAGATCGTCACCCGGTTCTGGGCCAGCGCCGCCTGCTCGTTCGACAGGAACTGGCAGCGGTCAATCTGCATCCCCTGGCAACCGCTATCGGCCGAGGTAATGCCGCGGTCTTTCGGCCCGGTGAAGAAACAGTCCTGGATTTGGAACACCAACCCGTTGATCGGCAGCATCAGCGCGCTGGAGCGGCCGGAGCAGAGGAACTCCACATTGCTGACCACAAAGCGCTGCAGGTTCTCGAACCCGATGAAATCGAGCAGATATTTGAAGCGCCGGAACTCATAGGTCTGAGTTTGCGGCGGCACGTTCAAGGGGCTCGACAAGAACACCTTTCCGGCGGCCACGTTTTTGCCCGAGACATAGACCTCTCGCCCCACTTTCTGCGGCGCGGTCACCAGCGACCCGATCTCGATATTCGCAACGTTGGAGACGTTAGACAGCTCAGACGGGTTCGAGACGTTCCAGGTGCCGGAAGAGGTCCAGACGTCATCGTCCCAACCCGTGCTGTCCGCCGCCGCGATCTGCCCGTTTCTGAGGACCCGGCGGTTGGCGAAGGTGTTCTTGTTGTCGACCGCGGCCTGGACATCCAAAGGCTCGGTCAGCAGCACCCGCCGCCCCCCCATGTCGAAGGCTTCATGGTCCGATTGGTTAAAGAGCGTTTGCAGGCCTTTCTTCAGGCCCTGCACGTCGTCGCCAAAGGCCTCCGCATAGGCTTTCAGGTCGAAGTTCTTGGTGAGCGCCAGCCGGTCGGTATCGGCCATCACCAGCGTACCTTGGAACCGGACGGGGCTGTTCATCGTCAGGTTCCCACCGATGCGGAAGGTGCCTTCGGAGATCAGAACTTCACGCCCCGCGGCGGCGGCATCAGCGGCCAGGAACGCGGCGCGGTCATCGGTGGTGCCATCGCCAATCGCGCCGAAATCCTTCACATCGACCCAATCCATCAGCTTGCGGTGGAAGACATGGGTGATGTCTTCGACGCGAATGCTCTCGACCCGGATCGTACCGCCATTGGGGCCGGTCAGATCGATGCCAAAATGGCCGTAAACCGCGGTCTCACCCCAGGCCATATCGACGCCGCCCCGGTCACCGAGACCGACTATGGCCGAGATCGTCTCGACATCGCCATAGTCGGTGAGTGTGGTCGAAGGCCCCGTCTGCGGTGCGCCGGACACGTTGTTGTTTGAGGCATCCCCGGCCCAAGCACCAACCCGCGCACCAGGCAACGTGCCCGCCATGGCCTTCACCCGCGCCGTGATGCGCAGATACATCCCCGGCAGCATCGGGGTTTCGCCCATGAAGCGCACCCGCGTCACGCTTTCGGTTTTCAGAATTTCGAGGCAGGTGCCGAAATCCGGGTCGGCGGTGACCAGCGCGGCATTGGGCGCGGTGGCATAGGTGTCGGTGCCGGGCGTGCCATCCTCGCGCGACCAGACGCCCAAGCCCTCGCTAAACTCAGGCGGCATCAGCACCAGCCCGTCGGTGATCACCTTATTCATGTCAAAACCCTTTCTCCGCGCACGGCGCTGGCACGCGTCCTGGCCCAACGGAGCCAAGACAAGGGCCCTGAAAGGCGACCTCGATTGTTCAAATGTCAGGAAATCCCAGCCCAATACGAGCCGGATACGTCTTAAGCCTTAGCGGAGAAAGGTTAAGGCAGGTTTAACGGCGGGGGAGCGGGCCTCGTCACGCTCCTCCGGAGCCCTCCTCGGCCCGCGATGCCTCCGGCGGGAGGTATTTGGGAAGCAAAGACAAATGGTGCGGAATTGGGACGACCCTTATCTGCCCTCACGCCCCAATCGCGGGCGCGCGCAGGATACGGACGCCGTTGATCTGCCACCCGGTCTCGGTTTCGACCATCTGATAGCCGAGGATATGGGCCCGGCCTTGCCGGTCGATCACCTGGACGCGCTGGACGATCAGCCCGCCCAAGGTCTGCAAATCGAGATAGTCGATTTGGCCGGGCCGCCAGACCATCGGGTAGCCCTCTTCGACCATGCGCCCGAAATTCTCCGGGGTCTGGAACAGGCGTTGGATATTGGGGCTGGCGAATTGCCAGGCGGTGTCGATGTCGTCGGCCAGGAACGCCTCGAACTGGCTTTGGATCGTGGCTTCGATATCGGGGTTGGGCGCGAGCTGTTCTTGCGCCTGCGCGGCGAGGCCGCTCACCATCATCGCCATTGCCAAAACAAATCCGCGCATCCGGCATCCTCCGCTCATCACGTGAGGGAAACGGTAGCCCAATGGCCGGGGCGGTCAAACCGCCGCCCACCATGATGCATCTCAAGCGGACAGTTTGCCGGCCAGCCCATCCTCAATGAGCTGGATCGTCTCTTTGACCCCATAAAGCGCGATGAAGCCACCAAAGCGCGGGCCTTGGGAGGCGCCCATCAGCACCCCATAAAGCGCTTTGAACCAGTCGCGGAGCGGCTCGAACCCGTGATCCTTGCCGACCGCGAAGACCAGGGTTTGCAGCGCTTCATCCTCGACCGGCCCGTCATAGGCGCGAAGCCGGTCAGCCAGATCGCGCATCGCCGCGGCCTCCTTCTCATCAGCGGCGCGGAACACCTTCTCAGGCTTCACGAAGTCATTGTAATAGCTCACCGCGAAGCCCGCCGCCTGATCGAGATCGGGATGCGTCTCGGGGCTCGCCTCCGGCGCATAGCGGCGGATGAAGCCCCACAGCGCCTCTTTATCCTCAGCATGGGCGACCGAGGCGAGGTTCAGCAGCATCGCGAAGCTGACCACCATATTGGAGGCGGGCACATTATGCCCATGGATATGGAAGACCGGGTTGTTGAGCCTTTGGCCCGCGTCCTGCCCACCATAGGCGCGAAGCTGCTGGTGATACTCATCAACTGCTTTCGGGATCACGTCGAAATAGAGCCGCTTCGCCGTCTTCGGCTTCTGATACATAAAGTATTGCAGGCTTTCGGGCGCGGCATAGCTGAGCCATTCCTCCATCGAGAGGCCATTGCCTTTCGATTTGGAGATTTTCTGCCCTTGCTCATCGTTGAAAAGCTCATAGGTCAGCGTCTCAGGCGGGGTTCGGCCAAGGGCGCGGCAGATTTTCGTGGCTTGCGTGACTGAGTCGATCAGGTCTTTGCCGGACATCTCATAATCGACGCCCAAAGCCGCCCATCGCATCGCCCAATCGGGCTTCCACTGCATTTTCACATGGCCGCCGGTGACGGGCACTTCGACCCGTTCGCCATCGGGTTCCGCGTAGACAATTGTGCCTTTGGCGGTGTTCCGCTCCAGCGTCGGCACTTGCAGCACATGGCCCGTCTTCGGGCTGACCGGCAGGAAGGGGGAATAGGTCGCGCGGCGCTCCTCCCCCAATGTCGGCAGCATGATGTCGAGGATTTTGTCGAAACGCTCCAACGCGGTCAGCAGCATCTCATCAAACCGACCGGCGCGGTAATAGTCGGTGGAGGAGATGAACTCATACTCGAACCCGAAACTGTCCAGAAACGCGTTTAACCGCGCGTTGTTATGGGCGCCGAAGCTCTCATGGGTGCCAAACGGGTCGCGGACGCGGGTCAGGGGCAGATGCAGGTCCTCAGCCATCTGCTCTTGGTTCGGGATATTCCCCGGCACTTTCCTCAGCCCATCCATATCGTCAGAAAAACAGATCAGCCGGGTGGGGATGTCTGAGATCACCTCAAAGGCCCGGCGCACCATGGTGGTGCGCGCGACCTCGCCAAAGGTGCCGATATGGGGCAGGCCCGAGGGGCCATAGCCGGTCTCGAAGAGGACATACCCCTTTTCGGGCGGCGTCTTCTGGTAACGTTTCACAAGCCGCCGCGCCTCTTCAAAAGGCCAGGCTTTCGAGCTTATCGCAACGTCACGCAGATCCGACATCGTCGTCATCCATTTCCTAGGGTCACACGCGGCACCACGCCGCGCGCCGCCCCGCACCTATTGCGGCGGCCCGCCGGGGTCAATAAATTCCCACCTCAAACCCGACCCGAAGAAGGAGGCCCCCCGGTGACCGATCAGATGTCCCTTTCCGCGCAGGACGCGCTGGTTGCGATCATGGTCGCCATCTCGGTGTCGGATGAGAACATCCGCACGGCGGAACTTCTGTCGATGCAAGAGCAGGTCAATCACCTGCCGGTCTTCGCGGGCTATGACACCGACCGGATGAAGACCGTCTCGCAGACGGTGTTTGAGCTCTTCGAAGACGAAGACGGGATCGATGCACTGTTCGGGCTGATCAAGGAGGCGTTGCCCGAGCGGCTTTATGAGACGGCCTATGCGCTGGCCTGTGAGGTTGCTGCGGCGGACGGGATGCTGCGCCAGACCGAGCTGCAATTCCTGATGGAAATCCGGTATCAGTTCGATATCGACCGTTTGCATGCGGCGGCGATCGAACGCGGCGCACGGGCGCGGCATATGGTGCTTTAACGGAAACCGCATCAAATGCGGTAGGGTGCGGTAAAGGTGGCGGCGGTGACGCCGTTAGGGTGAGGGGTATGGATCGGCGCACATCGTTTGGCATCATCAGCGGCGGATTGCTCTCGAGCTTTCTGCCTTGGGGCGGCGCCAGCGCAACGCCTGCCGCGCTGAGGGGGTATCTGCGAACGAATTGGAGCCGCGATCCCTATAGCTTCGGCTCTTATTCTTATGTCGCGCGGGGGTCGCGCAGGCGGGATCACGCGAGCCTGGCGGCACCGGTGGGCGGCAGCCTGTTCTTTGCGGGCGAAGCGGCTTTTGCACCCCGGGCGGCGACGGTCCATGCCGCGTACGAGTCCGGTGGTGTCGCTGCCGACCAGATCAGCGAAACCGATGCCACGCGCGTGGCCATCATCGGCGCTGGCATTGCCGGTTTGGTCGCCGCGCAGAGGCTGACCGAGGCGGGGCGCGAGGTCACCGTCTTTGAGGCGCGAGACCGGATCGGCGGACGGCTTTGGACGGATCGGAGCCTCGGTTTGCCGCTCGATCTCGCGGCAAGCTGGATCCATGGGACTGATGGGAACCCGCTGACGCGCCTGGCCGATGGGCTGACCCTGCCCCGTGTCGAGACCTTTGAAACCGCGATTGCGCGTGGGCGTGACGGGCGCGAGATCGCCGAGAGAGACCTGCCGTCTTGGATGGATAATGTCATCTCGGTTCAACACAACGCCGGCGCCGATTTCAGCCAGGTCAATGCCAGCGCTTATGTGTTTGTCGAAGATTACGATGGCGCTGATGTGGTCCTGCCCGGCGGCTATGATCAGGTCTTGCGGGGGCTCCAGGGGGCTTACTCCACCCGTCTGTCGACCACCGTTCGCGCCGTCCGTCACAGCCAGACCGGCGTGACCCTGGACCTTGGCGGCGAGGAGGAGACGTTTGACGCCGTTCTCGTCACCGTGCCGCTTGGGGTTCTAAAGGCCGGAACGCTGCGGTTTGATCCGGAGTTGCCCGAGGCGAAACGGACCGCCATTGCGCGGCTTGGCATGGGCACGCTTGATAAGCTTTATCTGCAATTCGATGAGGTCTTCTGGGACACCGACGCCAATTGGATTCTGACGCCCGAAACCGGCTTGCCGCGCGGCCAGTTCAACCAATGGCTCAATCTGGCCGCGATCCTGGATGTGCCGGTGCTCATGGCCTTCAACGGCGGCCCGCCAGCGCTGGAGCTGGCCGGACTGCCCGATGACATCTTGATCGACCGCGGCTTGCAGACGCTCCGCGGCGCTTATCCCGCCTGATCCGCCCCATAGACGCCAGCCCACCGCTCCACCAGCGCTTGCTGCAAACGACGGGCACGGCGCGCATAGCTGCGCCCGCCATTGGGGCGCTCCATCTGCGGGTCGGCGAGCCCCGCGCGGCGGTCGAGATCGGCGCAGAAGATCGCAAAGGCCAAGTCGCGACCTGAGGGCGCGCGGGCATAGCCTGCCAGGGAGCTTACGAAATTGAGCGTGCCGGTCTTTGCCACGATCTCAATCGGGTGATCGGGAACAATGCCCCCGTCTTCATTCCGCATGGGGATTGTCCGCATCAAGCGACGGAGCGCACCATCGGCGCCCGCGGACACAAGCGCGCGCACCATATCCTGGGCAGAGACACGGCTTTCCTCTCCCAATCCGGAATGATCGACAAAGGCCGCGCGGCGCGCGCCGAGCCGCGGGCGCATCCAGGTGTTCATGTCACCTGCCGAGGCCGCGAGGGTTCGAGGCACGGAACCGCCCGCCTTGCTGGCCGTCAACCCTACGGCTTCGGCGGTGATGTTTGTCGACCAGCGCATCATGCCGCGCAGGATGTCTTCCAAGGGTTCACTGACATGCTCGGCATAGACGGTCGCTGCGGCAGGCGCGGTTTGGCCCACGCCGGGGCCCTCCAGCACAATCCCGTTCGACCGGGCCAGAACCTGAAACACCTCCCCCGCATAAAGATGCGGCTGGCGGACCGGCAACCACCGGCTGCCGCCATTGCCAAGCGCGCCGCGCGCCACGGTCCAGTTTTCGCGCCCGTCGCGTTCCTCATAGGTGTAAACCGGCCCCTCCCGATCAGCGATCCGCATCCGCATCCGCTGGACCGGTGGGCGTAACGTTTCGGACCGGGCATCCATCCGCACCGTGAAGTCGCCGCTTTCGCGGACCCATTCGAAATGCACCCGGTTGAAGTTGAGATTGAGGCCGGAAACCGAGGGGTTATAGCCGACATGGGGCGGCTGGTCGGGGTCGATCTCTCGGATATAGGGCAGCGCGCCGGTGGCGAGCATCAGACGGCCGGTGACCTCACGGATGCCCCGCTCCCGCAGATCGATGGCCAGGCGGCTGAGTTGATCGGTGCCAAACAGCGGATCGCCGCCGCCCACAAGCCACAGGTCGCCGTCAAGCCGCCCGTTTTGCAGCACACCGTCCGAGACCACTTGCGTCCGGAACCGATAGCCCGGTCCAAGCCGGTCAAGCCCATAGGCGCAGGTGATCGCTTTGGCGACACTGGCGGGCGGTAGGCCCAGAAGCGGGCTTTCGACCTCCAACATCTGACCGGTCCGCGCATCGGCCACAGCATAGGTGACGCGGCCCCCAAGTGCGGCCTCAGCAACTAGATCGGCGCCGGAGGGGAAGGCGCGCGCGCCCAGACCTGCGGGCCGGACCAGGGGCCGCAGCGACACCTCCGGTGGCATGGCCCAGCCCGGCTGCGCCAATCCGGCCAGTGCTCCGCCTAAGAAAACGCGCCTGGAAACCATCAAAACACCCTGTTGTGCCAAGCAACTAAACCTCAGTGCCCGGCGCGGCTCAAGTCTTTCCGGGGTCACGAAAAACTCATCAGGCGCCAAGCGCCACCGAACACCCAGCTTTCTACGTCCCCTGCCCGAATAACGCGCCGAAGGCGCCGGGCATCGACACGTTGCCGGCAGGCGGTTTTCGAAGAAAACCTGCCGAGAGGGGCCGCCCCGGCGGTCTGGCGATTGGTTGAGGCCTGGTGCAGAAATCGGAGCGAGGAGGGGTTTGGCTGCCATAAAGCGCATCCGATCAGGCCGAGGATCGCCAGCCCTCGGCCTGTCGATGCCCGGCTCCATGTTGCGCTTGGGGTCGGGCTAGCGTCCCGATCTCAAATGCACCTAGTCCGGCCTACCGCGTCCAATCCCCTTTCGCGCGGATCTCGCTCGATGAGATATCAACCATCGGGACATTCAGAAAACACCAGGCAGGCGGATCAGAGACAGCCAAGCGCCCCGCCGCCGCCGCGGGCAGTTTGAACGCGCGAAAGACCTGTGCAGCTTTCGAGGTGCGCGCGGAAATCCGCTGTCCGGGGCGGGCGAGTACGCCCATGGGCACATTCCGCATGATCCAATCCCAGCGCTGCCATTGGTGGAACTGCGCCAGATTATCGGCCCCCATCAGCCAGACAAAGCGGACGCCGGGGTAAAGTGCAAAGAGCCGTTCCAGCGTCTCACCGGTATAGCGCGTCCCAAGTTGAGCCTCGAGATCGCTGACCTCAACTTGCGGATGCCGCACCAGGGCGCGCGCCGCCGCCATGCGCCGCGACAACTCAGCAGGCCCATCCGCCTTCAGGGGATTGCCTGGCGACACAAGCCACCAAATCCGGTCCAGTTGGAACCGTTTCAGCGCCTCTCGGGTGACATGCAGATGGCCAGCATGGGGCGGATCAAATGACCCCCCAAAGAGGCCGATTGTCTGGCCCGGAGCAGCATAAGGCAACTGGTATCGCATGGGCCCTCATGGATGCGCAGGCTTTGATGGGGTGCGGGCCCAGAACTGTCAATCCACCGCTCGCCACCCATCATCTGCCGCATAGCGCCGCATTTGAAGCAAATCGGCGACAGATATCCGCGGCGTCTGACCAGGGGGTTAACCTGCCCTTGGCCCGGCCCCTCTAGCGTCTGCAGACCATGGTTTTGGGCGGTGTTGGGACGCGATGATAGGGCAAGGTGTTGTATTTTCTGGTATTTTGCCGGGCCAGAGGGCGACGGAATTCTTGTCGAGCGCATCCTGGCTGGAGCTTGAGCTTCTCTTTGGCCTTCTGCTGGTCCTGATCCTGCTCTTCACCACGGTCAAACGCCGGAGCAACGCGCGCGACCACGCGGCGCTGGATCAAGCGCGGCGCGCCCTCGAAAACGCGACCGAGCAAGAGGCCATCCTGCGCGCCGTCGCCGAGAACGCCAATGACGGTCTCGTCTATCAGGACATGGAGGCCCATATCATCTGGGCCAACCCCGCCTATTGCCGGATCATGGGCTGGGACCTGGACGAGATCATCGGGCGCAAACCGCAGGAATTCTGCTTTCCGCCAGAGATCAAGCCAAGCGCCGAAGAGGTGCAGGCCTTCACCTTCGACCCCGACGATATCACCTTTAAGGAACTGCACCGCCATCCCAATATCCGCAAAAATGGGGAGCGGTTTTGGCATGAATTCAGCCAGGCGGTGGTGGAGCCACGCCCCGGCGTCCAGCGGGTCATCCTGGTCTCGCGCGATGTCACGCAACAAGTGATGCGCGAGTTGGAGTTGGAGCGCACCCGCGCCGACCTTGACCGCACGGCCCATCATGACGCGCTGACCGGGCTTGCCAACCGAAGTGCGTTCTTGACCGCAACCGATGCGGTTCTGCGGCAGGACGATCCCGTCGCGCGGAGCGTTGGCCTTCTCTATGTTGATCTCAATCACTTCAAAGCGGTCAATGACAGCCAGGGCCATGCCGCCGGGGACGCGCTTTTGCGCCATGTGGCTGATGCGATCCGCTCCGTCAGTCGTGACGGCGATCTCTCTTGCCGGATGGGTGGCGACGAATTTGTCATGGCCTGCCCGGGCGTGACCGACTTCAAGACCCTGCAATTTATCGCCGACGCGGTTCTTGATGAGATACGGCAGCCGGTTGAATGGCAGGATACGATGCTGACCTGCGACGCCTCGATCGGCATCGCGCTGAATGATGAAAGCGTGCAGACCGCCGAAGACCTGATCCGCTCTGCCGATTTCGCGCTTTATGAGGCCAAGACCCCCGGCGCGCCTGGCATCGCCCGATATGATGCGGACCTCCACGCCAGACAGATGACGGAAAAAGCGCTGATGGAGGAGTTTGTTGCCGCGCTCGACGCCGATCAGCTCAGCTTCGCCTATCAGCCGGTGTTGGACGCGCGGACCGGGCAAATCCGCTCTTTCGAGACTTTGGCGCGCTGGCACCGGGCCGATGGGACTGTCCTGCCGCCCGACCGGTTCCTGGGCTTCGCCGCGCGGCTCAATCGCATGGCCGATGTGGATTTCGCGGCGATCCGAGCCACCGCGTCCCTTGCGGCGGAACTCTGTGACCGGGGGCACCGAATTCGCGGGGCCTTCAACACCTCGTCCGAGGCGCTGGCCCATCCCGATTTCATCCAACGTCTCGAACAGGAAGCCAGAGACAGCGCGCTTCGACCCGACAAGCTGGTGGCGGAGGTGTTAGAGACCACCTTCTTCGGCGCCTACACCACCGACAGCGTCGCCGCCGCACGGATCAGCGAATTGCGGCAGCGCGGCCACCCGGTCTATCTGGATGATTTTGGCGTCGGCTATGCCGGTTTGGCGCATCTGGGACAGCTCGACATCACCGGGATCAAGCTTGACCGGAGCCTGGTGGCCAATGTGGTTCATGACAGCAGCGCCCGGATCATCGTCACGGCGATCCTGTCGCTTTGCGACGATCTGGGCATCCAATCTTTGGCGGAAGGGATCGAGACCGCTGAGCAGGCGGAGTTCCTGACGCTCCATGGATGTTACCGGCTGCAAGGGTTCGGCATTGCGCGCCCCATGGACCGGGCGGCGCTGATCGAGATGATCGAACGCGGGGATCCGATCACAATCCCGTCTGAGGGCGACACTTTGCGGCGGAGCGCCTAGCACTGTGCGCGGGTGTCGGGTGGGGCCGGCCCTTTGACCAACCCCACCTTTGGCGCATCCCCCTACAGCAACAGTTTGTAAGGGTCGATCTTGGGCGGATCGACCGTGCGCCGCCTGACCTGGGGCGTCAGCCCGATATCGCTGCGCAGATACTCGGGCACATCCACATGGGGGACGTGCTCCCGCACCGGCTTTTCGGGCCGCGGACGCAGGTAGCGCGCCAAACGCGCCGCCAAGGTCACGGTTAAGGAATTGGTGATTTTCTCTGGCATATCGCTCTCCATTTTCAGATGGAAAGCCGCCTCATGAACGGAGCTGGACATGAAAAAGGCCGCGCATGAGGCGGCCTTCGAACAGGTGATCTCTGCTCAATAGCCGCGCGTCAGCGGTGCACCCCACGGGCGCCAATAAGGCTTTGAGTGTAGATCGGTGTCATGCGGCACTCCTTTGGATTCGCATGGGTGGTTGGTGGCGCTGGCATAAACGCCCAGGCCCTAGGTGGCAACAGCTGATGACAGGAAGGGTCACCCGACGGCGGATACCCGTTGCCGAAATGCCCCCGCGATCCGCCGATTGCCCCTGGTCGCGCGCTTGCGTAAAGAACGTCGAAACCAATCCTTTCCCGAACCAAAGGGCGCGACATGGCCAGCTATCAATATGTCTATCACATGGATGGCGTCTCCAAGACCTATCCGGGCGGCAAGAAATGCTTTGAGAATATCCGGTTGAGCTTCCTGCCTGGGGTGAAGATCGGGGTTGTGGGCGTGAACGGCGCAGGCAAGTCCACGCTGATGCGGATCATGGCCGGGATCGACAAAGATTTCACCGGTGAGGCCTGGGCCGCCGAGGGCGCCAAAGTTGGCTATCTGCCGCAAGAGCCGGAATTGGACGAAAGCTTGAACGTCCGCGACAACGTGATGCTGGGCGTGGCCGAGAAGAAAGCCAAACTCGACCGGTTCAATGAGCTGGCGATGAACTATTCCGATGAGACCGCCGATGAGATGGCGCAGTTGCAGGATGAGATCGACTCCAACAACCTTTGGGATCTCGACAGCCAGATCGATGTAGCGATGGAAGCGCTGCGCTGTCCGCCCGATGAGGCCGAGGTTGCGACGCTGTCCGGGGGCGAACGGCGGCGCGTGGCGCTGTGCAAATTGCTGCTGGAAGCGCCCGACATGCTGCTTTTGGATGAACCGACGAACCATCTGGACGCCGAGACCATTGCCTGGCTGCAACAGCATCTGATCGATTACAAAGGCACCTGCCTGATCGTCACCCATGACCGGTATTTCCTGGACGACATCACCGGCTGGATCCTGGAATTGGACCGCGGGCGGGGCATTCCGTATGAGGGCAATTACTCCGCCTGGCTGGAGCAGAAAGCCAAACGGCTGGAGCAAGAGGCGCGTGAGGATAAGTCTCGCCAGAAGACGCTGGAGCGCGAGTTGGAGTGGATCCGCGCAGGCGCCAAAGCGCGTCAGGCCAAGCAGAAGGCGCGGATCAACGCCTATGAGGAACTGGCCGGGCAATCTGAACGCGAGAAGGTCGGCCGCGCCCAGATCGTGATCCCCAACGGGCCGCGGCTTGGGTCTAAGGTGATCGAGGTGACGGGGCTTGCCAAGCACTACGGCGACAAACAGTTGATCGAAGGGCTCGATTTCTCCCTCCCACCCGGCGGGATTGTGGGTGTGATCGGGCCAAACGGCGCAGGCAAATCGACCCTTTTCCGGATGCTGACGGGCCTGGAAGGCCCCGATGATGGGGCGGTGGACTACGGCGATACGGTTGAACTGTCTTATGTCGACCAGTCCCGCGATGCGCTGGAAGGCGATAAGACCGTGTGGGAGGAGATCTCTGGCGGGGCAGAGATCATTGAGCTTGGCGATGCCCAAATGAACTCCCGTGCCTATTGTTCCGCTTTTAACTTCAAAGGTGGCGATCAGCAGAAGAAGGTGGGGCTGCTCTCAGGCGGGGAGCGGAACCGGGTGCATATGGCCAAGCTGTTGAAATCTGGCGGTAATGTGCTGCTGCTCGACGAGCCAACCAATGATTTGGACGTGGAGACACTGCGGGCGTTGGAAGACGCGCTGGAGAATTTCGCGGGCTGCGCGGTGATCATCAGCCACGACCGGTTTTTCCTGGACCGGTTGTGTACACATATCCTGGCCTTTGAGGGGGAGGCCCATGTGGAGTGGTTTGAGGGGAATTTCGAGGATTACGAAGAGGATAAGAAGCGGCGGCTGGGGCCGGATGCGCTGGAGCCGAAGCGGGTGAAGTATAAGAAGTTTGTAAGGTGAGGTGGCGGCGACGGACCGGAATGCACGACGTCCCGGACCGCGCCCTGGAGGACTGGCGGGACAAGTCCCGCCCTACGCGGCTTCTCCGAACTTTCCCGTTAGATGCTCACCGCTCCAGCCCGCAGGCAAGCGCCCTAACCGGATACCCCGGTGGATGGACGAGGCCGCCCAATCCGTCGGTTTCTCCACAAGCCCATGTTTCACTGGGTTCATGAGGCAGTAGTTTACATGCATCGCCACATCGTGCGCGTCGCGGCAATGATGCTCCCAGAATCGGCGTTGCCAGATGCCGGTTTCGCCCTTTCGGGGAGGCCCATGCGGCGGGACAAGTCCCGCCCTACGCATAGAACTGTGCCGCCTCGGTAGGGCGGGACTTGTCCCGCCGTCCCCACCCACGGTGTCACAGGGCGCGACCAGCCCCTTGCGGCGCGCATCGCGGCTGAACCGCGCCTTGATCCGCCCCCACCGCTGCGCGTAATTCGGGTCGTCCACTGGCAGCCGCCACACCGCGTGCATGTGGTCGGGCAGAACCACCCAGGCCAAGATCTCGAATGGCCGGTCCCGCATCGTGACGCAGACGGCCTCTCGCAGAATATCGAGGTGGTCGATCAAGGCGGTCGAACCCCGCTCAGAAAGACAGACAGTGAAGAAGATCGGCAGGCCAGGGGCGGATGGACGGCAGTACTTTGGCATATCCGCAACCTACCGCCGTCATGGTTAACAAATGCCAAATCCCTTGCTATCGCGGCCAACCTCGCCCATACCCCTTCCCGCGACCGTTACCGCATCTCGACCCCTGTCTCCTCTTTCCGGGACGTCAGCCTCGATCTGCTACCTGACTGACGCCACGCCGCCGCACTCCCGCGGGCGGACCAAACTAAGGAGACCCACGCATGCCCAATGGCACCGTGAAATGGTTCAACGCCACCAAAGGCTATGGCTTTATCGCGCCTGAAGAAGGCGGCAAGGACGTGTTTGTTCATATCTCGGGCGTTGAGCGCTCAGGCCTGACCGGCCTCGCCGATGACCAGAAAGTCAGCTACGAGCTGGAAGCCGGACGTGACGGGCGTGAAAGCGCCGTCAATATCAAGCCGCTCTGAGCACGCGCGACACATCGCGATAGAATTCAAACGGGCGCGCGCCATATAGGCCGCGCCCGTTTTGTATCTGAGGGAACCAGATCGGGGACGCCCTTGATTGAACCCCGGCGCCGCCGCCTCCGACCCATAAGGGAATATGGATGAAGGAGGACCTGACATGACCCGCCCCCGCCCCACCGCAAAACCGGTCGAAGCACCCATTCCCGGCCACCGCCCGCCCAAGAGTTTCCGGTTCACGGATTGGGCCAGCCTTTAACCCGAACGGATTGCGCCCCATCGGCAAGGCATACCCGGCGACCGGCTCGATGATCCTCGTAGGTGCCAAAGTCGCACGACCCGTCACATCCGCGCGACATTCACGAAACAGAGGCAGACTTGGCCCTCCCGGTGTCTCATCTTCAGAGGTGAAAGGAGCCGAGCCTATGCGAACCCGTTCACCTCTGCTTGACCCCATATCCACCATCGCGATCTTGCGGGCGACGCCAGTCCCTCATCGCCTCACAGACGGGGCCAATCAATGACGCGCTTTCTTATCGCTGCGGGGGCAGCGGCGGCGATTGTGCTGGCCGCTGCTCATCTCGGGCTGACGGAGCGGCTTGGCGCGCATCCCTGGTGGGCGGTCCAGATCGCTTGGATTGGGGTTCCCATAGGTGTGGTCCTCGCTTGGTTCGCGGCAAAGCGCCCGTCATGGACCCCTTCGATTGCTTCGCTGGTCCTGGCCGTTGGGGCCTTCGGCCTCGCAAGCCTCGGCAAAGCCCGGTTTGCGGTGTCCTATGCCGAGGACGTGTTTGCCGGGCAGATGTGGTATTGGGGCTGGATCGGGACGGCGCTTTTCACCGCCACAACGCTGAGCCTTCTGATAAGGCGTGTGATCCCTGGGGACCGCGCGGCTTAGATGATCCCGCGCAACTCAAGGACCAAAATACAACCGCAAATCGGCAAGCCGCAGAGAACAAATAGTTGTGCCCATTCCCCGAACCTCATCCAGCGCCGCCGGGCAAGGGCTCCATCCAACTCAACCTTCTCCACTGCGGCGTCATTAATCCAATCTTGGCGAGACATGGGCCTCCCTCACACTTACATACTTGAGTGCTGGAGTTAGGACCGCGCCCGTGGGCGTCCAGGGCCAGACCCTAGCGAAACGCCAGGGATCGGGTATCTTGGCCCAAACCTCACCTGGAAAGGAGCCCCCCGGATGCGTGTCGGCCTCGCCCTGATCATCGCGCTTTCAACCGCGCCTTTTGCGCAGGCGCAGAACGCCGAAGAAACGGAGTTTGTGACGGCGCTGCTTAGGGGGATGAACCCGCTCTCGATCGAGTTCAACCGTGAGGTCTGCGGCTATGTCGTGCGTAGGCCTTCGGGGGAGTTGGAAAGCACCAAGGTCAGCTGGGGCACATTTGCCAGTTGCGCGTCGCTCCCGGTGCCGCCCGGCGTGCAGGTCATCGCCTCCTGGCACACCCATGCGGCCTGGGCCGAGGGCTATGATGGGGAGGTGCCGTCGATCACCGATGTTGAGGGAGATATGAGCCAGAACATCAATGGCTGGGTGTCGACGCCTGGCGGGCGGCTCTGGTTCGTGAACGGCCAAACTGGCCATATCCATCAGGTCTGCGGGCGGGATTGCCTGCCCTCGGACCCGAATTTTTTTCCCGAAGAACATGGGCCGGTCGATAAAAACTACACGCTGGACGGGCTTTATGCCCGGTTCGGGCGGCGGCGGTGAGGCCCCGTGCCAGCAGCCCTTCGCGTTTAGCGCGAAGGGCCTTACTCGGCCGCCTCCTGATAATCCTCCAAGGGCGGGCAAGTGCAGACCAGATGCCGGTCACCCCAGGCATTATCGACCCGGTTGACCGGCGGCCAGTACTTGTCCACGCGGAAGGCGCCCGCGGGGAAGCATCCCTGCTCCCGGGAATAGGCCCGGTCCCAGTCGCTGACCAAATCCTCAACCGTATGCGGCGCATGGTGAAGCGGGCTGTCTTCCGCCGCGATCTTGCCAGCCTCCACATCCGCGATCTCGGCCCGGATCGACAGCATCGCGTCGCAGAACCGGTCGATCTCGGCTTTGGTTTCGCTTTCGGTTGGCTCCACCATCAGCGTGCCAGCCACGGGCCAGCTCATGGTGGGGGCGTGAAATCCGTTATCCATCAAGCGTTTGGCGATGTCGTCCACGGTGATCCCGGCCTCCGCGAAGGCGCGGGTATCAAGGATGCATTCATGGGCCACATGATCCCCTTTGCCTTTGAAAAGCACCGGGTAGGCGTCTTTCAGACGGGCCGCGATGTAGTTGGCGTTTAAAATCGCAACCTTGGTTGCCTGGGTGATCCCCTCGCCCCCCATCAGATGGATATAGGCGTAAGAGATCGGCAGGATCGAGGCCGAGCCATAAGGCGCGCCCGACACCGGGCCTTCCACGCCGCCCGTCTCAGGATGCCCCGGCAGATGCGGTGCCAGATGGGCCTTCACGCCAATTGGCCCCATGCCGGGGCCGCCGCCGCCATGGGGGATGCAGAAGGTCTTGTGCAGGTTCAGGTGGCTGACATCGGCGCCCACATCGCCTGGTTTCGACAGGCCCACCATCGCGTTCAGATTGGCGCCGTCGAGATAGACTTGCCCGCCATGGTCATGGGTGATCTCACAGACCTCCCGCACCGTCTTCTCAAACACCCCATGGGTCGAGGGATAGGTGATCATGCACGCCGCGAGGTTGTCGCCCGCGGCTTCAGCCTTCTCACGGAAATCAGCCACATCGATATCGCCATTCTCGGCGGCCTTCACCACCACCACCTTCATGCCCGCCATCTGGGCCGAGGCGGGGTTGGTGCCATGGGCGGAGACCGGGATCAGACAGATATCGCGATGCCCTTCGCCATTGGCCCGGTGATAGGCGGCGATGGTCAGAAGCCCGGCATATTCGCCCTGCGCGCCCGAATTGGGCTGCATCGACATCGCGTCATAGCCGGTGATCTCGCAGAGCTTGGCGGCGAGGTCCTCCAGCATCTCGGCATAGCCTTCGGCCTGATCGGCAGGCGCGAAGGGATGCAGGCCCCCGAATTCAGGCCAGGTGATCGGCATCATCTCCACCGCCGCGTTCAGCTTCATGGTGCAGGAGCCGAGCGGGATCATCGCGCGATCCAGCGCCAGATCGCGGTCCGAGAGCCGCCGCATATAGCGCATCATCTCTGATTCCGCGCGGTTCATGTGGAAGATCGGATGGGTGAGGTAGTCAGAGGTTCTGAGCAACTCATCGGGGATTGCGGGGAGCGTCTGCGGCCCGGCGAAAAGTACACCAAAGGCGCGGCAGACGGCCTCCAGATGCGCTTCGGTTGTGACCTCATCCACCGAAATCCCGATCCGGTCGCTGCCCACATCGCGCAGGTTGATCCCGCGCGCCACGGCGGCGGCCATGATCCGGCTTTGCTTGGCGCCCACATGCACGGTGATGGTGTCGAAGAACGCGTCCGCCTCGGCCACATAACCGCCAGTGCGGAGGGAGGTCGCCAGCCGGACGGCATGGAGATGCACCCGCTCTGCAATCGCTTTCAGACCAAGCGGCCCATGGAAGACGGCATAGAAACTCGCCATCACCGCAAGAAGCGCCTGCGCGGTGCAGACATTGGAGGTCGCCTTTTCGCGCCGGATATGCTGTTCCCGCGTTTGCAGGGAGAGGCGATAGGCCTTGTGCCCATGGGAATCGACGCTAACCCCCACCAACCGCCCAGGGAGCGCGCGCTTATAGGCATCGGCACAGGAGATGAAGGCCGCGTGGGGCCCGCCATATCCCAGAGGCACCCCAAACCGCTGCGCGGAGCCCACGGCGATATCGGCGCCCATCGCGCCCGGTTCCTTCACCAGCGTCAGCGCCAGAAGGTCGGTGCAGACAATACCAATCGCCTTGGCCTCATGGAGCGCCGCGATTTGGGCAGACGGGTCGGAAAGGCCGCCGAAGGTGCCCGGATATTGGAAGATCGCGCCGAAGACCTTATCGGCTTCCAGGGTCTCGGGTGCGCCGATGATGATCTCGATCCCCAAGGGCTCGGCCCGGGTTTCCATCACCGCGATGTTTTGCGGGTGGCAGTTTTCATCGATGAAAAACGCGGTGGCTTTCGATTTCGCCACCCGCTCAGCCATAACCATCGCCTCAGCGCAGGCCGTGGCCTCATCCAGCAGCGAGGCATTGGCAATCTCCAGCCCCGTCAGATCGGCCACCATGGTCTGGAAGTTCAAAAGCGCCTCTAACCGGCCTTGAGCGATCTCGGGCTGATAAGGCGTGTAGGCGGTGTACCAGGCGGGGTTTTCCAAGACGTTCCGCTGGATCGCGGGGGGCGTGTGGGTGTTGTAGTATCCCTGGCCCATCATTGAGACCATGACCTTGTTTTTCGCCGCGATGGCCCGCATCCGGTCGATCAGCTCCGCCTCAGACAGCGCGGGCCACTCCAAGGGCTCATCTTGCCGGATTGAGCTTGGGAGCGTCTGGTCAATCAGATCGTCGAGGCTGTCCGCGCCCACCGCGCCCAACATCTCAGTCATCTCGGCGGGCGAGGGGCCGATATGGCGGCGATTGCCGAAATCGGTGGGGTCGTAATCGGTGGGCGTCCAGGTCATGGGCGAAATCTCCTTCCCGCGCTTACTCTCCGATGAAGTCCTTATAGGCGGCCTCATCCATCATCTCGTCCATCGGTCCAAGATCGGCGGCTTTCAGCTTGAAGAACCAGGCCTCCCCAATCGGGTCTTCGTTCACTAGGCCTGGGTTGTCGGCAAGCGCGCTGTTCACCTCGGCAATCTCTCCGTCGAGCGGCGCCAGGATGTCAGAGGCCGCTTTGACGCTTTCGATCACCACGATTTCGTCATCCTTAGCGACCTCAGTGCCCTCATCGGGCAGTTCGACAAAGACCACATCGCCCAGTTGGGTGGCCGCGTGTTCGGTGATGCCAACGACGACAAACTCGCCCTCGACCCGCAGCCATTCATGCTCTTCGGTGTATTTCATCTCTCTTGGTCCCCCTCTCAGGTCTCAACGCTTATAGGTCTGTTTCTGAAACGGCAGCGCGGATTGGCGCGCGGGCAGCCGTTTGCCCCTGACCTCGCCATAGATCATGGCCCCGTCCGGCACGGCGCTGTCAATCAACCCCATGGCAATTGGGCCGCCAACGGAGGGGCCAAAGCCGCCCGAGGTGACGGTGCCGATCTGCTGGCCGCCTTCCGCCGCATCGAAGAGCGGAACACCAGCGCGCATCGGTGCGCGGCCTTCGGGCCTCAGCCCCACCCGGCGGCGCGGGGCGCCCGCCTCCATCTGATGCAAGATGGGGTCTGCACCCGGGAAACCTCCCGCTCGCTGCCCGTCGGCGCGGCGAGCTTTTGAAATCGCCCAGCCAAGCCCCGCCTCAATCACTGTGATGTCAGGGCCAAGATCCTGGCCATAGAGTGGCAGGCCTGCCTCAAGCCGCAGGCTGTCCCGCGCGCCAAGGCCGATGGGGGCGACCTCATCCATCTCTAGAAGCGCGCTTGCGAAACCCTCAGCGACGGCGTTCGGCACCGAGACTTCAAACCCATCCTCACCGGTATAGCCGGAGCGGGAGAGCCAAAGCGCTGCCCCCTCCCATCCCATCACAGCCACATCCATGAACCGCATCTGGGCCGCATCGGGCAGAAGCCGCGAAAGCGCCGCCTCGGCGAGCGGCCCTTGTAGTGCCAGAAGCGCCCGGTCCTCAACCGGTGCCACGCCCGCCAGATGCGCCGAGAGATGGGCGATATCGGCGTCTTTGCAGGCGGCATTCACGACGAGGAACAGATCGCTTTCGCGTTTGGCGATCATCAGATCGTCCAACACACCGCCCGCGTCATTGGTGAACAGCCCATAGCGCTGGCGCCCAGGGGCGAGGCCCAGAACATCAATCGGCACCAACGCCTCCAACCCTTCGGCCTGATCAGTGGGCAGGATCACCTGGCCCATATGGCTGACATCGAACAGCCCCGCCTTCTCCCGGCACCAGAGATGTTCGGCCATCACGCCAGCGGCATATTGCACCGGCATCTCATAGCCGGCAAAGGGCACGAGTTTCGCGCCATGTGCCCCATGCAGCGCTTTCAGCAGAAGCGGTTTCAGATCACCCATGGCGCTCCCCGGTTTCCCGGGCGGTAGGCGCCCGGCATCATTTCTGCCGCGACCTGCGCGGCGTCTGATGCCCCCTCTGTCCTTTTGCCTGAGATCGTTATTCCTTCGGCGGACGCGTCCCCGCGCCTCTCTCCAGAGTTTCTTTGCCCATCCAGGTCCCTGTTGCCTGAGAGTTTACCGGGGCGGTTGCTCCTTCGGCACCGGCCGAGGCCGGTTTCTCCCTGGATGAACGGTTTCGAAAATACTCAGAATTCCGCATTCGGCAAGGGCCTTGCATGCCGGTGTATGCAAGACCACAACTGTGATCCATGTCCGACCCGTTTTTCTTTGGCTATGGCAGTTTGGTGAACCGCGCCACACATGACTTTCCGCGGGCGGCGCGGGCGCGGGTTCGGGGCTGGGCGCGGACCTGGAAACGGACACGGTTGAGGAAAGTGGCGTTCCTGACCGCGGTCGAGGCGCCGGGGGTGGAGATCGATGGGCTGATCGCAGCGGTGCCAGGGGCTGATTGGACGGCATTGGATGAACGGGAATGGGCCTATCACCGGTTGCCGGTCACCGAGATCACCCATGAACATGGGACCGTGCCTGATGTGCAGATTTACCGCACGAAGCCGGAGCACGACACCGATGCAACCGAAGAGCACCCGATCCTCTTGAGCTATCTCGACACGGTGATCCAAGGCTATCTGCGGGAGTTTGGGGAGGCGGGCGCAATTGGGTTTTTCGAGACGACCCAAGGCTGGGACGCGCCGATCCTTGATGACCGGACTGAGCCGGTTTATGCGCGCGCGCAGGTGCTGACGCGGGAGGAGCGGGATTTTGTCGATGAGCGCCTGGCGCAGCTATCGGCGGTGGTGAAACAACGTTAGCTGACGCGCTTGACGCTGGAACGGCTCGGCGTCGGTTGGCGCCTCGGTGCGGGCCATGACGCGGATGGCGAGCCAGAGCGAGATCAGGCCAAAGATCAGCCCGCCAACCGCTTGGCCAATCAGAACGCCTGCGGCCCCGAACCAAGCCCCGAAGAGGATCACCAAGGGGATCGTGCCCGCGGTGTGCCGGCCCCAATTGATCCAGGTGGAGTAATAGGGGTGGCCGAGATTGTTGAAGGCGGCATTCGAGACAAAGATCATCCCGTTGAAAAAGAAAGCCAGCGCCAGCGGGCCGCAGAAGAGGAAGACCAGTTCTTGCGTGATCCCATCGGCCTGAAAAAGCGCTGCGATGGGGCTGCGGAGGAGGAAGAGGACGCCAGTGACAAAGAGCACCACAACGCCGGTGAAGATCATTGCGTCGCGATAAGCCATGCGGACGCGCGCACTGTCTTTGGCGCCGAAATTCTGACCGATGATCGGGCCGACCGCACCGGAAAGTGCGAAGATCACCCCGAAAGCCACGGGTGTCAGCCGGGCCACAATCGCCATGCCTGCGACCGCCTCCTCCCCGTATTCGGCCATGGCGCGTGTGACATAAGCCTGGCCGATAGGCGTCGCCAGTTGGGTCAGGATCGCGGGGAAGGCCAATGTGATCACGGGCGCGAAATCGAGCCGCATATCGGGGAGCGATGGCCGGGTGAAACCGCCATAATAGCGGATCAGCGGAATGATCGCCGTGGCCGCAATGGTGAGCCGGGCCGCGACTGAGGCGAGCGCCGCACCGGTCAGTTCCAGATCGAGGCCGAAGATCAGGATCGGGTCAAGGATGGCATTTACCAACCCACCCCAGATCGTCGCCATCATCGCCCGGTTCGCATCCCCATGTGCGCGCAGGATTGCGCTGCCAACCATGCCGACAAGCAGGAAAGGCAAAGTCGGGATGATGATTTGCAGGTAATCGACAGCGAGGGTCTGGGTCTCGCCACTTGCCCCGACCAGCGCGGTCAGACCCGGCAGATTGATCCAGACCACCGCGCTGAAGATCGCGCCGAAGACAATGCCGAAAAGAATCGTGTTGGTCGCCCGTCTCTTGGCGAGGTCCTCATCCCCCGCCCCAAGGGCGCGGGCGACAAGCGCACCACCGGCGATTGCCATGCCGATCCCGAAAGAGGTGGTGAAGAACAGGATCGCGCCGGCATAGCCAACCGCGGCGGCAAGCTCTGCCTTGCCGAGCATGGAGATGAAGATCATGTCGATAAAATCGACCAGGAACACCGCCATCAACCCAAGTGACGCGGTGAGCGACATCACCGTGATATGCCGGAAGAGGTTTCCGGTCAGAAATTTGGCTTGCGCCTGTGCCATCGGTTAAGCCGTGGCACGGATGATGCCGTCAGGAAAGAAATTTCATGCCTCCGGCGGGCGTATTTTGGGAAAGATGAAGGGGCCGGGGCCTAGATCGTGAGCGAGGGCTGAGAAGCGTGGCCACGCTGGGGCGGGATTGGCCAATGCCCTGGCCGCGAACACCCGCGTAGACCGGGCCTTGGCCCGGGATGACGAACGGCGGCGCCACCGGGCCAAGGCCCGGTCTACAGCCCCGGTTTCTTCTGCAAGAGCGGCATCAGTTCGGCCATCTCCGGCCCCCGCTCCCGGCCTGTGACGGCTTTGCGGAGCGGCATGAAGAGGGCGCGGCCTTTGCGGCCTGTGGCCTCTTTCACGGCATTGGTCCAGCCCCCCCAGGTCTCGGACGAATAGGGCGGGTCGGGGAGGAGCGCGAAGGCCTCAGCCACAAACGCGCGGTCTTCGTCATTGATCAAGGGCGTGGCGCCGTTTTGGACCAGGTCCCACCACGGGCCGAGATCGGCGCGCGTCGTGATATTGGCGCGGGCGACGGTCCAGAAGGGCTCAGCCAGATCATCGGGGACGCCAAGGGCCGCGACGTCCTCGGCGACGGCGCTCAAGGGCAACCCGTGGAGATAACGCCCGGTCAGCGGATAGAGGTCGTCTACGTCGAATTTCGTGGGGGCCGAGCCGAAATGGGAGAGATCGAAGCCATCGGCCAACTCCTCCAGCGAACTCACCAGTTCCACCGGCTGTGACGATCCAATCCGCGCCATATGGGAGAGGAGCGCCATCGGTTCCACGCCATTTTCACGCAAGTCCCGCAACGCCAGTGTGCCGAGGCGTTTTGAGAGCGCCTCGCCTTGTGGGCCGGTTAGAAGCGAATGGTGCGCAAAGGTGGGGACGGTGCCGCCAAGCGCCTCGATAATCTGGATTTGCGTCGCGGTGTTGGTGACGTGATCGGAGCCACGCACCACATGGGTGATCCCCATCTCGGTATCGTCGACAACGGAGGCGAGTGTGTAGAGCACCTGGCCGTCCTGGCGGATCAAGACCGGGTCCGAGACGCTGGCCGCATCGATCGAGAGATCGCCCAGGATGCCGTCGGTCCACTCAATCCGCGCGTGATCGAGCTTGAAGCGCCAGACGCCTTGGCCGCGGTCCGCGCGGAGCTTGGCTTTCTCATCGTCAGAGAGGGCAAGCGCCGCGCGGTCATAGACCGGTGGCAAACCCATATTGAGCTGTTTCTTGCGTTTCAGGTCCAACTCAGTCGGGGTCTCGAAGGCTTCATAAAACCTTCCCTTGGCGCGCAGATCATCTGCGGCGGCGGCATAGCGGTCGAGTCGGTCCGATTGCCGCTCCACTCGGTCCCAGGTGAGGCCAAGCCACTCCATATCCTCCATGATCGCGTCGGCGAATTCGGGGCGAGAGCGCTCCGGATCGGTGTCGTCGAGGCGCAGGATAAAGGTTCCACCCGCCTTTTTGGCGATCAGATAGTTGAAGAGCGCCGTGCGCAGGTTGCCCACATGCAGGTAACCGGTGGGTGACGGCGCAAATCGGGTGGTGGTCATCGGGCGGGTCCCTCTCGCGGCGGATCGGGCCGATGCTCTTTCACAGGCGGGGGATTTTGTCCATATGCCAGACATGATGGATTGGACAGACGCGACCCCACCCGATCTTGCCAATTTCGAAGCGTTGGCTTTGGCCGCGCAAGAAGCGTTGCCCGACGCCTATCGCGAAGCCGCGCGGGGTGTGGTGCTGCGGGTGGAGGATTTTGCATCCGACGATCTCTTGGCCGAAATGGGGATGGAGAGCCCGTACGAGTTAACCGGGCTTTATGACGGCATTCCGCTGACCGAGAAGTCGGTGATGGATCAACCCCAAGGGCCCGACACGATTTGGCTCTTCCGCCGCCCGATCTTGGAGGAATGGGCGGATCGGGGGGACGTGCCCTTGGGGCGGCTGATTGCTCATGTCTATGTGCATGAACTGGCCCATCACTTGGGCTGGTCCGATGCCGATATCGCGGAGATCGACCGCTGGTGGGAATGACGGGCACCCCGCTCACGTAATCGTGGCGGCGCGAATCCGGGAGGCTTGCTACCTTGGGTTCACCGAAATCTAGGGAGTCGATCACCATGCCACGCCTGACCCGCCGCCAAACCCTTGCCGCCAGCGCCGCCCTGCCCGCGGCCTCACTTCTGCCAGCCGCCGCCCAGGCCGAGGCCCCCATGCTGGGACCCGCACAGCCGATGTACCAGCGGTTTTCCCTGGGCGCATTCGAGGTCACCACGCTGCTCGTTGGGGCCAACCCTGTCAGCGATCCACAGACGATCTTTGGCATGAATGTCAGCGCCGAGGCGTTTCGCGAGGTGAGCGAGGCGGCGTTTCTGTCAGCCGAGGCCGCGCGGATCCTGTTCCTCCCGACAGTGGTCAATACGGGTGATGCGCTGATCCTGTTTGACACCGGGCTTCCCGGGGGCGGAATTACAACGGCGCTGACGGCGGCAGGCTATAGCGCCGATCAGGTCGATCTTGTGATCGTCACCCATATGCATCCCGACCATATCGGCGGCATGACAACCGACGGTGTCGCCACCTTCCCCAACGCGGTTTATGCAACCGGACGTGTGGAGTTCGACGCCTGGGCGGGCGCGGAGAATGAGCTGTTTGAGGCCCAGGTTCGGCCTTTCGCCGAGCAGATGCAGTTTCTGGAGGATGGGGACGACGCCGCCCCGGGGATCACCAGTGTTGCCGCGTTTGGCCATACGCCTGGCCATATGGTCTATCACCTGGAAAGCGCGGGCCAGCGTCTGATGCTTTTCGCCGATCTGGCCAATCACCCGGTCTGGTCGCTGGCCCGGCCCGATTGGGAGGTACGGTTCGATATGGACAAAGAGGCCGCGGCGGCAAGCCGGAGGCGTGTCCTGGGCATGATCGCGGCGGACCGGATTCCGGCCATCGGCTATCACATGCCGTTCCCGGGGGTCGGGTTTGTCGAGGTACGCGGCGACGGGTTTCATTGGGTGCCGGAAAGCGGGCAATTGATGGGGTAAAGCCCCCCGCTGGCCAGATCAGCTTGGCGCCACCGGCCAGCGCGTCGCCAAATCGTCAATCCCGGCGCGGATAATCTCGGCCAGAACGCCCTCATCAACATCGGCCAGCTTGTTGATATACAGGCAGGCCTTACCGCGTTTGTGTTTGCCAAGCCGCGAAAGAATGTCCTCAAAATCCGTGTATCCAGGCATGATGTAAAGCGACAGGTTGGCCTTGCGGGGTGAGAAGCCTGTGGCAAGGAAATCGCCCTCGCGCCCGCTCTCATAGCGATAGTGATATTGGCCATAGCCCACGATGGTTGGCCCCCACATCCGGGGTTGCCAGCCGGTGACATCGCGGAACATCCGATCCAGAGTGAGCGCGTCGGCGCGCCTGGTCGGATGTTCCACCGCCTCCAGGAAGGCCGTCACGTCGGCCTCGGTCGCTTGGGTTTTGTTCTCGCTCATCGCTGCCTCCTACCGCCTGGGTCGTCGAGACAATGTAAGGCCGTCACCGATGGTCGCGAAGCGCGCTTACTCAACCGGCGCCACATTGCCGATCACCTCAAAGGCCCAAGCAAAATCCGGCTCCCCAAACTCCGATTGCATGTGTGCTTCGATCTGGACAACCCGACCACCCACCTCGCGCTGGCCAACCAAGGCATAAAGTGCGCCGCCTGAGCCACCCTCTGACTCGGTCACCACAAACCAGACATCGTCTTGCAGTTGGATACGGCCCGGAGGAAATGTCGGTGCGCCGTTTGAGATACCCAGCCGGATATCGCGGCTGACCCGCAGTTGCTCCTGAAAAATCAGATCGATCCGGCCGGGATGGATGGCGGCCTCGTACCCCTCGGGAACAAGAACGCTGACGCCGAAGGCTTCGATCCGCTCAGCCTGGGCCAGGCCAGCAAGACCGACCCAAAACACCAATGCCCATTTCAGAACCGCGTTCACAGCCGTAGACCTTTGTCCAACCGCGCCAGGGTCTCGCCCGTGCCATCCAATGCCTCGGCCCAGCGATCCATGCCCACCTTATCCCATTTCCGAGTGAACTGCGCCATGGGCATCGCCTTTCGTCATCAAGGCCGATTTCGGTCCGCACTCGGTGTCATTCGCCACATCAGCCGTCACTACAATGTCGGTGGATCTGTGGGTCCCTTCAGCACGGAAACCGCTTCGCTAGAAGGACTGCACCAAGGTCAGAACTCGCCGCGTCACCAAGGCAGCTCCGCCCCGGAATAGTCGAAGAACCCACCCGATTGCGCAGGCGTCAGCCCCTCCATCACGGCCAGCAGATTGGTGGCGGCGGTCTTTGGCGACACCTTCCTGTGGCCAGGATAATCGGCGGTGAAAGGCGTGGCCACGGTGCCCGGATGAAGCGCGACGGCAATCGCCTCTTTCCTAATCCGCCCAAGTTCGACAGCGGCTGTCCGGGTGATCTGGTTCGCCGCGGCCTTGGAGGCGCGATAAGCATACCAGCCACCCAGTTGGTTATCGCCGATGGAGCCGACGCGCGCCGTCAAGACGCCCACAACCGAACGGCGATCTTGGGGAAGAAGGCGCGGCAGGTCTGCCAGGATCAAAGCCGGGCCAATTGCATTGACCGCAAAAACCTCGGCCATTGCCGCCGCGTTGATGGCGGAAAGGGATTTCTCCGGGTGTGCGCCCTGAGGCGCCAGGACACCTGAGGCCAGAAAGACCAAGTCGAATGAGCCTTGGAGCCCGCCCATGACGCGTGCAACCGCGCCCGGATCGGTCAGGTCGAGCCCGTTGGCGGACCGGGACAAGCCGACAACCTCCCGCCCCTGCGCCCGCAACAAATCCACCATTGCCGCGCCAATGCCACCTGAGGCGCCAATCACCAATGCCCGTTCCATGTTTTGGCCAGTTAGCCGCGCCGTCCGACGCGTCAACCAACCTGACCCAAAAAGGGGTTTTCAAGCGGTTCTGGATGGGTATTGTCCAATCTCATGACGACGCAGCCTGATATCGCGACCCTGACCGCCCTTCCGGCGGATGGTCCCCTGCGTGGTCTTCTCCTTCTTAGCCGCCTCTGAGCGTGCCTTTCGGCGCGACCGCTCGGGGGGAGGATCAGCGCCGAAGGACCGAAACTTCAGGCTAAGGACAAAGATCAATGACAAGCGAAAAAAACCGCGTGGTGATTTTCGACACCACTTTGCGCGATGGCGAACAAAGCCCCGGCGCAACGATGAGCCATGAGGAGAAGCTGGAGATTGCAGGCCTCCTCGATGAGATGGGCGTCGATATCATCGAAGCCGGTTTCCCGATTGCCTCCGAAGGGGATTTCGCCGCGGTCTCGGAGATTGCGAAGAACGCGCAGAACAGTGTGATCTGCGGCCTCTCCCGCGCGAATTTCAAGGATATCGACCGCTGTTGGGAGGCCGTGCGCCACGCGGGACGCCCCCGCATCCATACCTTCATTGGCACCTCACCGCTGCACCGGGCGATCCCTGATCTGACCCAGGATGAGATGGCCGAGCGCATCCATGACACGGTGACCCATGCGCGAAACCTTTGCGACAACGTGCAATGGTCGCCGATGGATGCGACGCGGACTGAATGGGATTACCTGGCCCGTGTGGTGGAAATCGCGATCAGGGCCGGGGCCACCACGATCAATATCCCCGACACTGTGGGCTATACCGCGCCGGTCGAAAGCGCCGATCTGATCCGGCGGTTGATTGCCGAGGTGCCGGGGGCGGATGAGGTGGTGTTTTCGACCCATTGCCACAACGATCTGGGCATGGCGACGGCCAATTCCCTGGCCGCGGTCGCAGGCGGGGCCCGGCAGATCGAATGCACGATCAACGGTTTGGGGGAGCGAGCCGGGAACACGGCTTTGGAAGAGGTGGTGATGGCGATGAAGGTGCGCCACGACATCATGCCTTATACCACCGGCGTGGACGCCACAAAGATCATGCATATCTCCCGCCGGGTCGCCACCGTCTCGGGCTTCAACGTCCAGTATAACAAGGCGATTGTCGGCAAAAACGCCTTTGCCCACGAGTCCGGCATCCACCAGGACGGGATGCTGAAAAACGCCGAGACGTTTGAGATCATGCGGCCCGAGGATGTGGGCCTGTCTGAGACCAATATCGTCATGGGCAAACATTCGGGCCGCGCGGCGCTGCGCTCGAAACTGAAAGACCTCGGGTATGAGTTGGGCGACAACCAGCTGAACGACCTTTTCGTGCGTTACAAGGCGCTGGCCGACCGCAAGAAAGAGGTGTTCGACGACGATCTGATTGCCCTGGTGACCGATGCGGGCGCCCCCGATGCCTCGGACCATCTGGAGGTGAAGTTCCTCCGCGTGATCTGCGGCACCGAAGCGCCGCAATCGGCGGACCTGACGCTCAGGGTCGGCGATGTGGACCATCAATCAACCGCCCAAGGCGACGGTCCGGTGGACGCGGCCTTCAACGCGGTGAACGCCATCCACCCCAACAGCGCACAGTTGCAGCTTTATCAGGTGAGCGCGGTGACCGAAGGCATGGATGCCCAGGCCACGGTGACGGTCCGCATTGAGGAGGACGGACGCATCGCCACCGGCCAATCGGCGGATACCGATACGGTGGTGGCGAGTGTGAAGGCCTATGTGAACGCGCTCAACCGGCTGATTATGCGGCGGGAGAAGGGTGGGAGTGATGTGCCGGAGGTGACCTATAAGGACGTGTCCTGACGCGAGACGTTGACGGGGCAAATCCTTCAGAAGGATTTGGGTCAGAGTTTTAAGAAAACTCTGGCCCGAACCCGAAATCCGAACGCCATACCATAAACGGCGCGGCATATGTGGCTGCAAAGAACGTGGGGAAACCAATCAGAGTCCGGCTGTCGGCCTGCGGCCCGAATGGAAACAATAACGATAAAATCTGCTAAAATGCCCCATAAATTGCACAATCTTCGTCTTTAATAGACAGAGTGGATTCATAAGTTTCAGCTAAGGCTGGCTCGGAACCAGTCTGGGCGATGTATCGATGACAGTATTTAGTGGGTCGACCGGAGACAAAGGGCTCGACGGGTTCTATATCGGCCAAACCGCCGAGTGGGAGACAAGCACCGCCCCCGGGAACGCGGGCGATCCGATCACCACTGCCAGCACCGTCGCCCAGATTCAGAAGGTTTTTCAGAAAGAAAACATCATCCTTCTGAACAATAACGACATCACCGTCGATACCGGATCGCATGGCCCCACCATGCGCGAGGATAACGTCACCATCTTCCCCGATGCCGCAGAATGGAGTTACGATCTGGGCGCGGGTCAGGTCGATACCGTGCTCGATACTTTGGCCAATGTCCGCGTCACCATTTATGACGGCCCCGGAAATGTGCTGGCCAGCAATGTTGTCATCTATGCCGCGCGGATGACGAATGGCGACACGTTCCTGATCCCGTCGATCTTCGGCAACGCGGTTTTCGACAACGCAAACACCTTCGGCGATATCGAGATCACCAGCGTGGTCTCGGTCACGCATATGTCCGGCATCTCCGCCGCCGCCAATATCGATATCAATGACACCAGCATGATGGCGATCTGCTTCGCCGCCGGGACATTGATTGAAACCCGCGACGGGGCCTTGCCCGTCCAGGCCCTGCGGGCTGGCATGATGGTGCGGACCTTGGATGATGGGTATCAGCCGATCCGATGGGCCTCGAAGACCGAGGTCGCAAGCGAAACCCTGTCCGCACATCCAAAGCTGCGGCCGATCCGGTTCAACCGCGGCGTCTTGGGCCATGGATTGCCGCAGCGAGACCTCATCGTCTCACCGCAGCACAGGATGCTGCTGTCGTCCAACATCGCGCAACGCATGTTCGGGGTGGATGAGATCCTTGCACCAGCCAAGCAACTCCTAGCGTGGCCCGGGGTCGAGCGCGTGGAGGATTTTGCCGATGGTCTCACCTATCATCACCTCCTTTTCGACCGCCATCAGGTGATCTTCGCCGAAGGCCTCCCTACCGAGAGCCTCCTGCCC
>JANQNZ010000148.1 GCA_028279315.1 Rhodophyticola sp. | reverse complement strand
CCGCACCACCTCGGTCCGGCCTCTGCGGGTCAAATCTTCGGTCATCGGAACTGACGTTGGGTAAAGCCGGTAAGTGCTTTGATCCGCGCTCCAAAAATGCAGCGCACGAGAGGTGATATCGACCAGAATCGCGCCGTTTGAGGTGTCGCTGAAATAGGGCCGCCAATCGAGCGTCCGGAAGCTGGAGATATTGCGGCGGACGGATTGGGAGATATCGCGCTCGATCTCGACCGTATTGTCGCCGGTCTGCGCCAAGGCGGGCGCGGCAAGGCCTGCCGCCGCGGTTCCCAAGAAGAACCGGCGTGACAGGCGCGTTTTGTCAGGTCTGCTCATCGGGTCATGATCCTTCTTCACGGGGCCGGGTCCGACTAAGCCGGCAAAATATGGCGCAATCGCCGCAGTCGCAAATCAAACCGATTTGTGATCAGGCAAATTCCCGCCGGTTGTGTTTGAATAGGCGCAATCGGGCGTGTAGAGGCCCGGAAGCAGGCAAGAGATTGGGGCGTGGATCACCATGACAACTAGGCGGAGTGTTCTGGCCTCCCTCGGGGCGCTTGGGGTTGCGGGGTGTGTGGCAACCGGACCGACCCCGCAATTGGGGTCGGATGGCCGGCCGTTACCGGTGCTTTACAGGATCAACCCCGATGATACGGCGCGGATACAATTCCGGGTGCTCGACAGCGTGAATTCGCTCCGTTCCGCCTCAGGCGCGGCGCCTTTGCAACTAAGTGCGGAGCTGAACGCCGCCGCCGCCACCCATTCTCGCGATATGGCGATCCAGAACCGGCCTTGGCATTTCGGCTCAGACGGATCGTCGGTTATCGACCGGGTGCGGCGAGTTGGCTACCCAGGCACGGCCTTGGGGCAGAATATCTCTGAGACCTATGAAAGTGAGCTAGAGACCGTTGCCGCCTGGATGCAGCAACCGGGCACTCGCGATGTCATCACCGACCCTGCTGCGCGGGATCTGGGCTTTGCCTTCTTTCAGGAAGAGAACGGTAAGATCTGGTGGACGATGGTGACCGGCGACGGCGCGTCGACCGCACAGAACGTCCCGACCCCAGTTGCGAGGGCGGTGACGGGCTAGGCCCTGTCAGGGAAAGATGTCGATGACCGTGCCGTTTTCGACCATGGCGTAAATCTGCCGCATCTCGGCATTGGTCACCGCGATACAGCCCCAGGTCCAATCATCGGTCCGGCGAAACGCGCGTGGTGTCCCGTGGATGAAGATATCCCCGCCCGGAGATTGCCCAAGCGCCGCCGCCTCAGCCCGGTCCTCGGCATTTGGATAGCTGATCCCAAGCGAGAGGTAGAAGCTGCTGTTGGGGTTACGCCGGTCGATATAATACCGTCCCTCGGGTGTCCGCCCGTCGCCTTCCACATATTTGTCACCGACCGGGGCGAAGCCAAGCTCGAACTCGTAAGCCTCAAGCACCTCATCATGGTGGAACAGATACATCTGCCGGGTGCTTTTGTGCACCTCGATCCGGGTCACTTCGGGCCCGTGATACTCGATAAAGCGGGAACAACCGGCGCTGGCAAACAGCAGCGCGGTCAAAAGGGCCCCAAGAAGAAATCGCATGAGTTTTTGTCTGCCTCTGCTCGGTCTTGCGGCGCAGCCTATCGCGAAAACACCGGCTGTGAAACGAAGAATGCGCCCAGCCCGCCCGCGCATTCAACGAATTGCGCCCACGTCCCCGGCTCCGCCCGCTCGGACCTAAGACGTGCACAGGAGGTTTCCCGAGGCGGCCCTTGCCCCCATCTTTGCTTCAAAAATACTCCCGCCGGAGGCAAAGCGGGGCGAGGAGGGCTCCAACGGAGCCTGACGAGGCGCGCCCAGCCCCCCCGAACGCTACCCACCCGCCTCCAGAAGCGCGCGCAACCCGCTTCGGTAGTCCGGGTATTTCAAGGTGACGCCCAACTCAGTCTTGATCCGATCATTGCTGACACGTTTGCTCTCGGCATAGAAGCTGCGGGCCATCTCGCTCATCTCCGCCTCCTCAATCGGGATTGCGGGCGGGGTTGGTAGGCCCAAAAGCTCCGCGGCATAAGCAATCACATCTTGCGGCGGCGCGGGGTCGTCATCGCAGAGATTGTAGATCGCGCCAGGGTTCGGAGCTTGGATTGAGGCCCAGAGGGTCTGCGCGATATCCTCCACATGGATGCGGCTAAAGACCTGATCTTTCTTGATAATCCGCCGCGCGGTCCCGGCGCGCACCTTGGCAAACGGCCCCCGCCCCGGCCCGTAAATGCCCGCAAGCCGGAAGATATGAAGCGGCGCGCCGGTGTCTCGCGCCAGGTCCTGCCAGGCGGCCTCCGCAACCACCCGCGCCTGCCCGCGTTTGGTGGTGGGGGTGAGGACAGCGTCTTCGGTGACCCACCCGCCTTGATGGTCGCCATAAACCCCGGTGGTCGAGAGATAGCCGATCCAAGTCTTGTCTCCCGCGACGGTCGCAATCTCGTCCCGAAGCGCCGCCAAGACCGGGTCGCCGTCTGGCCCCGGACCGGCGGAGATCAGGATATGGGTCGCGCGGGCCAGATCGGGGGTCAAGTCGTCGCCGGGGAAGACGCGCGCCGTCACGCCCTCCGCCGCAAGCGTTGCCGCTTTCTCCGGCCGCCTTGTGGTGCCGATCACCTCCCAATCCTTCGGCAAAAGCCGGGTTAGCGCCTGCGCCGAATAACCATGTCCGAAACTCAAGAGGATCATCGAAGCCGCTCCACCGCCCATCGTGCCGCATCAGCCACGGCGGCGTCGGGGTCGTCAATTAGCGCGGCGGCGACGCCCGCCAAGCTTGGATCGCCGCTATTGCCGATGGCGTAGAGCACATTGCGCACAAACCGGTCCCGCCCAATCCGTTTGATCGGCGAGCCAGAGAAGAGCGCCCGGAACCCTGCATCGTCGAGCGCCGCCAGATCGCGCAGCTTGGGGCTTTGCAATTCGGCACGCGCGGCATAACGCATCTCTGTCGCCTCCTTGGCAAACTTGTTCCAAGGGCACACGGCCAGGCAATCGTCGCAGCCATAGATGCGGTTGCCCATCTTCGCGCGTAGCTCAAGGTCCACCGGGCCTTTATGCTCGATAGTGAGATACGAGATGCAGCGCCGGGCATCGAGTTGGAAAGGCGCGGGGAAGGCATCGGTTGGGCAGATATCGAGACAGGCGGTGCAGTTGCCGCAATGCTCGCCTTCCGGCGGGTCGGGGTCGAAGGCGATGGTTGTGAAGATCGCGCCGAGGAAGAACCAGTTCCCCAAATCGCGAGCAAGGAGGTTCGTGTGTTTCCCCTGCCAGCCAAGCCCGCCGGCTTCGGCAAGCGGCTTTTCCATCACCGGGGCGGTATCGACGAACACCTTGATGTCCTCCCCCGGGCGCTGCTCCAAAAGCCAGCGGCCGACGCGTTTCAGGCGCTTCTTCACCAGGTCATGATAGTCTCTGTTCTGCGCATAGACACTAATTGTAGCCCGATCCCGCCGGGTGAGGGAGGCCAGGGGATCGGTGTCTGGCGTGTAAAGCTCCGCCAGCATGATGATTGACCGCGCCTCTGGCCAAAGCGCTGCCGGGTCGCCGCGCCAGGTCATGCGCTCTTCCATCCAAAGCATCTGCCCGTGACGGCCTTGGGCCACGAACTGCGCTAGCCGCTCTGCCGCATGAGGGATCGCATTCGGGGCACAAATGCCGAGCTTCGCGAACCCTGCCGCGCGGGCCTCTGCCTCTAGCGCGCTCCGCAGATCGGTCAAAAGTCCAGATTGGCGTAGTGCGGCGGCTGGATGAAGCCGGGCACCTGATCGGCCAGGATCGAGCGGAACGCGGGCCGCGATTTGATCTTGGCGTACCAATCCTTCACCACCTCAGACCGGTTCCAATCCACGTCCGAGATATAGTCCAGGCAGCTCAGATGCGCGGCCGCAGTGAAATCCGCCAGGCTCATCCGGTCGCCGGCCAGCCAGCGCCGGTGATCGAGCAGCCACGCCATGTAATCGAGATGAAACTTGATCTGCTGCGCGCCCGTCTTCACGGCTTTCCCGTCAGGATAGCCGCCGCGCATGACCTTCTTATTCACCCGCTCATAGACCAGGTTGGACGTGACTTCTTCGTGGAATTTGTCGTCGAACCAGCCGCACAGCCGCCTGACCTCAGCGCGGGATTTCGCGTCGGCAGGCATCAGCGAGGGCTCGGGCACCGTTTCCTCGATATATTCCGCAATTGCCTGACTGTCAGAGAGGATCAGCCCGTCGATCTTCAGAACCGGCACTTTGCCCGCTGGGTTTCGGCGCAGAAACTCGGTCGAGGGGTCCCAGTATTTCTCATCAACCAGTTCCACCTCGATCTTCTTTTCCGCCAGAACCAGGCGAACCTTCCGGCAGAAGGGGGACAGGGCGAAATGATAGAGGCGTGTCATGATCTGCCCGTTATCTTTCCTTGTTCTGCACTCTTTGCCCCGGGCGGCGCGTAATTTCAATTCGCAAAGCAATCGGCGCGCCCATCGGCGCGAATGGTTGCCGCCCCATCGCGGATGCTGGCGGCGCGGCGGCGGACAAAATCGCTGGGGTTTGAGGCGGATCGGGCTTGCGGTGCGGGCAGGACCGCGGCAAGGCGGGCGGCCTGGGTTTCGGTCAGGTCTGCCGCTGACACGCCGAAATAGTGACGCGCGGCGGCTTCCGCGCCGAACACACCCTCATCGAACTCCGCTACGTTGAGATAGACCTCCAGCACCCGGGATTTGGGCCAGATCGCTTCCATCACCGGGGTGATCACCGCCTCCAGCGCCTTCCGCAGCCAGGATCGCCCATGCCAGAGGAAGGCATTCTTCACGGTTTGTTGGCTGATGGTGGACGCGCCGCGGGTGCCGCCATCTTCGATGGCGTCGCGGATGGCCTCCATATCGAAGCCCCAATGCAGGCAGAAATTCGCGTCCTCGGCGGCCACAACCGCACGCTGGAGATGGGGGGAGATCTCTTCCATTGGCACCCAATCCCGCTCCACCCCGCCCAAGCGGCGCGCCTCGGCGATCATGTAAGGCGTCGTTGGCACCGGCACGATGGCATAAAGCGCGATCCAGCCGAGCATGAGGAGGATGATGAGCGCCAGCCCGCGAAAGAGCCACCGGCGAACCCGCCGTAGAAACGGGACCTTCGGTTTGGATTTCGGTTTTCGTCTGGCTGCTCGTTTTGCCATCGGCCCTGCGTTCCGGGGTCGTTTATGCGCGGCAAACTACGCGGGATCGTGGCCGATTCCCAACCCCGTTTCGCGAAAGCCGCGATCTGTTGCTGTGAAACCGGCGTGGCGGTTAGGGCAGCAGATTGCGCCCGGGATTGCGTGTGGTGCTGGGGGTGGCGGAATGGGCGACCTCCCCCAGGATTTCAACCCAGTCATGTTTCCGGTGCTCGTAGACGGAAAACGCGGGCGGCGGCATGTCTTGCCCCGCAAAGGCGCCATAAGGCACCGCCACAACTCCGGGCCAGCCTTCGATCACATAGGCCACGGTCGATCCACAATTGGGGCAGAACTGATACGTGGCTTTATGGCCGCTATCGGCGATCCGTTCCCAGGTCTTGGCCTCACCTTCGATCCGGACTTGCGCCTCGGGCCAGCGGGCTTGCGTGGCAAATGCGCTGCCGCTGCGCTGTTGGCAGGCATGGCAGTGGCAGGCTGAGACGCGCACAGGCTCCCCCTCGCAAATGGCTTTCAGCTGCCCGCAGCGGCAGGTTCCAACACGTGTCACCATATCTGGCCTCCCTCACTTCATAGGTTTCGTACCCCGCCCAGAACCAGATCCGTCACCAGATCGCCATAAGCCTCACGGCTGATGCCTTTGCCGGGACGGTGCCACATGTAGAACCAGTTCAGCATCCCAAAGACGGTCATGGTGACCGCCCGCGGCTCTTTGGTGACGCCAATGGCGGTCAGCGCGGCGCTCATGCGTTCAACCAATTGCCGCTGCAAGGCGATCAATGGGGCCTTCATCTCGTCGGGAAGCGTGTCGAGCGCGTCGAGCTGGAGCTTATGTTCCGCATCCGCATCCCGGTAATTCATCAGGATCGCCTGGATCAGAGCGCGGAGATGGGCCTCCGGGGGGCCACTTTCCGGCACCGCCTCTACCGCATCCACAAGCGCGCCGAGATGGCCGTCGAGGATGTCGTAAAGCAGCGCCTCTTTGCTATCGTAATAGTGATAAATCAGCGCTTTAGAGACACCACAGGCCGCGGCGACTGAGGCCATTGAGGCGCGGTCATACCCCTGTTCGGCGAAATGCGCCGCCGCGCCCTTGCGCAGGGCATCGCGTTTTTCGGCATGATCTCTGGCCAGGCCTCTTGGCATCGCCTTACCCCTTTGGCCGGTTGTCGATGATGCGTACCGCCTTGCCCTGGCTGCGCGGGACGCCGCCTGAGCCATGGGCCGTGATCTCAACCGTCACGCCGACTCGCTCCTTAATCCGGCGTTTCAGTTTGGCCGCCGCGCCTTCCAAAGCGTCAGAGCCCATCGGGCCCTCCACCGCCTCCACATGCACAGTCATGGAATCCATTCGGCCTTCGCGGTTCAGCTCGATCTGGAAATGCGGGGCCAGCCCCGCGACCTCCATCAGCTGCTCCTCAATCTGGGTCGGGAAGATATTCACCCCGCGCAGGATGATCATGTCGTCAGAGCGGCCGGTGATCTTCTCCATCCGCCGCATCGACCGCGCGGTGCCGGGCAAAAGCCGGGTCAGATCGCGGGTGCGGTAGCGGATGATCGGGAAGGCCTCTTTGGTGAGCGAGGTGAAGACAAGCTCGCCTTGCTCGCCGTCGGCCACGGGCTGGCCGGTCTCGGGGTTCACGATCTCGGGATAGAAATGATCCTCCCAAATATGCAGCCCATCCTTGGTCTCCACACATTCATTGGCCACACCTGGGCCCATCACTTCCGACAGCCCGTAGATATCCACTGCGTGCATGTCGAAGGCCTGCTCAATCTCCTCCCGCATGGCGTTGGTCCAAGGCTCGGCCCCGAAGATCCCGACCTTCAAGGGGCTTTCGCGCGGGTCGCGGCCTTGTTCGCGGTATTCGTCGAGGATCGAGAGCGCATAAGACGGCGTGACCATGATGGTCGAGGCGCCAAAATCCTCGATCAGGCGCACCTGGCGCGGGGTCATACCACCTGAGACCGGCACCACGGTACAGCCCAGTTTCTCGGCCCCGTAATGGGCGCCAAGCCCGCCGGTGAAGAGCCCGTAGCCATAGGCCACATGCACCACATCGCCAGGCCGGGTGCCGCTTGCCCGCATCGAGCGTGCGACGCAGGTAGCCCAGGTGTCGATATCCTTCGCGGTGTAGCCCACCACCGTCGGTTGGCCCGTGGTGCCGGAGGAGGCATGGACCCGTGCCACCTGATCGCGGGGCACGGCGAACATCCCAAACGGGTAGTTGTCGCGCAGATCCTGCTTCACGGTGAACGGGAATTTCGCGAGATCGGAGAGGGTTTTAAGGTCATCGGGATGCACCCCGGCCTTGTCGAAGCTGTCCTTATAGAACGGCACATTCTCATAAGCGTGGGACAGCGACCATGTCATCCGCTTGAGTTGCAGGGCGGCGATTTCGTCCCGGCTGGCAATCTCGATCGGATCCAGGTCTTCCTTCTTCGGGGTTAAGTCCAACATTACTCCACCTCCACGAAATGCGTACCGCCAATGGTGCGGGAGGCGCCGCGGAACAGCGCCACTTGCCGTCCGTCCCCGCCCGTCACCACCACATCGGTGATGCCGTTTTTGCCCTGCTTCGAGACTTCCCGCGCTTCGGCCACCAAAGTCTCCCCCGGCTGGCCGGGGCTGAGATAGCTGATTGAATTATGCTGGGCGACGCTCACCAAATTGTGGCTGTTGCAGGCAAAGGCAAAGGCGCTGTCGGCAAGGCTGAAGATCACACCACCATGGCAAATCTGGTGCCCGTTCAGATGCTCGGGCCTGACCGCGCAGCTCATCCGCGCATAGCCGGGTCCGACCTCTTCCAGCACCATCCCCACCCATTTCGAGGCGGCATCGCCGGTCCACATCGCCTCAGCACTCCGCCGCGCGCGGTCCTCTGGTGTCATCTTGTCCTCCCGTTGGGCTCAACTTGGCGCAAAACCGACCAACCGGTCAAGTCTGTTTCCGAGCCGGCGGCCACCCTGCCCGCGTCATCGCATTTGCATCAATTCGCGGCTGCCCCTCGACGCGAATTGCGATATGGAACGCCCATGAAGCTGAAATCCCTGGAACTTGAAGCCACAGCCTTGATGTCCGAAGTGATGTTCGGGCATGGCTTTGCCCACTACGGCTATTTCCCCAACGGCGTGCCAGGGGTTCTGTCGGCTGAGGCGATGGGCCGTGCGCAGGAGGCCTATTTTGAGAAGCTGGTTGAGGTGATTCCCGAGGGTGCGCGCAGCATCCTGGATGTGGGCTCAGGGACCGGGGCGAATGCGAAGGCCTTGATCGACCGCGGGTTCACGGTGGCTTGCGTGTCGCCGTCTGCGCAAATGAACGAGATGGCCCGCGCCAAACTGCCGCCCGGCACCGAGGTCCACGATGCGTTCTTTGAGGAGTTCGAAGCCTCAGGCCGTTATGATATCTGCCTATTCGCGGAGAGCTTTCACTATATCGATCTGGAGGCCGCGCTCAGGCAGGTCGATCACTATGCCGAGCATGGCATGGTGATGTTCGACTATTTCCGCCGCCCGGGCTTCGCCCATGGCGATGGTACGCGGGGGACGCATCAGGCGTTTCTGGATGCGGTCGCGGCGCAAGGGCGGTTTCAGATCACAAGTGACGTGGACATGACGGATGCGATCACGCCAACCTTTGTGATTCATGAATATCTCAAGAATGAGAAAGTCGCGCCCTTCATCACACGGTTTCGCGCCGAGATCGCCCAGAGCTATCCCTGGCGCGCTTGGGCCATGGAGAAGGCCCTGGGCCGAACGCTGGACAAGTTGAACCGGAAGACCAACCGGGCCGAGAAATTCGCGCGTGAGCATGAATATCGGCTGATCGTGCTGGAACGCGCGGCGCAATAGACGCGGGCGGTGTTCCCCTCACCGCGTGATCGGGCTGCCGTCTTCTTTGGTGAACCCTTCGGGCAGTGGATTATCGAGAAGGTCCAGGACCGCCTCGGATGGGCGGCAGAGCCGGGTGCCGTTCTTACAGGCCACAATCGGGCGGTTCACCAAGATCGGATGGGTGATCATCGCGTCGAGGAGGGCCTCATCCGGCACGGACGGATCGGTCAACCCAAGCTCCTCCGCCGGGGATTTGCTGGTTCGAAGCGCGCTGCGTGGGGTCAGATCAGCCGCCGCGAAAAGCGCTTGAAGCTGCGGCCGGGTCCAGCCGGTCTTGAGATACTCAATGACTGTCGGCTCATACCCCGCCGCGCGGATCATCGCCAGAACGTTGCGCGAGGTCCCGCAATCGGGGTTGTGATGGATCACGATATTCATGGGGCGCGCACCTTAATGAATGTAGTCCGGCTCTTCCGCGTCCAGGATCGCGCGAATCTCAGCAAGGAACTCGGCCTCGGTCTCTGACGAGTTGTCCAGCTCTCCCGCGGTCTTCTCCGCGATCTCGGGCGAAAGCTCCCGCAGGGGCCGCCCGGTCTGCAGCGCCAGGATGTAATTGCGGGCCGCGCGTTCGAAGAAATAGAGGCGCATGAAGGTCTCTGCCACCGTTTCCCCAATCACCAAGACTCCGTGATTGCCCATGATCATCGTGCGGATCGAGGGGTCTTGGAAATGACGGGCGCAGCGGGTGCCTTCATCCTCCAGCGCCAGACCGCCATAATCTTCATCAACGATCTGCCGGTTGTAGAACATCGCCGCGTTCTGATCGATGGGCGGCAGGCGACTGTCGGCGAGGCTCGCCAGAACGGTGGCATAGGTGGAATGCACATGCATCGCGCAGCGGGCATGGGGCACATGGCGGTGCAGGCTGCCATGAAGGCCCCAGGCCGTGGGATCGGGCGCACCCTCCCCCCGGCAGCTTTCTGGGTCGTTGGCGTCGACTAACCAGAGGTCCGACGCCTTCATGTGGGAGAAATGCCGCCGCGGATTGATCAGGAACTGCGTGCCTTCGGCGTTCACCGCGAAAGAGAAATGGTTCGAGATCGCCTCATGCATGTCTTCGCGGGCGGTCCAGCGGAAAGTGGCGGCAAGGTCCTGGCGGGCGGCGGCGTGATCCATTGGTGTCGGCATCCCTTGGTGATCCATCGGCTGGAACCGTAGGAGGCCGACGCTCAGATGAAAAGCAGAGATCAGAGGCCGCGTTTGTTCGCAAAGACGGCATATTCGCGGCAAACACCCGATTCCGTCGCCCAAATGCGAACAATCTGTGTTTCCGCGCCCTTAACGATCCCCCGAAATACCTGTCTTTGGCCAAGGGCCGACCCCAATAGCGCCGCATTTCCCGCCGAGATTGCTGGCAACGAAGAACAAGACGTTATGGGTGTCATTATGGATCGATTGACAGAGATGGAAGCCTTCGCGACGGTCGTGGACCAAGGTGGGTTCACAGATGCGGCGAAGAAGCTTGGAATCTCAAAATCGGCAGTGTCGAAACATGTGTCGAGCTTGGAAACCCGGCTTGGCGCACGACTTCTGAACCGGACCACGCGCCGCGTCAGCCCGACAGAGATTGGGTTGGCCTATTATGACCGCGCGCGCCGGGTCTTGAACGATGCGGGTGAGGCCGACGCACTGGTGACCTCGATGCAATCGGCGCCGTCGGGCATGTTGCGCGTGTCGGTCGCGACGGATTTCGGCGTCAACCACCTGTCGCCGGTTTTGGGGCAGTTTCTGCATTCCTATCCCGACATCACCGTCAACATGGTCTTGAACAACCGCTATGTGGAGCTGATCTCCGAAGGGTTCGACATGGCGATCCGGGTGGGGGAGTTGGAAGACAGCTCACTCCGCGCCCGCAAACTGACCGAGACGAACAAACGGATGATCGCGGCGCCCGCCTATTTCACCGAACATGGGCAGCCGCAGCGCATCGACGATCTGAACGATCACAAGCTTCTGCATTATTCGAACCAGGCCAGTGGCAATGTCTGGAAGATCACCGCGCCCTCGGGCGAAAAGCGGCAGGTGCGGACGACAGGCTCGCTCACCGTGAATGACGGGCAGTCGCTTCTGAACGCCGCGATTGGTGGTCTGGGCATCGCCTATCTGCCGAGCTTTCTTTATGCCGAGCCGATGCGCAAAGGCGAGTTGGTGGATGCGATCCCCGAACTGCCGATGGAAGTGCAAGGCATCTACGCGGTCTACCCCCCGGGCCGCTACACCCAGCCCAAAGTTCGGGCGTTTATCGATTTCCTAGTGGACCAGTTCCGGGACAAAGGCCCCGAAGACTGGTGAGTTCATGCCGCCTGCACCCGGTGCTTTCCTGGCCGGGTGCGCCTAACTTGCGCCCCGGGTGGCTTTCGCCATCCGGGGCCTTTTTTATTCGGTATCGGTCAGCACCACTTCGACCCGGCGGTTCATCTCTCGCCCCTCGCCGGTGCTGTTCGGCGCGCGCGGCGCGAGGTAGCCGACACCTTCCGCACGCAACTGGCCCGCGGGGACGTTCAGCTGAGCGATCAGGTGGTCCCGCACCGATGCGGCGCGGGACCGGCTAAGCGCGATGTTGTTGTCGAGCGCACCTTCGGCATCGGTATGTCCCACCAGCACCACCTGGCGCCCCGGATTGTCGACCAGGAAGCTGGCAAGCGCGCGGAGCGAGGCGTAATCCGCACCTGAAAGCGCAGACGCCCCCGTCTCGAAGGTCAGATCGTCCAGCGTTGCACGACCGGTGGCTTCAAGTGTCGCGGCCAATTCCGTGGGTTCGACGGTGATGACGGGCACCTCGGCATCGATGGGCGCGCGGCTCGACAAGGTGACATCAATGGGGTCATCGCCCGGCGGGCTGATATGCACAAGATGGATGAACCCCGTCCCGCCACCCCGTGAGATCACCAAGGCGATTTGCTGGTCGCCCTCTTCGGCACTGGTCTTCTCAGCCGTCAGATAGGTGAAATCGCCCAGGTTCACATGCATCGTAGGCTCCGGCGCCACGTCGAGCGCAAAGCGGAAGTCAAACCCGCCACACTCCTGATCGGTGCAGGTGAAATTGATCTCGAAGCCCTCTTCGGCCAACTGATCCCGGATCGGCAAAAGGAGTTGCGCGGTGGTCCGACCGTAAGACGGCACATGCCAGACCAGGCGGGTCAGATGCCCCTCTGCCGTCTGTTGCGGGAAGGCGGACGGATCCCAGGGGCCGACGGGCATGTCATAGATTGCCATCGGCGCGGATTCGTCCAAGACCAGGCGCGCACCCGTTGGCAGCGCGAGATCAAGCGCCTGGACAGGTGCCGCGAGCACCAGTGCCGCAACGATATGGAGCCCACGGGCGATCACCGGTTCTGGCCGTGATACTCAGGATTGGGCCGCATATCGACGGCAGAGGCCATGCGGTTTGACATGTTGAAGAAGCTGGCGGTGGCGGCGATGTCCCAGATGTCACGGTCACTGAACCCGTGATCGCGTAAGGTTTGCCGGTCCGCCTCGTCGATCTTGGCACTGGCCTCGGTCATCGCGACGGCGAAATCGAGCATCGCGCGCTGTTTCGGGGTCACGTCGGCCACGCGGTAATTCATCACAAGCGCCTCGCCCAGGCCCGGGTCACCCGACAGCGCGCGGACGGCGGCGCCATGGGCGGTCAGGCAATAGAAACAGCGATTTACGGCGGAGACGACCACCGCAATCATCTCGCGTTCCAGCTTGCTGAGACCACTCTCGCCCAACATCAGCTCGTTATACATCGCCGTGAAGGCGTTCAGCTTCTCCACATCGAACGCGTAAGCCGCCAGCACATTGGGGATCATCCCCAGCTTTTCCTGGCAGATGTCGAAATAGGCCTGGGTCGCCTCGGGCAAAGGGTCGAGGGGCGGCAGGTTCAGCGCGGTGGCTCTCGGGTTTGGCTTGGTCATGGGTCGCTTGGCTTGATCCGATAGTGATAGTGTCCCACAGGCTGGAACCCGAGGGAAGTGTAGAGGGCATTGGCCGGCAGATTTGCGCGCGTGACAAGAAGCGTCAGAGAGGCCGCGCCTTGTTCGGCGGCCCAGAAGGCCATGGCGCGCAGCATATGGCGGCCGAGGCCCCTGCGGCGATGCTCTGCCAAGGTTTCCAGCGCGTGCAGCATCGCGATATCGCCCTGGATTGCGATGAACCCGGTGCCCGCAGGGCGGTCGTCGATGCGCCCGAAGATCGAGGTCTTGGGGCCGGTGGCCCGATCCATGACGGCGAGCCGTGAAGGGCCGATCCCGCCCGCGGCCCAGATCTCCTCTTGCACCGCCAAAGGCGGCCAAGTTTCGAAACAGGTGATGGGGGGTGGGCGCTCTGTGGCAATGGCGGAGATCGGGGCCGCATAGGCGATGACCGGATCTTTGATCTGGTACGATTCCGTCTCTAACAGGCGGTCTAGAGCCTTATCACCGTCGCGGATCATGAAGAGCGGGGTTTGCCCCAAATCGACCATTGCGGCGTCCGCCAAAGCGATGTCGGCCGCGGTCACTTCAGGCCCACGAAGCGTGGCTGCGGAGACCCGGCTGCCACCGCCTTGGCCATCGCGGATGGTCCAGGGGCCGACCTCAGCCGTGGTCGCCGCGGGCCAGGTTGCGTCGACAACCGGATAGATGTCCTGCGCATTGGGAAGGGTCATTGCGCCTCGGGGAACAGCGCGACGAGCTTGCCGATCACTGCATCCACCGCGGCGCCATCGCTGCTGCGGACCACGATATTCGCGCCATAGACCCCGTCTTTCAGATAGGGGTAGGAGCCGATGGAGACCTCCGGATGCGCCGCGGCCAGATCGCCCAAAGGCCCGGCGATATCCCCCTCACCCCGCGCAATACGCAAGCTTTGCGACAGAAGCGGCGCGCCACCGGTGAGCGTGGGCAAGATCGAGGCGACCATCGTCTGGAACACCGTCGGCACCCCGGCCAGCACATGGACATTATGCAGCGTGAAGCCCGGCGCGGCGGACACTGGGTTCTCGATCAGCGTTGCACCATCGGGGATGCGCGCCATGCGTAGTCGGGCCTCGTTCAGCTCTTGCCCCTGACGGTCGTAATGGGCTTGCAGGATGGCGCGGGCATCGTCGCGAATGCCGATGGGCACGCCAAAGGCATCGGCGATGGCTTCAGCGGTGATGTCGTCATGGGTCGGGCCAATGCCGCCCGAGGTGAAGACAGTCGCATACCCCGCACTCAGCGCCTGGATCGCGCCGACAATCGCCCCGTGATCGTCTGTGACAACCCGTACCTCGGCCAGGCTGATGCCATGTTTGGTCAGCTCCTGCGCCAGGTAATGCATATTCGCGTCACGGGTCCTGCCTGAGAGGATCTCGTCTCCGATCACCAGCATCGCGGCGGTGGGGTTGGGCATGGGGGCGCTCCTTGCCTCTGGGCCTCGCCCCCGGGTATAGGGGCTGACCCATGCGCTTTCAAACCCCCCTGATCCCCGCCACACTCCTCCGCCGCTACAACCGGTTCTTGGCGGATATCCGGCTGGAAGCGGGGGAGGTGGTGAAAGCCCATTGCCCCAACCCCGGCTCGATGCTTGGCCTGAAAGACCCGGGGACCCGGATTTGGGTCGAGCCAAATGACGACCCGAAGAAGAAGCTGAACTATGGCTGGCGCTTAAGCGAATTGCCCGGCGGACATTGGGCGGGGATCGATACAAGCGTGCCGAATAGGGTAGTGAATGAGGCTCTAACAAGCGGTTTGGTAACGGAACTGGCTGGGTACCGATCAGTCCGGCCTGAGGTCAAATACGGCACCAACAGCCGCGTCGATTTCCTGCTGACGGAACCCGGTTTGCCGGACGCTTATGTCGAGGTGAAAAACGTCCATCTCCGGCGCGAGGGTGATTGGGCCGAGTTCCCGGATTCCGTGACGACACGCGGCGCCAAGCATCTCGCGGAATTGTCGCGTGTGGTGGGTGAGGGGAAACGGGCGGTGATGCTCTACCTGGTGCAGCGGACCGATTGCGCGCGGCTGAAGATGGCGGGTGATTTGGACCCCGGCTATGCCAAGGCCTTCGATCTGGCCCGAGAGGCGGGTGTTGAAATGCTCTGCTACGGGACAGAGATCACGCAAGATGGGGTCGAATTTGGGGCGCCGCTGCCGATCGACCCCGCCCCGCAGAGTTGAAAGGGTCGTCTCTGGAAAATCCCCCCCGCATCCCCTAAATTGCGCGCAAGACACCGCCCTTCGGAGGCAATTTTGGACGATTTTCGTGGCCGCCTGACAAAAGACGGCATCCGCATCCATGACCCAAGCGATTTCGCCGGTATGCGCAAAGCCGGTGAACTGGCTGCGCGCATCCTGGACGACATCGCCGAGATGGTGGTGCCGGGGGCCACGACCGGTGTGCTTGACGATCGGATCACCGCGATGATTGAGGAGGCCGGCGCGACCTCGGCCACCATCGGCTATCGCGGCTATGCCCATGCCAGCTGCATCAGTGTGAACCATGTGGTCTGTCACGGCATTCCGGGGCCGAAGGTTCTGAAAGACGGCGATATCCTGAATATCGATGTCACCGTGGTGGTGGATGGCTGGTATGGCGATAACAGCCGTATGTATGTGGCGGGCAAACTCAACCGCCGGGCGGAGCGTCTGATCCAAGTCACCCATGACGCACTCTTCAAAGGGATCGAGGCGGTGAAGCCCGGCAATACCTTTGGCGATATCGGCCATGCGATCCAAGCTTACGTAGAGGCGCAGCGGATGTCTGTGGTGCGGGATTTCTGCGGCCATGGGCTGGGCCAGGTGTTCCACGCCCCGCCCAATGTGCTGCATTACGGGCGCGCGGGCACGGGGCCGGTTCTGGAAGAAGGCATGTTCTTCACCATTGAGCCGATGGTGAATCTGGGCCGTCCCGAGACCAAGGTTTTGGCCGATGACTGGACCGCCGTGACCCGGGACAAGAGCCTAAGCGCGCAGTTTGAGCATTCGATTGGCGTGACCGCGACGGGGGCGGAGATCTTCACGCTCTCGCCTGCGGGCAAGTTCCACCCGACTTGGGCGGCGTAACGGCCCTGAGCCGATTTCTCGAAACGCTTTGTTAACCAGTCCTGCGGCAGGGTTTGGTCCATGCCGAAGCACCCCGACCTTTTTGCCGAAGCGCCTCTACAAGGGTTTGACCTAACCCGGCCTGTGCGCTTGCCGCCGACCAAACCCAAACCCCTTGGCGTTGAAGAGCACCGCAAGGCCCATCGTGCCCGGCTGCGCACCCGGTTTTCGGAAGGTGGCGCGGCGGCAGTGCCGGATTACGAGCTTCTGGAGATGATCCTTTATCGCGCCTTGCCGCGGGGGGATACGAAGCCGCTCGCCAAGGATCTTCTGAAGCGGTTCGGCGATCTGAATCACGTGCTGGCAGCGCCCGAGGCGCGGCTGAAAGACGTCTCTGGCGTCGGCGACCGGGTGGTTTTTGAGCTGAAGTTGATCGAAGCGGTGGGCCACCGGATGGCCCGCGCGCGGGTTATGAAGAAACATATCCTGTCGTCCTGGGACGCGCTGCTCGACTATTGCCAGACGGCCATGGCGCATCGGGATTTGGAGCAGTTTCGGGTGCTTTATCTCGACCGGAAAAATGTGCTGATCGCCGATGAGGAGCAGCAGACCGGGACCGTTGATCATGTGCCGGTTTATCCGCGGGAGGTGGTGAAGCGGGCGCTGGAGTTGAATGCCTCGGCCCTGATCCTGATCCATAACCACCCGTCGGGCGACCCGACGCCGAGCGAGGCGGATATCGAGATGACCTTCAAGATCCGCGATGCGGCGGAGGTGTTGGGACTCACGCTCCACGACCACCTGATTGTCGGGAAGGCGCGGGAACTGAGTTTCCGGTCGGAGGGGTATTTGTAGGCCAGCGCGCTTGGGTGGCGGCGGGAGCGAGGGGCCAGCCCCTCGCGCTCCCCGGAGTATTTCAGAAGCAAAGATGGGCGAGGGCCGTTTTGGGGCAAACCTCCAATGGAGGTTTTCAGGTCCGAACAGGCGGAGCCCAGGTTAGCCGCCGCTACTCCAGCCACACCTCCACCCGGCGGTTCACGGCGCGGCCCCAATCGGTGTCGTCGCAGGCCATGGGCAGGGCTTCGCCAAAGGCCTCTACCCGGAATTGCACCCGGTTGAGATCGGCGGCGCTGGCGGCTTCCATCACCGCGGCGCGGACGGTTTCAGCCCGGCCGCGGGAGAGGCCGAGATTGGTTGACGCAGGCCCGTCGCCATCGGAGAAACCGACAAAGAGCAGCCGGCGGCCATCATATTCGCCACGTTCGATGGCGCGCGCGAGACGGGAGACGGCGCTGAGCGATTGCGGATCAAGCTCGGTTGTGCCCGCGGCGAAGCGGAAGGTTGGGGTCAAGCGGGTGACGCCCAGAAGCCGGGTTGAGAGACGTTGCAGATCCGGGAGTGTGATTTCATCGCCAGCGGCGAGGATGGCGTTGGCGAGCCGGTCCCCTTGGGCGGCGGTGGGTTCCGAGAGGATCGTCTGGCTGACAAATCCAGCGCGGCGGATGATGCGCTCTGCCGTACGGCTTTCGAGGAAGCTCAGGAAGTCGCGGATCATCTGCGGCAGGCGCCGGTTGGGCGTGTAGATGAAAAGCGGCGCGGTCAGGGGGTAATCCTCGGCTTTCAGGCTGTTTGGGTTGGCGGTCTGCGTGAAGCCACAGGGCCCGCCAAGGGCAAGGGCTTGCGCGTTATCGATGGCAGAAAAACTTGTGATCCCAAGCGCATAGGGGTCTCGCGCCACGGTATCGGAGAGCGCGGTGGGGCTTTGATGCCGGGTGATGTCGGGTGCGAGGCCGAGGCCCACCGGCTCTAGCACACGGGTCGCGAAGCCTTGGGCGAGGCCTGAGCTATCCTGCATCAGGTGCAGCGCGACGGGGGCATCGTCGCCGCCAAGCGCCTCCCAATTCGTGATCTCGCCCGCGAAGGTTTGGGCCAGTTCAGTCAGGCTGATGCGCTCCACCGGATTGTCGGGTGAGGTGACTGCGACCAGCCCGTCAATCGCCAAAACCCGGGCGCGGCGGGCGAGGCGGAGGTCGCCTTGATCGGCCAGCCGCGCGGCGTCACGCTCGACTTGCGAGGGCTCGCGGAGGCTGAGCGCGAGGTCGGCGTCTCGGTTCAGAAGCGCCTCGAACCCGCTGTCGGAGGTGCCGGAGATCAGCGTCAGGCGCGCCGCTGTGCTTCCATCTTCGCGGATCAGCGAGAAGACTGACCGGTCGGGTCCGTCCAGAGATCGCGACACCTGGAAATCCCGGCTGCGGGCAAAGCCTTCGATCAAGGCCGGCATGAGCGTATCGGCGATGACAGCGGCGCCGGCAAACCGGGCTTCGGCCACAAAGCTTTCGAGATCGGGGCAGCCGGGCCCCGTGCAGCGGACGCCTTGAGCGCTGACGGTCAGGGGTCCATAGATTGTGTCGATCCGATAGAACTCCCCATCGAAGCCAATCAGCGTGCCATCAAGCTCAATCGCGCCGTCAAGCGAGCGCAGGGTCAGGTCTTGGGCCAGCGCGCTTGCGGTAAGGGTCACAAGAAGAAGGGCGGCTCTGACAGCCGCCCTTAGCAAAATCGCCATAGGTGCCCCGAAAAGGGAGGTCAGTTCGAGGCGACTCTCAAGTCCTGCAGCAGATTTTGCAACACCAGATAGTCACCCACGGCGTCGCATTCGGGCAGCGTGAAGGTCAGTTCCGTCACCTCCACGGGGCCATCCTGCGCGGTTTCGAGCGTGCGGGCCATAGTGGCCTCACCGCAGTTGCGGGTGTTGATCGGCGCTTCGATCGAGAGGCGCACGGCGCCGCGCCCGGCGAGCGTGTCGCGCGGGAAGCTATAGACCTGGGCCATCATCGGGTCGGCAATTTCGTCAGAGCCAAGCTGTGTCAGGAACCCGCCCTCGCCATCAATGGCGCGGGTGAGATCGCCAGCATTTTCTTGCCAGATATGGCCAGGTTCGCCGTAGGTGGCGCCAAACTCCATGGCATGAAGCTCCAAGTCCCGCGTGTCTTCCCAGGCCACCGCCACGCGGTCGTAGTCGGTGAGGTCAGGAATGGTGACGAGCGCGGTCTCTTCCGTGTCGCCAATTTGCACGGTGAAGAAGGCCGGGCTTTCAAAGGCCGGGATATCGAGGGTCAGAAGGCCCACACCATCGGTTGCCTCCACGATCGTCAGGCCGGAATGGCCGACCAGAACGCGGGCGTTTGGTTGACAGGGGTCCATGATATCAAGGGCGACCATCGCGGCGGGCGCCGCGCTGGCAGTGACGGAGAGGCCACAGGGCAGCCCGAACTGGCTGACCGCTTGGCCGTCTTCCGGGGCCGTCATCGGCGTGTCCGGGGTTTCCGACATCCGATCTGAGAGGTTGCCGGTTTCTGGCAGGTCTGGCTGCACGGGCGCAAATTCCGGTGTTGAGGGAAGCGCGGGCATGTCGAGCGGTGCCGTTTCGACCACTGCCGCCGTCTCAATCGGCTCAGGCATGGCGGGCGTAGGTGCCGCGGCGCGGTCGGTGGGAACGGTCGGCGTTGGGGCCGTGACGGACGCCGCGGCGATTTGCGGGGCAGGCGCAGCGACCTCTGCGCTTTGGGATGCCGAGGGCTGATCGCCAAGGCCGGGAACCAGCCCGGCATTCACGGCAAACATCCCGCCCGCGCCGACCATCAAGGCGGCGGAAGCAAGGCGAATGATCCGGCGATTGGGCATGGAACGGCCCCTCCAACAATGCGGTTGCGGCGAAGCCTCGGGGGAAATTGGGGCGAGAATGCGGAGGGACTGGCCGGATTTCGTGGAAAATCCCTGCGATATGGCGGGATTGCCACACGGATCGGGACGACAACGTGCGGAAAGCCGGTGGCGCCCCCGTCAATTGTGGCGAGATTGGGGCGGTGACCCGTTCAGCTGCGGATCAGGCCAAGCGCCCGTGGCAATGTTTGAACTTCTTGCCAGACCCGCAGGGGCAGGGATCGTTCCGGCCCGGATTGCCCCAGGTGCTGGGATCATTTTCGTCAAACCCTTCGATCAGAGGTTTGTAAGCCGTCACGCCTTGCGCGGCTTTTGCGGCCTCTTCCGCGGCTTGCTGCTGCTGTTGTTGCTGGGCTTGCAGCTGCTTGATCAGCGCTTCTTGCTGTTCAGGCGTCAGAGGTTGGATCTTGGCCAAACGGCCCGAGACATCGGCGCGGAGGCTGTCGAGCATCCCTTCGAACAGCTGGAAGGCCTCGGTCTTGTATTCGTTCAGCGGATCGCGCTGCGCATAGCCACGGAAACCGACAACCGAGCGCAGGTGTTCCAGCGTCAGAAGATGCTCCCGCCATTTGGCGTCGATGGTCTGAAGCAGGACCTGCTTTTCGATATTGCGCATCTGCTCCGGCCCAAACTGCACGGCTTTCTGCGCCATGTGCTCATCGGCTGCGCGTTCCAGGCGTTCGCGGATGTCTTCGTCATCCACGCCTTCTTCATCGGCCCAGTCCACAACCGGCACGTCGATGCCCAGCTTCTCTTGCACCTCGGCATGCAGCCCTTCGGTATCCCATTGATCGGCATAGGATTTGGGCGGCATGTGCAGCTCGACCAGATCGTCGATGACCTGGTGGCGCATGTCGCGCGTGACCTCGGCAATCTCTTCGGCGCCCATGATTTCCAGGCGCTGTTCGAAGATCGCCTTCCGCTGATCGTTCATCACATCGTCGAATTTCAGAAGCTGTTTGCGGATGTCGAAATTCCGCCCTTCGACCTTGGCTTGGGCCTTCTCCAGGGATTTGTTGACCCATGGATGGACAATCGCCTCCCCCTCTTTCATGCCGAGGGTGGAGAGCATCTTATCGAGCCGGTCGGACCCGAAGATGCGCATCAAATCATCTTCAAGGCTGAGGAAGAACGACGACCGGCCCGGGTCGCCCTGACGGCCTGAGCGGCCCCGCAACTGGTTGTCGATCCGGCGGCTTTCATGGCGTTCAGTGGCCAGAACATAGAGCCCGCCCGCGTCTTTCACCGCCTGTTCATCGGCCTCATGCTCCGCCTCGATCTTCGCGCGGATCGCCTGATGGTCGCCTTCGGGGTTCGCGGCGATGGCTTCCATCACTTTGAACTCCACATTGCCGCCAAGCTTAATGTCGGTCCCGCGCCCGGCCATGTTGGTGGCGATGGTGATCCCGCCCAGCTTGCCCGCATCGGCGACGATCTGCGCCTCTTGCTCATGCTGGCGCGCGTTTAGGATGTTGTGCGGCAGGCCCGCCTTCTCCAAAAGCTGGCCCAACATCTCGGATTTCTCAATCGACGTGGTGCCAACCAGAACCGGCTGCCCCTTCTCATGGGCTTCGCGGATTTGCTCCACGATGGCGGCGTATTTCTCAGTGCCGGTGCGATAGACCTGATCGTCCTCGTCATCCCGCGCGATGGGTTTGTTGGTGGGGATCTCAACCACGCCAAGCCCGTAGATCGCGGCGAATTCCTCAGCCTCCGTCGCCGCCGTCCCGGTCATGCCAGCCAGCGTGCCGTAGAGGCGGAAGTAATTCTGGAAGGTCACCGAGGCCATGGTTACGTTCTCAGGCTGAATTTTACAGCCCTCTTTGGCCTCAATCGCCTGGTGCAGCCCGTCCGACAGGCGCCGACCCGGCATCATGCGGCCGGTGAACTCGTCAACCAGCACAACCTCACCGCCGCGGACGATATAGTCCTTGTCCTTGTGGAACACCTTATGGGCGCGGAGCGCGTTGGTCGCGTGGTGCACAATAGTGGTAGATTCGGGGTCATAGAGGCTTTGCTCCTCCGGCAGGATGCCGGCCTGATGCAGCAGCTCTTCCAGGAAATCATTGCCGTCATCGGTGAAGGTCACGCCGCGGGTTTTCTCATCCAGCGTGAAATGGTCGTCTTGAACCTGCGGGATCAGCGCGTCGATTGTGGTGTAAAGCTCGGACCGGTCCTCAGACGGGCCCGAGATGATCAACGGCGTCCGCGCCTCGTCGATCAGGATCGAGTCGACCTCATCCACAATCGCGAAGTTATGCCCCCGCTGGGCCATATCCTTGAGCGAGGCGCGCATGTTGTCGCGCAGATAATCGAAACCAAGCTCATTATTAGTGGCATAGGTGATGTCGGCGGCATAGGCCTCGCGCTTTTCCTCATCGGGCTGGCGCGGATAGACCACCCCGGTGGACAGCCCAAGCGCGGTATAGACCTTGCCCATCCATTCCGCGTCACGTTTGGCGAGGTAATCGTTGACCGTGACGATATGCACGCCCTTGCCGGTGAGCGCATTCAGATAGGCCGGGAAGGTGGCGACGAGCGTTTTGCCTTCACCCGTCTTCATCTCGGCAATATTGCCTTGGTGCAGGAAGATCCCACCCAAAAGCTGCACATCGAAAGCGCGGAGGCCGAGGGCACGTTTGGCCGCCTCCCGGCAATTGGCAAAGGCTTCGGGCAGAAGATCCTCCAGCGCCTCGCCATTCTGCGCGCGGTTGCGCAGCTCAGCCGTCTTGGCGACGATTTCGGTATCCGAGAGCTTCTCAAACTCCGGTTCCAGCGCGGTGATCTTGTCGACAGTTGGACGGGCGGCTTTCACCTTTCGGTCATTGGGCGTACCAAAGACCTTTTTCGCAATCGTTCCCATCCCGAGCATATACGGTTCGCCTTCTTTATCCTGACGCGGGGCAGAGGCCCGCTTCCTCATCAAAACGTGTGGGTGTTCGGGTTGTTTGGCCTATCCCGGCGGTCTAGAACGGCGGCAAGATCGGCACGGCCCCGATTTGAACCCGCATGGGACATAAGGGGCCGCCGGATATGTGTCAACGCGGCCCCGCCCTTGCTGTGGCCCGCAGGGAAACAAGGACCATCCATATGAAACGATTTCTGGCAGGCGCGGCGATGGCGGCGGTGATGGCGGCGCCGGTCGCCGCACAGGATGCTGATACGGTTCTGGCGACCGTGAATGGCAGTGAGATCACGCTTGGCCATCTGATCGCGATGCAGGCGCTTTTGCCGGATCAATACCGCGAGTTGCCAGATCAGGTGTTGTTTGATGGCATGTTGGAGCAGCTTGTCCAGCAAGAGGCCATTGCCGCTGCGGCGCGGGAGGTCTTGACCCGGCAGATGGAACTGGGGCTGGAGAACGAAGAACGCGCGTTCCTGGCCGCCGCGATCATGCAGCAGATCTCCGAAGAAGAGATCGGAGAGGATGCGATTGCCGAGGAATACGATCGCGTCTTCGGCTCGGTGGAGCCAACGCGGGAATACAACGCCTCTCACATTCTCGTGGAGACCGAGGAAGCGGCCCTGGAATTGATTGAAGAACTGGACGGCGGCGCCGACTTCGCGGAACTGGCGCGGCAGCATTCCACGGGCCCGTCGGGGCCGAATGGCGGGCAATTGGGTTGGTTTGGCGCGGGCATGATGGTGCCACCGTTTGAAGAGGCGGTCTTTGCCTTGGAAGAGGGTGAGATTTCGGGGCCGGTTGAGACTCAGTTTGGCTGGCATGTGGTGATCCTGAACGAAACCCGGTTACAAGACGCGCCCGCCATTGATGAGGTCCGGGCCGATCTGGTTGACGGGCTGCGCCGGGCGCGGATCGAGGAACGGATCGAAGAACTGACCGCAGCGGCTGAGATTGAGCGCCCGGAGGTCGACTTTGATGTCGGCCTGATCCGCAACACGGATCTGTTGCAGAACTGAGGCGGCATATGGCCGGCCCTGCTATCTCTCCGCTGGCGCCCAAGGCCGGCTTTCCGACCCTGCCAGAGATCGGCGGGGTTCGCTTTGCGGCTGTGGCAGCGGGGGTCAAGTATCAAGACCGGGACGATGTGATGCTGGCCGAGATCGCGCCGGGGTCGGCGATTGCGGGGGTCTTCACCCGCTCAGCCACCCGCGCCGCGCCGGTTCTGGATTGCGAGGAGAAGCTCGCCGGTCTGGGGCCGGGCGAGGCGGGTTTCGCGATTCTGGTCAATTCGGGCAATGCCAATGCCTTCACCGGGGCGGCGGGGCAGGGTACAGTGGAAGCCGTCTCAGCCGAAGTGGCCCGCGTGTTAGATCTGCCTCCGGCCCATATCTTCACCGCGTCCACAGGTGTGATTGGAGAACCCCTGCCACCCGAAACGATCACCAGGAAAATCGCGGAGTTGCAGGCGCAGCTTGCGCCCGAAGGTGCCGAGGCCGCGGCGCGGGCGATCATGACCACCGACACGTTTCCCAAAGGCGCGGCCGCCGAGGTGGAGATCGGCAGCACACCGGTGAAGATCGCGGGCTTCGCCAAAGGTTCCGGCATGATCGCGCCGGATATGGCAACGATGTTGGCTTATGTCTTCACCGACGCCGCCGTGCCGCGGGATGTGTTGCAAGCGATGCTGTCGGACCAGGTGCGGCGGACCTTTAATGCGATCACGGTGGATAGCGATACCTCCACCTCGGACACCGTGATGGTGGTGGCCACAGGCCAAGCGGGCCATGCGCCCATTGCCGATGTAGGTAGCGCCGACGGACAGGCCTTCGCGGCGGCGCTGGAAGGGGTGATGAAAGACCTCGCCTTGCAAATCGTGCGGGATGGGGAGGGTGCGACAAAGCTCGTCGAGGTCGCAGTGACCGGCGCGGCGAACGATGCAGATGCTGAAAAGGTCGCGCGTGCCATTGCCAACTCACCGCTTGTGAAGACCGCGATCGCTGGCGAAGACCCCAATTGGGGGCGGATTGTGATGGCCGTGGGCAAATCCGGCGCCAAGGCGGATCGGGACCGCCTAAGCATCCGTTTTGGCGATGTGCTGGTGGCCGAGAAGGGCTGGGTGGCCGAAAGCTACCGCGAGGAGGACGGCGCGGCCTATATGCGGGGAGAAGAGCTTCTGATCGCGGTCGATCTGGGTCTGGGTTCCGGCGCAGCGACGGTTTGGACCTGCGATCTGACCCATGGCTACATTACGATCAACGCGGATTACCGGTCGTGAAGACGGTTCTGGTCTCTGCCGTCGCGCTGATCGACGCGGACGGACGGGTGCTGCTCGCACAGCGACCGGAAGGCAAATCCATGGCGGGCCTGTGGGAGTTCCCGGGCGGCAAGGTGGAACCGGGTGAGACCCCCGAGGCGGCGCTGATCCGGGAGTTGCATGAGGAGTTGGGCATCGACACCTGGGAAAGCTGCCTCGCGCCGTTGACCTTCGCGAGCCACAGTTATGCGGAGTTCCACCTGCTGATGCCGCTTTTTGTCTGCCGAAAATGGGACGGTATCCCCGAGGCGCGGGAAGGGCAGGCTTTGGCCTGGGCGGCGCCGAACAAGCTGCGCGACTACCCAATGCCGGCGGCTGATTTGCCGTTGATCCCGATCCTTCGCGACTGGCTTTGAGCCGTTCAGTCTTCCCGATTTGCCCAAGAATTAGGCGCAAAATCAGCCCTCACGCCGAATTTGTTAGAGCTTTCTTAAAGATTTAGGCTATATTTCAAGGCATTCGCAGCAAGTCGGGGGATATCGCTGTGCTGAAGACCATCACACTGGGGACATGTGTGTCTGTCCAAGGGATCTTTGTCAGGGCCCTCAATAACGGGCTTGTCGTGGTCCGTGTCGGCAATCGGATGTTCACGGGGCGACCGGTTGTCGCCAAGGCGGCGTAGATCATGATGTGAGCGGGCCGAGCAAAACACCCGCGAACACGATTTGCACCGAGACGCAACAGTAGCCGGGCATCGACGGGCCGGGGACTGGCGATCCAACCTCTGAGTGACGGCGCTTTATCCCAGCCAAATTCGGCCTCGCTCAGATTTCAGCTCCAAGACCAACCAAATCGCCAGGCCGCGGGACGGCCCGTCGATGCCCGGCGGCTTCGCCGCACTATTCGGGCAGGGGATGCCGAAAGTGGGTCGTTCGATGCCCAGGCGCCCCTTGGCCGTTGCGATGGGACCTAAGAGCGTCGTCTAAGCGCTTACCGCACCCAACCTTCCAAATTCCGCTCCACGACCTGTGCAAGTGCCGCCATATGGGCGTCGTCATCGTTGAGGCAGGGGATATAGGTGAACGCCTCACCGCCCGCCTCTTCGAAGCTTTCGCGGATTTCCTCGTTGATCTCTTCCAAGGTCTCGATGCAATCGGCTGAGAAGGCGGGGGCGATCACCGCGACCCGTTTCTTGCCCTGCTCGGCCAGGCGCGCGACTTCTTCGACTGTATAGGGTTTCAGCCATTCCTCAGGGCCAAAGCGGGATTGGAAGGTGGTGACGATGTCCGCATCACCCCAGCCCAACCGCTCCTTCAGCAGCCGCGAGGTCTTCATGCATTGGCAATGATAAGGGTCGCCCTCCATCAGATAGCGTTTGGGCACCCCGTGATAGGAGGCGACGAGCACATCCGGGCGAGTCTCCAACTCCCCATAAGCCCGCTCCACCGATTGCGCCAGCGCGTCGATATAGGCCGGATCATCGTAATAGGCCTCCACCGTGCGGACCACCGGCTGCCATTTGATATCCGTGAGCGAGCGGAAGAACTGGTCATAGGCCGTCGCCGTCGTGGCGCCCGCATATTGCGGATAGAGCGGGAAGAACAGGATCTTGGTGCATCCTTGGGCCACCAGCGCATCGACCTTGGATTTCGTCGAGGGGTTGCCATAGCGCATACAGAAATCGACGATCACCTGATCGCCAAAGCGGGCCTGGATCAGGGATGCCATCTTGGCCGTCTGATCCTTGGTGATGGTCATCAAGGGGCTTTCGCCCTTCTCATGGTTCCAGATCGAGCGATAGGCCTCCCCCGAGGAGAACGGGCGTTTCGATAGGATGATCAGTTGCAGGATCGGTTGCCAAATCCAGGGGGAATAGTCGATGACGCGCGGGTCCGACAGGAACTCACTCAGATACCGGCGCATCGGCCAATAGCTGTAATCGTCCGGTGTGCCCAGATTGGCCAATAGCACGCCGATCTTGCCGAAACTCACTTCGGGGTGGTCGGCAGGCGCGTGCGTCATCGCGAGGTCTGGCGTGGGCTTTAACATGTTCATCTCAGGGTCAGGCGCCTTCGTCCGGCCTCCGGTCTAGAACCGGTGTGGCGGTTTCGTCAAATTCGGTTGTGTGGAGTGCGTCGGCGAGCCGCGCTGCGGCGCTGCCGGGGCGCATGGGTTGTTGCTGGCTGTCATGGGGTGTCCAGCCGGTCAGAAAGACCAGCTCGAACGTTGCGCGGATGCGGCCCCCTTCGGCGGGAAAGCCGGCGGCATAGATTTCGGCGGCTCGGGTGAAGAGGGCGCGAGGGACCGGGCGGCGGTGCCGGGTGTTGAGCGCGTTTGTCTCGCCCATCGCGCGGAGGTCGACC
>JANQNZ010000128.1 GCA_028279315.1 Rhodophyticola sp. | reverse complement strand
GCGCGCTCTAGCGCCAAGCGCCCGGCCAATGCCGCGAAGATCGCCGCGAAGCTGCGGTTCAGCCAGCGCATCACGCGTGCGCTGCCCAAAATCCAATTCCGGGCGGTGGCGGCGAAGGCGCCATAGACCACGAAGACGGCGAAGGTCAGCGCCATGAAAACGCCGCCCAGAAGCGCCATTTCCGCGGTGGCCGTGGCCGGGTTGCCGGAAAGGAAAGGCGGCAGAAGCGCCAGGAAGAAGATTGAGAGCTTGGGGTTCAGAATGTTGATCAGCGCCCCGCGCCGGGCGATCCGGGGCAGGTTCTCGGGCCTCGTCTCAGCCTGAACCGCCAGGGCGCCATCTTCCTTCAGCGCTTGCCAGGCGAGGTAGAGGAGATAGGCGACGCCCGCGAATTTCACGACTTGGAAGAGGAGCGCGGAGGTGTGCAGAAGCGCGGCCAAGCCAAACATCGCCGCGGCCAGATGCGGGACAATCCCAAGGGTACAGCCAAAGGCGGCGGCCATGGCGGCGCGGCGGCCTTGGCCGAGGCCAAGCGCAAGCGTGTAGATGACGCCGGTGCCGGGGGCGATGACGACAACAAAAGCGGTGACAAGAAATTGCAGGGAGAGCATGCCTCACAGCCTCTGTTGATCACGGAACTCTGGTGCAGCAGACCCGATCACGCAGGCTCGCGCAAGACCCGAGGCACCTTAAACTCCACATTCTCGACAGCCGTCTCCACCACCTCAACCGTGACCTCGTAATGGGCGCGGAAAGCGTCAATCACCTCATTGATCAGCACTTCCGGGGCCGAGGCACCTGCCGTGATCCCGACTGAGCGGATGCCCTGAAGCGCGCGCCAGTCGATATCAGTCGCCCGCTGGACAAGCTGCGCATATTGGCAGCCGGCCCGCGCGCCCACCTCCACCAGGCGTTTGGAGTTGGAGGAATTGGGCGCGCCCACAACCAACATCGCATCGGCCTTGGGCGCCATGGCTTTGACCGCCTCTTGCCGGTTCGTGGTGGCATAGCAGATGTCTTCCTTATGCGGCCCAATGATCGCGGGGAAGCGGGCCTGAAGCGCGGCGACGATTTCCGCCGTGTCATCGACGCTGAGGGTGGTTTGGGTGATGAAGGCGAGTTTTTCGGGGTCGCGGGGCGTGATCTTGCCCACATCCTCAACCGTCTCGACCAAGATCACTTCGCCCTCAGGCAGTTGGCCCATGGTGCCTATGGTCTCCGGGTGACCCTCATGGCCGATCATCACCATTTGCAACCCGTTGTCGTGGTGCCGCGCGGCCTCGATATGGACCTTGGAGACCAAAGGGCAGGTGGCGTCGACAAAGAGCATCTCTCGCCTTGCGGCCTCTGCCGGGACCGCCTTTGGCACCCCATGGGCGGAGAAGATCACCGGGCGGTCATTGGGGCATTCATCCAACTCCTCAACAAAGACCGCGCCTTTTGCGCGCAGATCATCGACGACGAATTTGTTATGGACGATCTCATGGCGCACATAGACCGGCGCGCCCCATTTTGAGAGTGCCATCTCGACAATTTTGATCGCTCGATCAACCCCGGCGCAGAACCCGCGCGGGGCGGCGAGATAAAGGGTGAGGGGCGGTCTTGTCATCGGCGCGGTTCCTGAGCGGTTCGGAAAAGAAGGTAGGGGTCCGACCGGGCGGCGTCCAGGGGCGGATCGGCGCGGGGGCGATCCCGTGGATGGGCGCTACCGGGCGGGCAGAAGCCGCTAGTCTCTGAGATTTTCAAACTTCCGTGTTCTGGCGGGCCTCCATCCCGGTTCACCTTGCACCCGGCGCGGGGATCGCCATTCTCCGCCCGACGTCACTCTAGGAGAGCCTACCGATGCTGATGCCCCGCCAGAAAACCCCCGATCTCACCGTCCCGCTTCTGGGTGGAGATCAGTTTGATCTCAGTGCCGAAGACAGCCCGCGCGGCACCGTTGTGTGCTTCTATCGCGGCCTGCATTGCCCGATCTGCGCGACCTATCTGACGGAGTTTGAGAAGCTTGTTGAGGCGTTCGCCGAACGGGGCGTGGCGAGCGTTGCCATCAGTTCGGACGGGCAAGAGCGGGCCCAGGCCATGGCCGACAAGATCGGCGCGACAAAGCTGAGATTTGGATACGATCTGGCGCTGTCGAAGGCGCGGGAATGGGGCCTCTACATCTCCACCTCGCGCGGCAAGACCTCAATCGGCATTGAAGAGCCGCCGCTTTTTGCCGAGCCTGGCCTCTTCCTCATCAACCCCGATCAGACGCTTTATTACATGAGCATCCAGACGATGCCCTTTGTCCGCCCACATTTTCGGGAGCTTCTTGCCGCGGTCGATTTCGCGATTGAGAAGAGCTACCCGGCGCGGGGGGAGTATACCGGGGCCGTTTAGGCCTCGGACACGCGGGTGGCGCGCCGGGCGAGTTTGGCGGCCAGGTTCAGGCCCACGCCCGGGCGGCTCCACGGACAGACCGCGATGCAGATCGCGCAGCCTTGGGTCTCGTTAAAGAACGGCAGACAGGCGTCGAAATCCACATACCATTTCTGGGTGCCGCGCACGGTCTGCTTCTCGGGCTTGATCGCCTCGGGCGGGCAGGCGTCTTCGCAGATCCGGCAATGGGCGCAGAATTCGTCAATGCCGTGATCCTCCGGGGGCGTGGGTGCGAAGGGCGCGTCCGTCAGAACGGCGGACAACCGGAACGAGCTGCCGAGTTCCGGGTTGATGATCGACCCGTGTTTGCCCAATTCGCCAAACCCGCAGGCCAAAGCGGGCGGGATCAGCGTGACCGACCCGGTCATGGGGCCCGTCACGGGCTCCGCGGCCCAACCCTGGCGGCGCAGCCACCCGGTGATGTCCTTCGCCGCTTTGGCCGCCCGGCCATATTGGTGCAGAACCTCCACCCCCGCGGGGATATCCGGGGCAGTGGAGATCGCGTCATAGTCATGGGCGACCCCAAGAACCACGATACGTGATTGGGGCACCTCGCGCCCCTCAAACACCCAATCGGCCTGCATCTCCGCCACGCCGATCCGTTCGCAAACCCCGTCTGTCACGAAGGACGCCAGCGCGTCAGTCCAGGCCTCGGGGCTTTGTTCCAATGGAGGGCCGGTCACCTCCGGCAAGGGCGCGTCATAGATTTTCTGTCGCCAGGCGCGGATGTCGCGAAACCGTTGGTCGTCCGGCGTTGCGGTGTAGAACCAACGCTGCATGGCGCCATAGGGAATGTCATCAGGATCAGGCGCCCAGTAGACCATGCGCGGACGGCGCAGCGCCTCCTCCCCCAACCCGTTGATCACATTACCGGATTGCTCCGGCTTCAGCGCCATCTGCGCCGGGTTTGGCGTGAACGGACGGTGAGGGTTCGGCTTTGGCAGGGTTTGCCCTCCGCAAGAAAGACGCGTCTTGCGGGGCATGATGCAAATCGGCGACGGGCCTGTCAAAGCGCGTCGCCGGGGCATAGGGTTAGGTCTCGACCGTCTCCGGCTCGGGGTCGTCAACCTCACGCGGTTCCCGCGGGGGGCGGCCGATCACCTCTTTCAACTCATCAAGCTCAATGAAATTGTCCGCCTGGCGGCGCAGATCATCAGCGATCATCGGCGGTTGGCTGCGGATGGTGGAGACCACCGACACCCGCACACCCTTGCGTTGAAGCGCGGCGACCAGGGGCCGAAAATCGCCATCGCCAGAGAAGATCACGATGTGATCCACATGGGGCGCAATCTCCATCGCATCGACGGCAAGTTCGATATCCATATTGCCCTTCACCTTCCGGCGGCCCTGGGCATCGGTGAACTCCTTGGCCGGTTTGGTCACCATGGTGAAGCCGTTATAGTGCAGCCAATCCACCAAGGGCCGGATCGGAGAATAATCGTCATTCTCCAGAAGCGCGGTGTAGTAGAAGGCGCGCAGCAACTTACCCCGCTGCATGAATTCCTGGCGCAGAAGCTTATAGTCGATATCGAAGGCCAGGGCTTTGGCCGCGGCGTAAAGGTTCGATCCGTCTATGAACAGCGCCAGCCGTTCGTCTCTGTAAAACATAAGGTCGGGTCCGTGAGTGTATGGCGCCGGCCGCATCAGATGATATGTGCAATGAAATGAAATGCAGCGCCCGGCAATGATACGGAAGATAAGTGAACAATCGGCAACCGCAACCATCTTTCGGTCATGAATCTGTTACACGGGCGTGTGTCGCCGTTGGCTCGAACATGCCCCATGAAGGAAACCCATCGATTTCCGTGGTTTGCGCGGCGATGGCCGCTTTGGCGGATTTGCCAAATGCGATGGCGGGGTTCAGCCGTCTCTATCGGACGCCGGCGTTTCCAGCGGGGTCCGGTCCCGATTTCATCAATGCGGCAGTTGCGGTGAATTGGTCTGGGACGGCGCAGGAATTGCTGGCGGAGCTTCACCGGATCGAGCGGTCCTTTGGCCGAACACGGCGGACGCGGTGGGAAGCACGCGTGCTTGATCTCGATTTGATTGCCTTTGGGGATCAGGTGCGGCCCGACCCCGAAACCCAGGCGAAATGGCGAGACCTGGATGCGGGCGAAGCAGCTAAGGCAGCCCCTGAAGAGCTAATCCTGCCCCATCCCCGCTTGGCTGAACGCAGCTTTGTCCTTCTGCCTTTTGCCGATATCGCGCCCGATTGGGTGCATCCGCTGACCGGCCTTTCTGTCGCGCAGATGCTGGCCGCTCTTCCGGACGGCGATTTTGACGGAATTGACACTGTTGATCCGCCCCCCGGGGCCTTGCCATCGGCCCCTATCGACGTTAGATAGCGGCTTTCCGAGACCCTCCGAACTCAAGAAGCTGGAGAGACCCATATGGCCCGCGTGACCGTTGAAGACTGCGTTGACAAGGTTCCGAACCGGTTTGAGCTGGTGATGTTGGCCTCTCACCGGGCGCGGGAGATTTCGTCCGGCAGCCCGCTGACCATCGACCGGGACAATGACAAGAACCCTGTCGTCAGCTTGCGCGAGATCGCGGAAGAGACCCAAAGCGCGGATGAGCTTCGCGAACGCCTGATCGAAAGCCATCAGACCCAGATCGAGGTGGATGAGCCGGAAGAAGACGCCATGGCGCTTCTGCAAGGGGTTGAGCAAGACAAGCCGGCCCAAGACGACATGACCGAAGAGCAAATGCTGCGCGCGCTGATGGAAGCGCAGGGGCAGCGCTAACCGGCCTTCGGGCCTGGGGGAAGGGGGATCGATGATCGACGCCTCTGACCTGTTGAGCCTGGTCAAGAATTACAATCCGAAATGCAATGAGGCGCTGTTGACCGGCGCCTATGACTATGCGCGGAAGATGCATGAAGGGCAGGTTCGCCATTCCGGCGAACCTTATTTCACTCATCCCGTCTCGGTCGCCGCCATCCTGACCGAGCAGCGCTTGGATGACGCGACGATCGCCACCGCGCTTCTGCACGACACGATCGAGGACACCAAGGGCACCTATTCCGAGATTTCCAAGTGCTTCAGCCCTGAGGTCGCTGAACTGGTCGACGGCGTCACCAAGCTGACCAACCTGGAACTCTCGAACCGAGAGAGCAAGCAGGCCGAGAACTTCCGCAAGCTCTTCATGGCGATGTCGAAGGACATGCGCGTGATCTTGGTGAAGCTCGCTGACCGGCTGCACAATATGCGCACGATCCGGCACATGCCGCACGAGAAGCAGGTCAAGAAGGCGCGTGAGACCATGGATATCTACGCGCCGCTTGCGGGCCGGATGGGGATGCATTGGATGCGGGAGGAGTTGGAAGACCTCGCCTTCCGCGTCCTGAACCCTGAGGCGCGAAACTCCATCATCCGCCGGTTTCTGACCCTACAGAAGGCGACCGGCGACGTGATCCCCAAGATCACCGACGATATCGAAGCGGTGATGGAGAAACATGGGGTGAAGGGCGAGGTCTTTGGCCGCGCGAAGAAGCCGTTCTCGATCTGGCGGAAGATGCAAGAGAAGGAACTGGCTTTCTCCCGCCTCTCCGACATCTACGGCTTCCGCGTCATCACCCGGACCGAGGATGATTGTTACCGCGTCTTGGGTGCGATCCATCAGCGATGGAAATCCGTGCCAGGCCGGTTCAAGGATTATATCAGCCAGCCGAAATCGAACGGCTACCGCTCGATCCACACCACGGTGTCGGGGCGGGACGGGAAACGAGTGGAGGTGCAAATCCGCACCCGTCAGATGCATGAGGTCGCGGAATCGGGGGTTGCCGCGCATTGGTCCTATCGCGATGGGGTTCGAGCGGAGAACCCCTTCGCGGTCGATCCGGCGAAATGGCTGGCGAACCTGACTGAGCGGTTCGAGATGGCCGAGGATCATGACGAGTTCCTCGAACATGTGAAGCTGGAGATGTACTCCGACCAGGTCTTCTGCTTCACGCCCAAAGGCGATGTGGTGAAGCTGCCGAAGGGCGCGACGCCGCTCGATTTCGCTTATTCGATCCACACGCGGATCGGGCATTCCTGCGTGGGCGCCAAGGTCGATGGCATCCGGGTGCCGCTTTGGACCCGGCTCAAGAACGGCCAATCGGTGGAGATCATGACCGCCGAGGGTCAGACCCCGCAATCAACCTGGATCGATATTGTCGTGACCGGTCGCGCGAAAGCCGCGATCCGCCGGTCCCTGCGCGAAGAGGATCGGGGGCGTTACATCAAGCTTGGCCAGGAACTCGCTCGCGTCGCCTTTGAACAGATTGGCAAGAAGGCCACCGATAAGGCGTTGGACACGGCGGCCAAGACGCTTGGGGTCGATAGCGGTGATGAGGTGCTGGCCCGGATCGGTAGCGCCGAGTTGTCCGCCCGCGATGTGGTGACCGCGCTTTACCCGGAACTTGTGGGCCGCGATGATGAAGGCGAGATCGAGGCCCGCCGCGCGGTGATCGGCCTGCCGCAAGGCGCCACAACCCATCGTGCGCAATGCTGCCAGCCGGTGCCGGGCGAACGGATTGTCGGCATCACCTATCCCGGGCGCGGGCCGATGATCCACACCATCGATTGCCCCGCACTTGCCGATTTCGATGAAGAACCGGACCGCTGGATCGACCTGCATTGGTCCGAGGGCCGCCACGCCCCTGTCCATAATGTGACCATAGATGTGACATTAAGCAACGATAACGGTGTCCTGGGTCGAATATGCACATTGATCGGAGAGCAGAACGCCAATATCTCCGATTTGCATTTTATTGACCGGAAGCCGGATTTCTTTCGGCTCCTTATTGATGTGGACGTGCGCGACGCCGAACATCTTCACGCGGTGATGGTGGCGGTGGAAGCCGATAGTGACGTGGCCACGATGGAGCGGTATCGCGCGTTAGAGCGCCGCCCCTGACCGGCCCGACCGAAGGGGACTGGACGCTTGGTATTCAGGCGACGTGATAGCCGCACATGGGTGCAGGCCGTGGCCGAGGCGTTCTATCCGCGCGGCGGGTGGACCCGCGCCTTCCAGTACATCAAGCTCCGCCTTCGCCGCTTGCCCGGCACGCCCGAACAGATCGCGCGCGGCATTTTCGCGGGCGCCTTTACGGTCTTCACACCGTTCTACGGTATGCATTTCATCGTGGCCGCGATCATCGCCAAGCTGATGCGCGGGAATATCTTGGCGGCCCTTCTGGCGACCTTCATCGGCAATCCGCTGACCTATATCCCGATCGGCATCATCGCCCTACAGACCGGATACTTCCTGTTGGGGATCGAGCCGCGGGGCGATCTTGAGAACAACCTCTTTGTGAAATTCTCCCGCGCCGCCGGGGACCTGTGGCACAATTTCATGGCCATCTTCACGCCAGAGCGTGCCCATTGGGATGAGTTGATCGTCTTCTATCGGGACGTCTTCTTTCCTTACATGATTGGCGGCATCATCCCTGGCATCATCCTTGGCACCATCTGCTATTACCTCAGCGTGCCGGTGATCCGCGCCTATCAGAAACGGCGCTCGGCGAGGCTTCGGGCGAAGATGAAAAAGCTGCGCGAACAGGCTGGATCAGCGGCGGCAAAACGCTAGGCTGTCCGTCGGAAGGCTAAAGGGACAAAGATGATGGCGGACCCGCTTCGGCTTGGGGTGAATATCGACCATGTGGCGACTTTGCGGAACGCGCGCGGCGGCGCGTTGCCGGACCCGGTGCGCGCGGCTGTGATCGCCGAACAGGCGGGCGCCGATGGGATCACCGCGCATCTGCGGGAGGATCGGCGGCATATCCGGGATGCCGATATGGCCGCGATCAAGGGCGCGATCTCGATCCCGCTGAATTTCGAACTGGCCGCGACCGACGAGATGCAGGCGATTGCGCTTGCCACCCAGCCTCATGCGGTCTGCGTCGTACCGGAACGGCGGGAGGAGCGGACCACTGAAGGCGGGTTGGAGGTTGCCGCGGATCAAAACCGGCTCAGCCATTTCATTGCGCCCCTTCGGGATGCCGGTTCGCGCGTCTCTCTCTTCATCGCGCCAGAGCCTGCGCAGATCGAGGCGGCGGCGCAGATTGGGGCGCCTGTCGTGGAGTTCCATTGCGGGGCCTATTGCGATTTCGATTCAGACGGCGACATAGCGGCTCGCGACGCGGAATTCGCCCGCCTGTCCGATGGCGCCAAACGCGCCGCCGATCTGGGGCTCGAGGTGCATATGGGCCATGGGCTGAACTACCAAAACGTAACGCCCATCGCCGCGCTGCCCGAAGTGGTGGAGCTGAATATCGGCCATTTCCTGATTGGGGAGGCGCTATTTATCGGCCTGCCTGCCGCCTTGGCCGAGATGCGCCGCCTGATGGATGCAGCCCGGGCATGATTGACCTCACCTCCCTTGCAGCCATTGCCGCGGCGTTCTTTGTCGTCACGGCCTCGCCCGGCCCCGCGAATTTAGGCTGCGCGTCGGTTGCTATGGCGCGCGGACGATCCGCGGGGCTGAGGTTTGGGTTGGGCCTGGCGCTCGGCCTCGCGCTCTGGGGTGTCTTGGCGGCCACCGGCATGGGTGCTGTACTGCAAGCCTCGGAACGGGCGTTGATTGTGCTGAAGCTGGTCGGCGCGGCCTATCTGTTCTGGCTCGCTTTCAACACGGCGCGTTCGGCGACGCGGCCCGGCCCGATCTCGGCGACCGATGCCGGGCAAGGCCGGTGGTTCATGCGCGGGTTGATCCTGAACCTGTCAAACCCGAAGGCGGTCTTTGCCTGGATGGCGGCGCTGGCCGTGGGCCTTGACCCGTCCGATGGGATCGCCGCGGTCACGTTGGCGACCGTGATCTGTGCGGTGATCGGGGTCGCGAATTACCTCGTCTGGGCGCTTGTCTTCTCTCTTGGTGGTGTGATGGGCGCCTATGCACGGATGCGGCGCGGCATCGACGGGGTGGTGGCCGCACTTTTCGGCATCGCGGGCTTTGGCCTAATCCGCTCGGCCCTCTCCCGATGATCCTGGGCGTCGGCACCGATTTGGCGAATATCGAGCGTATTCAGCGTGCGCTCGATCGGTTTGGCGACCGGTTCCGCCACCGCGTTTTCACCGAGATTGAGCAGAAACGCGCCGAACGGATGAAGACCCCCGCCGCGACCTATGCCAAGCGATGGGCCGCGAAAGAGGCGTGCTCCAAGGCGCTTGGCACCGGGCTGCGCATGGGGATTGCCTGGAAGGATATGGCCGTCACCAACCTCAAGACAGGTCAGCCGGTGATGCATGTGACGGGCTGGGCCAAGGAACGGCTCGAACAGATGACGCCAGAGGGGTATGAGGCCGTGATCCATGTGACGCTGACCGATGATCACCCTTGGGCCCAGGCCTTTGTGGTGATCGAGGCGCTGCCCGAAGGCGATGGCGATTTGCGCCCCCCGATCCCATCCCGCAGCCGCCCGCTTGCTTGACACGGCCCGGCAGGCCCCGCATGAGGGGCCAACGGGGGGAAACCCCCCATGGGATATGAGGCAGACGATATGGCATCGGGCACCAAAGATCAGATTTGGGACACGGTCAAAACTATCGTCTATGCGCTGCTGATTGCGGGCGTCTTTCGGACGTTGTTCTTTCAGCCATTCTGGATCCCGTCCGGGTCGATGAAGGACACGCTTCTGATTGGCGATTTCCTGTTTGTGAACAAGATGGCCTATGGCTATTCCCAGCATTCCTGCCCGTTTTCCATGTGCCCGTTCGAGGGCCGGATTTTCGGGGCGGAGCCGGAGCGGGGCGATGTGGTGGTCTTCCGGCATCCGGTCAATGGCTCTGATTTCATCAAGCGCGTGGTCGGGCTGCCCGGTGACACGATCCAGATGCGGAATGGCGTCTTGTTTGTGAACGGAGAGCCGTCGCGCCTGGAACCCGAAGAGCCTTTTGTGGAGGTCTTCGAGCAGCAAGGCCCGATCCGCCATACACCGCGCTGCTCCAACGCGCCGGTTGGTCAGGGTGGGGACTGCGAGAAGGAACGCTTTACGGAGACGCTGCCAAGCGGTGTGACTCATTCGGTGTTGAATATCGAAGATGGCAGTTTTGCCGATGACACACCGGTCTTCACGGTGCCTGACGGGCATTTCTTCGCCATGGGGGACAATCGCGACAACTCCCAAGACAGCCGCTTCCCGCAATCGGTGGGGGGTGTCGGCATGGTGCCCATGGAAAACCTGATTGGCCGGGCGGATCGGGTGATCTTCTCGTCAGCTGGGCGGCGCATGGTCTATTTCTGGACCTGGCGCGGCGACCGGTTCTTTGAGGCGATCGATTGAAGCTGTCGAAAGAGCTTCAGGCCTTTTCGGCCCGTCTTGGCCATGACTTCGCCGATCCCAGCCTTCTGATCCGCGCGCTGACCCATGCGTCGCTGTCCTCACCCACACGGCCTGACAATCAGCGCCAGGAATTCTTAGGTGACCGCGTGTTGGGCCTGGTGATGGCCGAGGCGGTGCTGGCTCAGGATCCAGACGCCCCCGAAGGCACACTGGCGCCGCGGTTCAATGCGCTGGTCCGCAAAGAGGCCTGCGCCGATGTGGCGCGGCAGATCGATCTGGGCGCGGTGTTGAAG
>JANQNZ010000121.1 GCA_028279315.1 Rhodophyticola sp. | reverse complement strand
GGTCGAGGCCGCAACGCCCGATCTGTCTCAGGCCCTGTCGGTTGAAAACTTCGATGCCGACGCTGCAATTGCAGCGGTTGAAGCCTCCGATTTGGGTGACGGCGTGAAGACCACGCTGACCACCGCCATCGAAGGCGCCCGGAACAACCCGGCGCTGGTCGATAGCGTGGTGACCCAAGTGCGCGAGGCGCTCGGCCTCTGACATCGCGCTTGCCGCTTTGACACAAACAAGAACCCGCGCCCTGATCTGGCGCGGGTTTTTTGATTGGAAACCCATGACTTGGCCGCAAGGCCGGCCTTTGGATCATCGGCAAAATGCGGATAGCCTCTGCGGATGATGATTACCGAGATCGAAGACTATTTCTCGAAAGGCTGCGGGCGGTGCCCTCGTTTCGACACCGGCGCCTGCTCCACAAAGACCTGGCGGGCGGGGCTTGCCGGCCTGCGCCAGATTTGCCGCGATGCCGGGCTGGAAGAGGTCATGAAATGGGGGCACCCGTGCTACATGCATGCGGGTCGCAACATCGCGATCATCGGCGCGCTGCGGGCGGAGTTTCGGTTGAGCTTTTTTAATGCCGCGCTGATGTCCGACTCAAAGCAGGTGCTGGAGCGGCAAGGCCCCAACACCAAACACGCGGACATGCTCCGCTTCATCTCAGACGCGGATGTGACACGGCGCGAAGGTGTGATCCGCGCCTATCTGGCGGAGGCCATGGGCTATGCCGAGAGGGGTATCAAACCGGCGCGAGACACCGACATGCCGGATTTGCCTGAGGAGTTGGCCGAGGCGCTTGATGCGGACCCGGAACTGGCCGAGGCGTTTCACACGCTGACACCTGGGCGGCAGAAAAGCTATGTGATCAACCTAACCTCAGCCAAACAGGCCGAGACACGCCTCCGGCGCATCACCAAGTTCCGGGACAAGATTCTTGCCGGGAAAGGGGCAATGGAACGATAAGGCCGCCGCCGCCCGGGTCAGTCTAGGAAGGCTTTCTCGACAACATATTGCTTGGGCTGAGAATTCGCGCCTTCCTCAAGCCCGTATTCATCCAGCATATCCTTCAACTCCAAATTGAAGGCCAGATTGCCGCAGATCATCGCCCGGTCATTCTCAGGGCAAAGCGGTTCAACACCCAAATCGGCAAACACCTCGCCCGAGCGCATCAGATCGGTGATCCGACCCATTTTCGGGCTCTCTTCACGGGTGGTCGTCGGGTAATAGCGGAGTTTGTCGGCAAAGCCCTCGCCAATCAGTTCGGTCAGCAATTCATCGTTCCGGATGCTCTCGATCAGTTCCGCGCCATAGGCAAGCTCTCCCACCTCACGGCAGGTATGGGTGATGATCACCTCATCATAATCGTCATAGGTCTGCGGATCGCGGAGGAGGGAGGCAAACGGCGCAATCCCGGTACCCGTTGCAAAGAACCAGATGCGTTTTCCGGGCAGAAGCGCGTCATGGACAAGCGTGCCCACCGGCTTCGGGCGCAGTATGATCTCATGACCCGGCTCAATATGTTGCAGCTTCGAGGTCAGCGGGCCGTTTGGCACTTTGATCGAATAGAACTCCAACTCGTCATCCCAAGAGGGCGAGGCGATGGAATAGGCCCTGAGCAGCGGCTTCTGCTTGCCCGTCTTCGGGTCCGCATCGCCCATCAACCCGATCATCACAAACTCGCCGGAGCGGAAACGCAGGCTGGCAGGCCGTGTGACCCGGAAGGAGAACAGCCGGTCGGTCCAGTGTTTCACATAAGTCACGGTCTGCGCGTCAGGCAGGGTGGGGACCGCTTTGGCGGGCGCTTGGGTGGCGTTGGTTTGGCTCACGGGGGTCTGCTCGGTCATGGGGTCAATTGGGGGCGGGATACCGCCCACGGTCCTCTTAGGCTTTGATGTGGATCAGGGAAAGGCGGCTTACCCGCGCAGGCGCGACTGATAATCGTGGGCTTGCCAATTGGCCCGGGCCAGCCATTGGTCTTCGGGCTGGCGGCGGGCCAGATCGGCGTCGATCTCTACCTCGTCGAACCCGGCGCGGCGGGCCATGGCGTATTGGTCGGCCAAGACATGGCCATGCGCGCGCAGCCGCCCGCGATAGCCCAAGCTTCTGAGCCGCCGGGCAAGGGTGAAGCCACGGCCATCGGCGAAACTGGGAAACGCAATCCGGATCATCTCGATCTGATCGAGATGGGGGCCAAGCGCGGCCACATCATCCTCAGGCGCCACATCCACGCCTGCTGCATTTGCGGCCAACCCGGCAGAAAGCGCGGCGAACCCGCCCTGCCAATCCTCAGGCGCAAACCCGTCGTCGCGCACCAAAACCTGATCACTCATCGACCTCGCCCTTCATCTTTCCAAAAATACGCAAATCCCATCGTCTGACCCCGTCACGACGCCTGCCGAAGAGGCCCGCGCACCGGCTTGCCATCGACAAAATGGATGCCGCATTCGTCTTTTTCCTGCGCCCGCCAGCGGCCCGCGCGCGGGTCTTCCCCGGCGGCGACCGGCGTGGTGCAGGGCGCGCAGCCGATGGAGGGGTAGCCTTTGGCCACAAGCGGGTGTCGGGGGAGGCGGTTGTTGGTGATGTATTCGCCCACGTCCTCGCGTGCCCAATGGGCGAGCGGGTTGATTTTGATGCGAAAATCCCCCTCGGCTTCGAAGAATTCCAAACCCGTCCGCTCCCCGCCTTGGAACCGTTTCCGACCAGTGATCCAGGCGTCAAACGGGGCGAGCGCATGGGTGAGCGGTTGGGTTTTCCGCAGATCGCAGCACGCATCCGGGTTGGTCTGGTGCAGCGTCCCGTCCGGGTCATGGGCCGCCATCGCCGTTTGACTGGCCCGGATCACGCGGAGGTCTTCCAGGCCAAGCTTCGCTGCAACCTCTTGCTGGTAGCTAAGCGTCTCGGCAAAGAGCATCTCGGTATCGATGAAGAGCACCGGCGTCCGCCGGTCGATCACCGAGATCATGTGCAACAGCACCACGGACTCGGCCCCGAAAGAGCTGACCAGCGCAACCCGCCCGGTGTCGGTGTCCCGCAAGGCGTGTTCCAACACCGCCGTCGCCGAATGGTGGCGATACCGCGTGTTGAGCGCCGCAACCCGTGCGGCGACCGGTGGGAACGGGCGGTCAAGCGGCATCGGCCTTCGCCTCTTCGGCTGGATAAAGCGCGGCTTTGAACGGGGCCATGCCAAGGCGGCGATAGGTCTGAAGGAAGGTTTCTTCCGTGCTTTCGCGGATCTCCAGATAGGCGCAGATCAGCCGTTCGACCGCCGGGATGATCTCTTCCGCGCCGAACCCGGGACCCGCACGTTCGCCAATCGCGGCGTCCTCGGTGCCGTCGCCGCCAAGGGTGATCTGATAATTCTCCACGCCCGCCCGGTCGAGGCCCAGAATGCCGATATGGCCCACATGGTGATGGCCGCAGGCATTGATGCAGCCGGAGATTTTGATCTTCAGCGGCCCGATCTCATGTTCCAGCTTCAATTCATCGAAACGGGTCGCGATTTCCTGGGCGATGGGGATCGAACGCGCCGTGGCCAGCGCACAGTAATCCATGCCGGGGCAGGCGATGATATCGGAGATGAGGCCGATATTCGCGGTGGCCAGCCCTGCCTCGCGTAGCGCGGCATAGATCGCAGGCAGATGGCGCTTCGGCACATGGGGCAAGACGACGTTCTGCTCATGGCTGATGCGAAGCTCATCATGGGCATAGGTCTCGGCCAGATCCGCCATGAGGCGCATCTGCTCAGCCGTGGCATCGCCCGGCGTGGCACCATGGGATTTCAGCGAAATCGAGACAATCGCGTAGCCCGGCTGCCGGTGGTTATCCACATTTGTATCCACAAAGGCGCGAAACGCGGGGTTTATTGCATATGTGGTATCGAACTCGTCATTACCCGCCTCATTGAAGGCCGGAGGCGCGAAGTGAGATTTGATATCTGCAAGAAGCTCCTGGTCGATTCCGGCGAATAAGGGCTTCCGCTGCGCAAATTCATCCCCAACCATGCGGCGGATTTCGTCCAGACCCGTCTCATGCACGGTGATCTTGATGCGCGCCTTGTATTTGTTGTCGCGCCGGCCAAGAAGATTATAGACCGCAACGATGCTTTCCAGATAGGGAAGCAGGTCTTCCTCGGGCACAAATTCCGCAATCACCTTGCCGATCATCGGCGTCCGGCCAAGCCCGCCGCCGACAAGGATCTGATAGCCGATCTCGCCATGGCGTTCGACAATCCGGATGCCGATGTCGTGGGCGGCGGTCACGGCGCGGTCATTCGGGCTGCCGGTGACACCCACCTTAAATTTGCGCGGCAGGAACTGGAATTCAGGGTGGTCGGTGGACCATTGCCGGATCAGTTCCGCGATGGGCCGCGGATCGGCAATCTCATCGGCTGCGGCGCCGGCGAAATGGTCTGCGGTGACGTTGCGGATCGTGTTGCCTGAGGTTTGGATCGCATGCATTCCGACCTCAGCCAGGGCGTCCAGCATATCGGGGACATCCGGAAGCTTGGGCCAGTTATATTGGATGTTCTGCCGCGTAGTGAAATGGCCATAGCCCTTGTCCCACCGCTCTGCGATCATCGCCAATTGCCGCATTTGGCGGGAATTCAGCGTTCCATAAGGGATGGCCACGCGCAGCATATAGGCGTGCAGTTGCAGATAAAGCCCGTTCATCAGGCGGAGCGGTTTAAACTCATCCTCGGTTAGCGACCCGTCGATGCGGCGCTCGACCTGCGCGCGGAACTGGGCGTTGCGCTGGGCCAGGAAGGCGGTGTCGAAAGCGTTGTAGTGATACATCTGTCTGCTCCGTTGCGGGCTGCGGCGTAGCGCGGTTTCTTGCAAGAAACCGGTTCGGAATTTTGCAAAATTCCGGTTCCTGCTCAGACCGTCTCCTGTTTGCCATGGGCGTAGTTCGAGGGGCCTGTCATCCGAAACGCCTCCCGAAAATGGGTGGGTTCGGGGCCGTCGGGGCCCGGTTTGGCATCGGCCAGATAAGGGCCAACCACTTGACCGGGCTGCATTTCTGCGTCGAGAAGCCGAAGCTGGGCATGGGCCTCATCCTCGATCAGCTCCGCCTCGGACAAATGCCGCGACCAGCGGTCATCCTCGGTCAGATAAACCACGTCGCCTTCCAAGAGCGCGTTGGCGGTCACAACTTTGGGGGTGAAGGGCCGGGGCATCAGGCGTGCTCCTCTTGCAAAATCGGCAGGGCGGCTTCCGCGGCGCGGGGGGCGAGGCCGTAAAGCAGGATCGCGGGGCCGTCGATCTGGCCGGTCTCAATCTCCGCCCCAAGGGCGCCGAGGCTTGTTGGAATGACCCGCTGATCCGGGCGGGAGGCGTTTTCGACAATGGTGATGGGCGTCTCGGGCGCCGCGCCATGCATCATCAATCGGCCTTGCAGGAAGCGTGCCCCGCGTTTGGCCATGTAGAAGGCGGCGACTTCACCGGGCCGCGCCAACCCACGCCAATCATGTTCGGCGAAGCCTTTCACATCATGGCCAGTGAGAAAGCGCAGGGCGGAGTTCCGGTCACGCTTCGTCAGGCTTTGCCCAATCTCTGCGGCAGCGGCCGAGGCCGAGGTGATGCCCGGCACAATCGACCAGGCGATCCCGGCGCCCTCAAGCGCCTCGATTTCTTCATCCAGGCGGCCATAAACCGCGGGGTCGCCCGATTTCAGGCGCACCACATGAGCCCCGGCGCGGGCGTGGTCGATCATCAGGCGCCCGATCTCCTCTTGCGACATGGAGGGGCCGAAGCCTTCCTTGCCCGCATGGATCAACAGCGCCTCGCGCCGGGCAAGCTCCAGAATCTCCGGCGCAACCAGGCGGTCATGGATGACCACATCCGCCTCATCCAGCGCGCGGCGGGCCTTCAGCGTCAGCAGTTCCGGGTCACCCGGGCCGGCGCCCACCAGAGCCACGTGGCCAGGGCGGGCGGTTTGGGTCAGGTGATCTTCAAGAAGCGCCGACAGCGCGGTTTCGATCTCGGCCTCATCGCCCGATTGGGCGGCCTCGGGCCCTGCCGTTTCATAATACTCGGCCCAGAAATCGCGGCGCGCGCGGCCCATGGGCAGGGCCTCCGCCGCTTTGCGGAAGCCCTTGCCGATCCGTGCCAGAAGGCCAAGCCGGGCGGGCAGCCGCGCCTCCAAATCGGACTTGATGGCGCGTGCCAGAACCGGGGCCGCGCCTTCGGTGCCGATGGCGACCGTCACCGGGTCGCGGTCGACGATGGCGGGGGTGATGAACTGGCTTTCTTCCAGATTATCGACCCAGTTGGTCAACGCGCCATCAGCCTGGGCAATCCGCGTCACGCGGGCGTCTTCGGCATCGTCGTCATTGGCAGCATAGAACAGCGCCGCGCAGGTCGCATCGCCGACGTCAAGCGGGCGGCGGGTGAGGGTGAGGCGCCCCTCAGCGGCCCAGGCCTCAATCTCTGGGGCCGGATCCTCGGCGAAAACCGACGGGCGC
>JANQNZ010000118.1 GCA_028279315.1 Rhodophyticola sp. | reverse complement strand
AGAGAAGGGTGAACGGCCCTCCCGCCAAGCTGTCTTTCCCCGCCCCATCCTGGGCGGCGGCGGGCGGCAGCGAGACCGAGACGGCCCCATCGGCCTGCGGCGCGACATAGAAGACGTAATCCGCGCCCGTGCCCGTGAAGCCAGAGGCGGCACCATTCGTGACGTTGAACTCCGCCAGCGTCAGTCCCGTGACCGGTTCGGAGAAACTCACATCGATGCGAAGGCTGCTTGCCGTGGTGGGCGAGGGTTCCGGGCTCGTGATCGTTGCGCTTGGCGCGGTCAGGTCAGGTGCATAGGTTCGGCTGAGTGATGCCATAGCGTTCTGCCCGTTCCCGGCCAGATCGGTCATATGGGCCACGGGTGCCGTGATGGTGACAGCCCCGGCCGCCGTTGGGGTCACCGTAACCTCCGCCGCCGTGGCGCCAAGTGAGGACACACCAGTGATACTCCCATTGGTGACAGTCAAAGCACCGACGCGGGTCAGGAAGTCGGCCACTGGCTCACTCACATCGACGCGCAGCACCCAAGGCGCGGTCTGGAAAGGCTCCGACGCGGAGGTGGAGAAACTCACGCCCGGCGGCGTCAGATCGACCGTGGTCTGATCCAGAAGCGTTGCGGCGGGCGGATTTCCGGCCTGGTCGGTGACGGAGGTGGGTGTCAAAGACAGCTCCACCAGCCCCTCGCCGCTTGGGCCGATATCAACCTCATAGACCCGGTTGCCGCTGATATGGCGGAGCGCGAGCGCCGTGCCGCCAGAGACCGTGAAATCGCTTAAGGCCAGCCCCGTGACCTCTTCGGAGAAGGTGATCGACCGTGTATACGTCCCGGCGGCCAAAGCACCTGGCGGTGGCGGCGAGACGCTGGCCGTGGGCGCCGTCCGGTCCGACACAAGCGGCAGGGGCACGGGGATCTGGCTGTCATTCCCCGCCGCATCCTGGGCCGCGCCCAAGGCCAACTCCACCTCCATCGCGCCATCGCCACTTGGGATGACTTGCAAGACATAGGTGGTGCCTGAGCCACTCAGCGCCCCCGCGCTGCCGCCGGAGATCGTGAAATCCCCAGCGTCGAGCCCGGTGACCGCTTCGTCAAAGAGGATATCGACCGGGACGGGCGAGAGATTTGTGGGTGTGCCCGCGCTCGTGCTGAGCGTGGCATTTGGCGGGTCGATATCGAAGACATACCCCTCCGCCGAGCCCGACGACGGCGCAGCCACAACCAGCGCAGTGCCAAGCGCATCGGTGATGCTCGCGCCTGCATCAAGGGCCAAGGTGACGGCCCCCGAGGCACTGCCCAGATCACCACCTGAGGCGGTGACCGACACTCGATCCGCCGCTAGCGGAGACACCGCCAGGGACGCGCTGGCCCCGGTCAGGGCGAAATCCCCCGCCGACACGCCGCTGACGGGTTCCGAAAACCGCACCTCCCATGTCAGAGGGCCGCTATTCACCTGCTCCGCCAAAGGCGCCGCGCGGAGGATATGGGTCAGCACTGGCAGCGTGCCATCATAGGTTCGGCTGAGACTTGTCGCGCTTGTCGTGCTGTTGCCCGCCTGATCGGTGAAATGGCCAGTCGGGGCGGTCAGGGTGACCACACCATCCGTGGTTGGCGTGACGATCACCGTGCCCGTGGTGGCGCTGGTCGGGTTGGTGCTGGTGATGGCTCCGTTGGTCACGTCGAGTGCCGCAAGGCGGGTCGCGAAATCCTGCACCCCCTCATCGGTTGAGACCTGGATCGTCAGCGTTGCCCCTCCGAACGGATCAGGCGCGGTGGAACTGAAACTGACGACAGGCGCGGTGTTGTCGACCTCGATGGTCGCGTCATTGGTCCCCGTCGGCACACCCGATGCAAGGGCGTTGCCCGCCAGGTCCTGCACCGAGGCACCGGACCCAAGCGCGATCCCAACCGTGCCATCAAGCCCAGCCAGATCGCCGCCCGACACGGTGACCTCATAACGCATGGCGGATGTGGCCGAGACCGCGGCGGCGGCGGTGGTGCCCGTGATGGAGAAATCGCTCGCCTCGACGCCGGTGACGTCCTCGGAGAACAGGACCTCCCATTGCAGGCTGTCCGCGGATGTCGGCGCGGTTGCGGGCGACAGCCGGGTGATGCTGGTGACCTCAGGCACGGTGCCATCGCGGGTGTAGCTCGGGATCACGACGGGCGGGGCGCCCGGGTCGAACGGGTTACCGGCGAGATCAACGATATCCTGACCGCCCGCGAAGCCGAGCGTGATCGCCCCCTCCACGCCCGACACCGCGGCTGTCACGTCATAGACCGTCCCCGAAATCGACGTTACCGTGATCGCGCCGCCGCCCGTCACGGTGAAATCCCCGTCCGAAACGTTTGCGACCTCCTCATCAAAGGTGAGGCGCCAGGTCACGCTGGCGGCATTGGTCAACTCGGTGGTCGGCGCCTGCCGCACCGCCGCATTCAAGACCGGCGCCGTGGTGTCACCCCCGCCCGCCCCCATGGTTGTTGCGCCAAGCCGGGTGACACGTGTTGCCCCGCTGCCGATCAAAGTGGCGGTGAAAGCCACGGAGCGCGTGGCGCCGCCTGCGTCATAGGTCAGCGAACAGACGGCTGGCGCACCTGCAGGCAGGTCCGCGACCACTTGATAGAAGGCCGGAAGCGCCGTCCCAGGATCATCAAAACTCGCGCCGGGCGTGCAAGCCAGCGTCAAATTGGTCACGAGGGTCGGATGAATGCGAAGGGTAATCCTGGCATCACCCGATTGCTCAGCCAATTGGATGAGGACCCCGTCGGATGGCAATCCAATGCTGGTTGAGAGGCCAGTGGTACATCCCGTTGGCTCGACCCGCTGCAGGACGTCCCCACCAGTTGTTTCGATTGGGGGGCAGGTGACAGGCGTTGCGATCGCAGGTCCAACAAACCCCGCCACACTCACCGCGCTAAGAATCGCTGCGACAACGGCTAATCCAATCCGAAGGCGGGACGAAAGGACCAGGTTTCGCCAGGTCGCCCAACAGCTGGTCCCATGGGCAGCCCGACGGATGGCTCTCGGCCTCCGTCTCCTTTGCCAGCCGAACGAGGCCCCCACACCAACTCGGCCCAGGATGGACAGGCCAAGACACCCCTTGCGCGACTCCGGACCCGCGCCCCTGGTCATCAAACTGTCCCCAATTCAACGAAACTTTGAGGAACAATTCCTTAAGCATTGTTAATATTCGGTTAACTGCGGGGGACTCTGGGCCGATTGACGAGATATCCACATGCCAGCCGATGCGACAGACCCACAGCCTCGGCTCTATCTCGGCGGGGTGTAAGCCGTCGCGAGGTCCGACAGGAGAGCCACATACCGCTCCGGCGCCGCGCTTTGGCCAGTGATCCAACCGTAAAGGTCCTGATCGGCCTCGGCCAAAACCGCTTCGAACAGGTCCAGTTCCGCCTCGGACGCGCCCGCCAAATGCGCCCGCGCCCAAGCCCCCAGGATCAAGTCCATTTCCTTGATGCCCCGATGCTCGGCCCGCATCCTGAGCCGTTTCACCCGGATCTCCCGCGGCTCCTCAGCCATGGCCGCCGCCATAACCCGCGCCGCCAGTATCGGCCAAGGCCAGGCGCAGGCGCTTTTCCAACCGTCCCATGCGTTCGACGATCTGCGATTGTTCCCGGCGGAGTGTCCGTAGCTCGGTCAGAAGGCCGGTCAGCGTGTCATCCATCTCGGCGGCCAGTTCGGGCGCATCGAGCCCCTCCCCCTCGCCGGTCAGAAGCCACATAAGCGAGACATTCAGAAGCCCTGCGACCATCTGGAGCTTATTGGCGCGCGGCTCACTTTGGTCATTTTCCCAACCACGCACGGTCTTCGGCTTGACCCCCAAGCGCTTGGCCAATTCCTCCTGGCTCAACCCCGCCGCATCGCGGGCGCCGGCCAGCCGGTCGCCAAAGGTCGCGGTCTCGCCATCGAACCAGCTTGCGCCCAAAACCGCTTGTTGCGCCACGTTGTCGTCCACCCTCTTGCCCCTCGCGCCGGAATGCCGCCTTGATTGGCTGCGCGCGCGACCCTAAAGCTGGCCTCGGGCGATGTAAACGGGGCCGCCTGACGCGGGCGCCCGGCCCGAATTTTGGGGGATTTCCGATGCCGTTTCTGTCCGACACTTTGGCGCGGGTGAAGCCTTCGCCCACGATTGCCGTTTCGAACCTGGCGGCGGAGTTGAAGGCCGCGGGCAAAGACGTGATCGGCCTTGGCGCGGGCGAGCCCGATTTCGACACGCCCGAGAATGTGAAAGCGGCGGCCAAGGCGGCCATCGATGCGGGCAAAACCAAATATACCGCCGTCGATGGCATCCCGGAGCTGAAGGCTGCGATCTGCGCGAAATTCAAGCGCGACAATGGGTTAGACTATGCGCCTGCCCAGGTCTCTGTCGGGACGGGCGGCAAGCAAATCCTCTATAACGCGCTGATGGCGACCCTGAACCCCGGCGATGAGGTGGTGATCCCCGCGCCCTATTGGGTCAGCTACCCCGATATGGTCCTACTGGCCGGCGGCGAGCCGGTGGTGGCCGAGGCGGGTGCCGACACGGCCTATAAGCTGACGCCGGAGAAGCTGGAGGCCGCGATCACGCCCAAAACCAAATGGTTCATCTTCAACTCACCGTCCAACCCCACCGGCGCGGGCTATTCGGCGGCGGAGTTGAAAGGCCTCACCGATGTCCTGATGCGCCACCCCCATGTCTGGGTGATGACCGACGATATGTATGAGCATCTGGTCTATGACGGGTTCGAATTTGCGACCCCCGCCCAGGTCGAACCGGGGCTTTATGACCGGACGCTCACCTGCAATGGCGTCTCGAAAGCCTATGCCATGACCGGCTGGCGCATCGGCTATGCCGCGGGGCCAGAGGAGCTGATCAAGGCGATGCGCAAAATCCAGTCGCAGAGCACCTCGAACCCCTCATCGATCTCGCAATGGGCGGCGGTGGAGGCGTTGAACGGCCCGCAGGATTTCCTGGCGCCGAATAACGAGACCTTCAAACGCCGCCGCGACATGGTGGTGGAGATGCTGAATGCGGCTGAGGGCGTGACTTGCCCCGTCCCGGAAGGCGCGTTCTACGTCTATCCGTCGATTGATGGCTGCATGGGCAAGACCACGGAAGGCGGCGTGGTGATCGACAGCGACGAGAGTTTCGCGACAGCGCTTTTGGAGGAGAAAGGCGTGGCCGTTGTGTTTGGCGGAGCCTTTGGCCTCAGCCCCTGTTTCCGGGTGAGTTATGCGACCTCGGATGAGAATTTGCGCGAGGCCTGCGGGCGGATCCAGGCGTTTTGCGCGGGGCTGCGGTAGAGCCAAGCGTCTATTGGGTTAGCAGATGTCTGCTTTAGCGCCCGGCTGACCAATCGGCCTCAAGCTTTGGCAGCCTGCAAACAAAGCTGCTTCAGCGTTTCCAACTGCTGCAAAAGGTGCTCGCGGTTCTTGGCGTAACTCTTCGCGGCGCGGGCGGAGCGTTGGATGAACTCCGCTAGCCTTTCTGGCGAGGTTCCAGCCCTCTCAAGCGCGGCTTGGTAGGGCATAAGAACGCTCGCGATGACGGCTTGAAACCGCTGCGCCGTGATTTCCAGTTCCGCGCGAGAGCCGTCGTCGAACCCATCTTGAAGGTCTTGGGCATTGGGGGTCGCGCGCACCAGATCGAAGCCGGCCACGGTCATCTTGTCGAAGATGACATCAAGCTGGACGCCAAGGCCTTGCGTCCTCGAAAGCTCCTGCTCGATTTGCGCAATCACATCGTCGCTGTAGGCGCGGATATAGGCGCATAAGATGTCATCCTTGCTGCGAAAGGTCTTATAGAGCGTCTGGCGCGCCATCTTGGCCTCTTGAGCAATGTCCGCCATGCTTGTGCGTTTGACACCATAGCGAGAGAACACCCGCAGCGCGGCCTCCAAGATCTTTGTCTTCTGCTCGGTCATGGGCGACATATTGACAAAAGCGCAAAAACTGTCAATGAATGACAGGTATACGGATTCTGTCACCCTGACGCTTTGCCTCCCAGGCATGTAAAGGACCACCTCGAATGATCTATGGAATGCTGGCGGATATGGCGACAAAGCCCCGCGCGCCCCTTTTCGACTCGCCGTCCAATTGGGACCTCGCTTATGACGACGTGACGTTCCGCACGGCCGATGGTGTGACGCTGCGCGGATGGCTCATCAATCCGGGTCAGGACAAGGTCATCATCCAAAACCATTTCGGCATTTTCTGCTGCCGGTCCGGCTACACCAATGAGGGCAAGCCGCGGATGATGCGGGCCTGGCCGTCAGACATCCCCTTCCTGCGGCACGTCCAAGCGTTTGCGCACGCCGGGTATACCGTGCTGGCCTATGATCTCCGCAACCATGGCGATAGCGACGCCGGCACCTCCCCGTATTCATGGGACGGTCAAGCCGAATACCAGGACATTCTGGCGGCAGTCGGTTTCATCACCTCGCATCCCGAATACAAGGACGCGCCCATTGGTATGCTCAATATCTGCATGTCATCGAGCGCGGCCACCCTCGCCCATGGTGTCGAGGGCGGGTTGGAGACCATCGACACCATCAAGGCCCATGTGGTCGTCCAACCGCTCTACAGCGGCACCTGGTTCCGGCAGATGCGCATCCCGGGGTTCATGATCCGTGGTGCGATCCGCACGAGCGTCCGGCGCGGCGGCCCGGATTTTGACCAATCGCCCATCGACCGGGTCAGGCTGATCAACAAGCCCACAATGGTGATCCAGAACAAGAACGACCCGATGGCCGATATGGACTATGTGAAGGCCTATTATGGCGCCTTGGGCGTCGAGAAAGAGATGGTCTGGACCGATCTCGAAAAGAGCCGTCTCGCGGGCTACGCCGACCTCGGCGCGCACCCCGAGAAAGCCATTGATTGGTTTAACAAATACGTTGCGGCCCAATCCCACCCGAAAACCTCAACCGCCTAAGCCGCCTTGGCGATAAACGGAGGATAGCGTTTTGAAACAGAATGGAGCCCTGGGTCGTCTGGAAGACAAGCCAGAGGATTTCACCGGCACGCCGTGACGCCCCCGCCCCAAAACACATCACGCGCCCAAGGGTCCTTCCTTGGGCGCGTGACGGGGTCGTTCGTCCCCTGCGTGCCGGTTAGCTGCTGACCGTCGGTACGCAGGTTTGCGTGTCGGCATCCCAGACCGTGCCTTGGGCGCAACTCATCGTCACGTCGCTGGCATGGCCCCACATGCAGGCATCGGCCAAGGCGAAGCTGGGCGCGGCGATTAGGGCCAGAGCGGCCAGAAAGGTCTTGATCCGCATGAAACGGGTCTCCTTCATCGGTGGTCGCGTGGTCTTTGCTTGCAGATGAAAGCGTAGCACGGTTCGGGGGAAAATCAATTCGGAAGGGCAAAGATACGAGCGGCGCAGAACCGCCCGTACCTCGCGTCCGCCTCAGCTAACCGCCCCTTCCGTCAGCAGTTCATTGGCATAAAGAACCGGGCCATAGCTGCCGCGAACACAGCTGAAGACCACCGCTTTTGTCTCGGACCGGATCAGGATCGTGTTCTTATGGGTCTCAATCTCTTTGATCTCTTCGGCGGCGTCGAAGGGCATCCATTTCTGGCCAAGCACGTCCAGACACCAGACCTTGGTGCCGCTTTGCACATAGATGCAATCGGGGTCGATATCCTTCAACTCACCGCCATCGCCAATCACCTCGCGGAAGCCGCCGAGGATGCCGCCGCCCGCGCCAGACCCGGCACCAGAACCCGCGCCCGCACCACCACCGGCCCCGCCAGCGCCACCTGCGCCCCCGGCACCGCCTGCGCCGCCTGCACCTCCGGCGCCACCGGCCCCGGCAGCGCCGCCACCAGACGCCGCAGCCGCGGCCAGCGCCGCGAGCGCTTTCAACTTGCAGCAGAGCGCCTCTTCCCGCTGCTTTTTCTCTTCTGGGGTCTCGCCCGGCGGCGGTGGCCGCCCAAGCTCCTCATGCACGCCGCCGGCCAACTCGTCGATCACGTCCGTCACGGTTTTCTTCTTCGGCGGCACGGGCGGCGGGTTCTGTGCCTTTTCCTTGATGTCGTCGGCCTGTTTCTGGGCCGCCTCCTTCTCGCGCGTCACCTCCGCCTCAATCGCCTCGCGCAGCTTGATATGGATGTCGTTTAAGATGTCATCGGCGAGCGGAAACTCCTCGCCATCGCTGATCTCTTTGTAAAGGCCGAACTTTTTGCGGATCTTGTCGATCCCGCCTTTGGCCTTGGTCAGCTCTTTGTACCCGTCATAAACCGTCATTGCACCAATCCTCCTTGTCTCGAAATAGACCTGGAGGATAGCACAAGCGTGGAGCGCCCGTTTAGTCGCCGAAGACCCGAGTGAAGATCGTGTCCACATGTTTGGTGTGATAGGCGAGGTCGAATTTCTCTTCGATCTCCTCAGGGCTCAGCGCGGCAGTCACCTCCGCATCGCCCAGAAGCTCGGTTCTGAAATCCTTGCCCTCTTCCCAAACCTTCATCGCGTTCCGCTGCACCAGGCGATAGGCGTCCTCGCGGCTGACGCCCGCTTGGGTCAGCGCCAAAAGCACCCGTTGCGAATGCACGAGGCCGCGGAACTTGTTCATATTGGCGATCATATTGTCCGGGTAGACCACCAGCTTCTCAATCACACCGGTCAGCCGCGCCAGCGCAAAGTCCAGCGTCACGGTGGCATCCGGCCCAATCATCCGCTCCACGCTCGAATGGCTGATATCGCGCTCATGCCACAGCGCCACATTCTCCATCGCCGGGATCACCGCCATCCGCACCAGCCGCGCGAGCCCCGTCAGGTTCTCGGTCAGAACCGGGTTGCGTTTGTGGGGCATGGCCGACGAACCCTTTTGGCCTTTGGAGAAGAACTCCTCCGCCTCCAACACCTCGGTCCGCTGCATATGGCGGATCTCGGTCGCGATGTTTTCAACCGAACTGGCGATCACGCCAAGCGTGGCGAAGAACATCGCGTGGCGGTCGCGGGGAATGACCTGGGTGGAAATCGGCTCAGGGCGAAGGCCAAGCTTCTCGCAAACATGGGCCTCAACCGCGGGGTCGATATTGGCGAAGGTCCCAACCGCGCCTGAAATCGCACCGGTTGCCACCTCCCACCGGGCTTTCTCCAGCCGGTTCTTGTTGCGATCCATTTCGGCATAGAACCGCGCGAAGGTCAGGCCCATGGTCACCGGCTCGGCATGGATCCCGTGGGAGCGTCCAATCCGCACGGTCATCTTATGCTCCATCGCGCGGGTCTTCAGCGCCGCCAGAAGTGCCTCCATATCCGCCAGAAGGATATCCGCCGCCCGCACCAGTTGGATGTTGAAGGTGGTGTCGAGGACGTCCGACGAGGTCATTCCCTGATGCACAAACCGTGCCTCGTCATTCCCGATGATCTCGGCCAGATGGGTCAGGAAGGCGATGACGTCATGTTTGGTGACCGCCTCGATCTCATCGATCCGGGCAACGTCGAACTCCACATCCTTGGCGTTCCACACCGCTTCGGCATTTTCACGCGGGATCACGCCCAGATCGGCCTGGGCGTCGCAGGCATGGGCCTCAATCTCATACCAGATGCGGAATTTCGTCTCCGGGCTCCAAATCGCGGTCATCTCTGGGCGGGCATAACGAGGGATCATGGGGCGGTGGGCCTTGCGTCGATTGGGGTTTCCGCGTTCTCATAGGCGTGCACGGACCCAGGAACAAGCGGCGGGGAGGTCGCATGAGGATGAAAACCGCCATAGCAGCCTGTCTGATCGCGGGCCTCCCTTGGATGGCCCTTGCGCAGGATTGGGTGCGTCTCGACACCGACCAGATCCGGGAGACGCTGATCACCCATGATCTGATCTATGAAAACGAGGCCTTCCAACGCTTCCTGGAGAGCGGCCGGACGCTTTACCGCTATGGCGAGACCTCGTGGGGTTATTGGCGGGCGGAGAATGACCGCTATTGCAGCCAATGGCCGCCGGGGCAGGATTGGACCTGCTATGATGTGGAACATGACGGCGGCACCGGGCTGCGCTTCATCGACGATTGGGGCAATACTGCCACTGGGGCCTTTGCCGAGTGATCACGCTTGCCGATCTGGAAGGGCGTTGGCGGCTCAGCCGGGAGATTGAGGATCGCCGGGCAGGTGTCACCGGGCGGCTAGAGGGTGAGGCCGTGTGGGCCAAGGCCAGTGACGGGTTGATCCAGACGGAAACGGGCCTCCTGCACTACGGCGATGCAGCTCCGATGCAGGCGGAACGGCGGTATCTGTGGCGGTCTTCTGAGACGGGGCTGGCGGTGTTTTTCGACGATGGGCGGCCTTTTCACGAGGTCGACGGGACGGCGGCTGAGGCGACACATTTCTGCGAGCCAGACCTTTATCGGGTCCGCTATAACTTCTCCGCCTGGCCGCACTGGTCCAGCCGGTGGGAGGTGACGGGACCGCGGAAAGATCTGACCATTGCCACATGGTTCGAGCCGCTTGTGGATTAGGGCCATGAGATCGCGCTTTTTCGTCAATTTGCTGATTCTACCCGGGACGGTGCTCATTCTCGTGCCGGTGGCGATCCTCTGGGCAAAGGGCGGCTCGCCACTCCCGCTATCGCGACCGATTTGGGCGGTCTGGGCAAGCGGCCTCTCGGCCCTGTTTGGTGGCGCATTGATGGCTCGAACAACATCGCTGTTCTGGAGCGCCCGCGGCGGCGGCACAATTGCGCCATGGGCGCCGATCCAAGAGTTCGTGGTCCACGGACCCTACCGGTACATGCGCAACCCAATGATCACCGGGGTCGCGCTCATCCTTCTGGCCGAAGCACTTTTCTTCTGGTCGGGCTGGATCGCGCTCTGGCTCGGCGTCTTCCTTGCTCTGAACCAGGCCCATTTTATCCTCTGGGAGGAACCCGATCTGGAACGCCGGTTCGGCGCATCATACCGGGCCTACAGGGCAGCAGTGCCGCGTTGGCGCCCGCGATTGCAGGCCTATGTGCCACCGGAGGAAAAGCCGGGCGCGGACCGCTAACCCCCCTCGCCGTCCTTCTGCCCCTTCATCAGCCGGTCCGCCTTCTTCCGCACCAAGACGCTGCGCAGATCATGCATCGCCAGAAGCAGCCGGTCGGTGACCTCCTCCAAATCCTCATCCTCGGCGCGGCTTTGCACCCAATGGGTGGTGAGGTTCAGATAATCGATTGCCCGGTGAATATCGTCGATATCGCGGTCGGCCAGGACCTCTTGGCGTTCGTCCATCCATTCGGCAATGACTGCGTTTTCCTCATCGGTCAGCACATGCTCACCATGGGGTTTCACATTGCCGTTGCGGATATTCACCACGGCGATTTCCTGTAACTCAATCCGGCGCTGGCGGTTTTCGGTATCGACCCGAAACACCGCAGCGCCGTTCTCACGGACGCGAAAATAGAATTCTGGAAGCTCTGACATGCCCTGCCCGTGGCCCGTTTAGCCGCCAAATTACGGCGCTGCCGTGGGGGTGTCAAAGGTCCGTGATGTCAGAGCTTCCGGGCAACGAGATAACGGCTCGGCGCCTTGGCCGGGAAATTGCCGCTTTCGATGATCTCAAAACCCGCCTGGGTCACGATGGCTTCAAGGTCACGGATTGAGAGCATCCGCACAAATGGCGCTTTGCCGAACGCGCGCATGACGGCGATCACGGGCCGCAAATACCAGCGCCCTGCCAGGCATGGGGTTTTGGAAATGAAATACCCGCCGGGCTTGACCATGTCGGCGACTTTCCGCAGGTCTCCCTCTGCATCGGGCAGAAGGTGGATCAGGTTCAGCGCCAGAACCGCATCGAAAGGCCTTGACCCAAGCGCCGGATCGCCGACAGCAGCCTGGACCACATCGATATTGCGAATGCCCGCATCCCAGGCCTTCTCCTGCCCGATCGCGACCATCTCCCGAGAGATGTCGCTCGCCGTGATATGAGCCACATGCGGCGCCAGGAGGAGCGCGGTTGAGGCGGTGCCCGCGCCAAGCTCCAGCACCCGGTCCGTGGTGCTCAAGTAGCTTTGCGTGCGGCCAAGCGTGTATTCATACGCCGCCTGATCTTTGATCGGGCTCTTGGCATACCGTCTGGCGACCCGGTCCCAAAATGTTGCGTCTGTCATCTTTGGTCTCTCCTTCTGCGACCGGACGTAGTCGCGCAAAAACACAAATGAAATTGCATATTTTCGCATTCCTTATATGCATTCGTGCATGGATTGGCGCTCGATCTCTTTTGATTGGAACCAGGTCCGGGCGTTTCTGGCCACGGTCGAAGAAGGCTCTTTCTCTGCCGCTGCGCGGGCGCTTGGCCAGGCGCAACCGACGCTTGGGCGACAGGTGGCCGCGCTTGAAGAGAACCTTGGGGTGACCTTGTTCGAACGCGTCGGCAAATCCCTTGTCCTGACCCAATCCGGCGTCGATCTCTTGGACCATGTGCGCGAGATGGGGGAGGCCGCAACCCGGATCTCCCTGGCCGCCGCCGGTCACGCCCAGGACATCGCCGGTGAGGTCCGCATCTCCGCCAGTGACTCGACCGCCGCCTATCTTCTGCCCGATGTCATTGCGCGCATCCGCGCCCGGGCGCCTGCAATCACGCTAGAGATCATCTGTTCCAACACGCTGAGCGATCTTCGGCGGCGCGAGGCCGATATCGCCATCCGCCATGTTCGGCCCGAGGAACCCGATTTCATCGCCCGCAAACTCTCCGACGGCCAAGGCCATCTCTATGCCGCGCCCGCCTATCTCGCCCGCCATGGCCGCCCGCGAACCGTTGACGATCTGAGAGACGCCCAGTTCATCGGGGTTGACCAGATCGACCGGATGATCCCGGTCCTCGCCCAGCATGGGCTTGACCTGACCCAGGCCAATTTCCCCCTCCGCTCTGCCAATACGGTGATGTGTTGGGAGATGGTGAAGCGTGGGCTTGGCATCGGGATCATGTCAGAGCCGATCGCCGCGCTGACGCCGGGGGTCGAGAAGATCGACCCGCCGGGATATTTGCCCATCCCAATCCCGGTCTGGCTGACCACCCATCGGGAGCTACATACCAGCCGCCGCATCCGGATCGTTTTTGACATGCTGGCGGAGTTTCTATCCGGCGCTCGAACAGCGCGCTGACCCCTTGTCGCGACTGGGGCCGCCCCCTACCCTCCCCTTCGGATCACCGATTGGAGTCCCGGCGTTGCCCATCCACCCGAACTTGCCGCTTCTTGCCGCCATCCTGGCGTTTCCGTCGCTGGCACTGGCTGTCGGCCCAGAAGACCCACCGCCGCCCAGCCCCACAACCACCACCTGCGAAAGCGGCATGGTCTGGGATACGGAACTGGAGCGCTGCGTCACCATCCGCGACAGCACCCTGTCGCCAGCCGACCGCCCAACCGTCGCCCGGGAGCTGGCTTATGCCGGGCGGTTCGACGACGCAATTGCGCTGATCGAGGGTGGTCCACGGCCCTTCGACAGCGCCGCGCTGACCATTCTGGGATATGCCCATCGCCAAGCCGGGCGAATGGGCTTGGGTCTTCATTATTACGATGCAGCGTTGACCGCCGATCCCGACAATCTTCTGGCGCGCGCCTATTTGGGCCAGGCGCATCTTCTGGCCGGGAACCGGGGTTTGGCCGAGGCCGAGCGCCTTGAAATCCGCGCACGCGGCGGCGCTGGCACTTGGCCCGATCGCGCCCTCAGCGACGCGCTCGATCAAGGCTTTGTCGAGGATTACTAAAGCACTTTGCGTTTGACCGGAATCGCTTGTTCGCTGCCTCTCCCTTCGGTCGAACGCGAAAAGCGATCCGCCTTGCCTCAGATAAAACGCAAAGTGCTCTAAGCAAATCGCCTAAAATCGCAGGCAATTCGGCGACCCGCCCGAAACCTGCGCTTAACCCCAATCCGCAATCCTGCCGCCCGCGAGCGTGGAATATCTAGGGTTGTGGGGCATGAGGTATGGAGCAGGAGTCTGATCTTCTTGAATTGGCGCCGGTCGCGACAGGTGAGGCACATCAGACGGTGCAGCATCTGTCGTCGGGGCAAAAGGCGGCGGTGATTGTGCGGCTTCTGCTCTCAGAAGAGGTGCCGCTGGCGCTTGACCGGTTGACCCCCGCCCAGCAGGAGCGTCTGGCCCGCCATATGGCCGCATTGACCCAGGTAAACCGCTCCACGCTAGCCACTGTGGTGCGCGAATTCACCTCCGCCCTCGACAGCCTCGCGCTCACCTTCCCCGACGGGCTGCCCGACGCGCTCAGCCTGCTTGAACCCCATCTCTCCGCGCCCGCGCGCGAAGGGCTGATGGCCGAAGCCAAGGCCAATGCGCCGGTCGACCCTTGGGCGCGGATCGCAGACTTGGATGATGAGGCGCTTGCTGCGATTATCCTTGGCGAAAGTGCCGAGGTCTGCGCGATCCTCCTCTCCAAACTGCCTGTGGCCCGCGCCGCGACGCTTCTGGGCGATCTGCCCGCGGATCGGAGTGAGGTGATTGCCCATGCGGTGTCTCTCACCGGCACGGTCTCGCCTGAGATGGTGGACCGGATCGGCACAACCTTGATGGGCCAGCTTGATAATCAGCCGCGCGTGGCATTCTCCTCGACTGCCGTCGACCGGGTCGGCCATATTCTGAATGCCGCTTCCGGCTCCATCCGCGACGCGATCTTGGAGGGGTTGGACCGGCGCGATGCCGATTTCGCCGCCCTGGTGCGGAAGGCCATCTTCACCTTCCACCATATCCCGAAACGGCTGAAGGCCACCGATGTGCCCAAGGTTCTGCGCCTGGTCGACCCCGAAAAGGCGATCATCGGCTTTGCCTGCGCGTTGGAAGAGGCGCCCATTGCCGCGGAATTCCTTCTGGAGAACATGTCGAAGCGCATGGCCGAACAAATCCGCGAAGAGGCCGAGGCGCGCGGCACCCCGAAACTGCATGAGGGGGAGGCCGCGATGGCCGAGTTCGTCAATGCAATCCGGGAGCTGGAAGAGTCAGGAGAGATCCTGCTGATCCCGCCGGACGAGGAAGAAGAGTAGAAGGAGGGCGCATCTCTGGCCACCATCGGCGCCCCTTCACCTCCGACATCAGGCCATGGGCTCGGCCACCTCCCTTGGGCGCTGCCCGCTCGGGCGTAAAGACCTTCACTTGAGGTCTTCCGAGATAGCCCTCGCCCATTCATCTTTCCCAAAATACGCACATCCCAGCGCCAACCGCAGGCGCGAACCCCAAGCGTTTTCCAGGCTGCCAGAACCCGCACGGATTTGCCGGCAAATCCGACCGGAAAGGCCGGCCTTTCCGGGGCCCCGGGTCCGGCGCCATGAACAGTTCGGCCGCGACGCAGTCAGCGGTTCACCCAGCAAGGTGGATGGCATAGATTGACCGGGCAAGGCCCCGAGTGGCCCAAACCGGATGGCGGCGCATGGTTCTCAGCATCACCGAAAGCGGCATTTATTGCGCGGCCGGGGATTTCTATATCGACCCCTGGCGGCCTGTGCCCCGGGCGTTGATCACCCATGGCCATGCGGATCACGCCCGGCCTGGATCGGGCGCCTATCTCTGCACCCCCACCGCCGCGCCTGTGATCCGGCACCGGTTGGGGGATATCCGTCTCGACACCATCGGCTATGGCGAGACCCAAAGCGTCGGCGGCGCTGAGGTCAGTTTCCACCCCGCCGGCCATGTGCCGGGCTCCGCGCAAATCCGGGTTGAGGTCGCGGGTGAGGTCTGGGTGGCCTCGGGCGACTACAAAACCGTCGATGATGGGTTGTCAGAGCCGTTCGAGCCGATCCGCTGCCACGGTTTCATCACCGAAAGCACCTTTGGCCTGCCGATCTATACCTGGCCCGACCAGGCCGATCTGGCCCGGCAAATCAACGACTGGTGGGCCGGGAATGCCGCCGAAAACCGGGCCTCGGTTCTTGGATGTTACGCGCTTGGCAAGGCGCAGCGCCTCCTACGATTGCTCGACCCCGGGCTTGGCCCGATCCTGACCCATGGCGCCATCGAAATCACAACCGAGGTCTTGCGCGGTCAGGGGTTGGACCTGCCCGAAACCATTCAAGTCACACCCGATCTCGACATCAAAGCCTATCCCGGCGCGATGGTCCTGGCCCCGCCCTCGGCGCTTGGCTCGGCCTGGATGCGGCGCTTGGGGGCGGCTTCCACCGGCTTTGCCTCGGGCTGGATGCGCCTCCGCGGTGTGCGCCGCCGCCGGGCCGCCGACCGGGGGTTTGTGATCTCCGACCATGCTG
>JANQNZ010000107.1 GCA_028279315.1 Rhodophyticola sp. | reverse complement strand
AGCCGATCACGCCGATGCGGCCATCGCCGTCTCCGACACCGCCGCCATCGACGTCATGCGCGATCTGGCGGAGAACGGGGAGGGGCGCGAGCCCGTCGTCGCCGGGGAATCCGCCGTGGCCGGCCTCGCAGCACTTCTGAGCATCGCGAGCGATGCCGCAAAGCGAACGGCCCTGGGCCTTGATGCATCTGCACGGGTGCTTGTTTTCGGAACCGAGGGCGATACCGACCCGGACCTCTATCGCGACCTGGTCGGAAAAAGCGGCGACGATGTGCGGGAAGGTGCGTCATGAGCCGAACACTCCTCGCCGCCGCCGCCCAATTGGGCCCGATCGCGCGGGACGAACCCCGTGCCTCTGCGGTCGCACGCATGGTGTCCCTGATGCTTGAGGCCCATGGCCACGGCGCATCCTTCATCGTCTTCCCAGAGCTTGCCCTGACGACCTTCTTCCCGCGCTGGCATTTCGACAACCCACGCGACGTCGATGTGTTTTTCGAAACCGAGATGCCGAACGCTGCAACCGAGCCGTTGTTTGAGGCGGCAAGAGAGCTGAAGATGAGCTTGTACCTGGGCTACGCGGAATTGGACCAGAGAGGCGGGGAGACCCGGCATTTCAACACCTCGATTCTCGTGGACCAGACCGGTGCGATCGTCGGCAAATACCGCAAAATCCATCTTCCGGGCCACCACAACCACGAACCCTGGCGTCCGTTCCAGCATCTTGAGAAGCGCTATTTTGATGTGGGCGACACAGGCTTTGAGGTGTTTGAAGCCTTAGGTGGAAAGATCGGGATGTGCCTCTGCAACGACAGGCGTTGGCCGGAAACCTACCGTGTTCTGGGCCTTGGCGGCGCGGAACTGGTCGCCCTGGGCTACAACACGCCGCGCCATTATCCGCCAGCTCCGGAACATGATCACCTGCAAGATTTTCACAATCACCTGTCCATGCAAGCCGGCGCCTATGCCAACGGGTGCTGGGTGATTGCGTCGGCCAAGGCAGGGGTGGAGGAGGGCTGTGACCTGATCGGCGGCAGCTGCATCATCGCGCCCACCGGCGAATTGGTCGCCACCGCCCAAGGCGTCGGCGACGAACTGGTGCTCGCCGAGGTTGATCTGGATCGGTGCCGGGAGATCCGAGAGAACATTTTCAATTTCGACCTGCATCGGCAGCCACAATTCTACGGCCCGATCTGCAGAGTTGCTTAGACCGCGGACACCTGTCACAGAAACCAAAGACCACCGAAGATTATCCGATGTCGAAAGATCAAACCAAAAAGACGACAGCCAAAGGCCCGATGGCATCTTATGTCGTGCCGACGGGCGGATTGCCCGGGCAGAAAGACCTGCTGACAGACCGTGCCCAGTTCACCAATTCTTTCGCTGTCATCCCCAAAGGGACGATGCGCGACATTGTTACCAGCTTCATGCCGTTTTGGGAAAAGGCCCGGTTCTGGGTCCTGGCGCGTCCGCTGTCGGGTTTCGCCGAAACCTTCTCGCAAGCGATTGTCGAGCTAGACCCCGGAGGTGGGAGCGACCGCCCCGAAAACCAGCCTGACGCAGAATGCGTTCTGTTCGTCGTCTCTGGGGAGCTTCAGCTGGAGCTTGATGGGCAGCGTTCGCGTATGCATCCCGGCGGTTTCGCCTATATTCCGCCGGGCCTGGACTGGACCTGTCGCAACGAGACCGGCGGAAAGGTGACGTTTCACTGGATCCGCAAGCGCTATGAGAAGCTGGAGGGGCTCGATCTGCCCGATCCGGTGATCACCCATGAAGCCCTGATCGAGCCCAAGCCAATGCCGGACACAAATGGCGCATGGGCGACAACGCATTTTGTCCCGCCAGACGATCTTCGTCATGACATGCATGTAACGATCGTGACACTGCAACCGGGCGCTACGATCCCATTTTTGGAAACCCATGTCATGGAACATGGCTTGTATGTTCTGCAAGGGAAAGCGGCCTATAGGCTCAATCAGGATTGGGTCGAGGTCGAAGCCGGAGACTTCATGTGGCTGCGCGCCTTCTGCCCGCAAGCCTGCTATGCCGGAGGGCCGGAGCCGTTCCGTTATCTGCTTTACAAGGATGTGAACAGGTTGCCGAAACTGGCCCTAGGGGTCTGATGCCAAACATGATCGGGCCAGACAGCGTTGACGGGAACACTCCGTCCAGCCTTGCGCATTTTCCAAGTCATCCGTGACGATCTGAACATCATGCGAGAGTTGTTCCGAAGAGAGTTCAAGGCTGGAAGGAATTCATCAATCAACTCGATCGCACAGTGCATTCGGATATCGGCCACCAGCCCACGGGAACCTACATCCACTTGGATCAAAGGCTGAACGTGCATTAACTCTCGACACCGACCACTCAGATCGGGCTGCTCGCCAGTCTTCGGCAAAACCCCTTTGCCGTGACCAAACTCACTTCTTTGGTGCTGACCCGCCGGTTCTTGCTCCCAAGATAGGTCGAACACCGTCAGACTGAGCTGCGTTCGCGTTTATAGATGTGAACCTTACCGCCCAAAACCGCGTGTTTGTCGGCCATCTCGGAGGGTTCCTTACACAGTGTGGATCGCGTGTAAGGCATGTGACCTTCACATCTCGGCCAAGGTGCTGGTGGCGGATGCCCTCACAACCTTGTCTTTGTTGGGATTTTTGGCTCCGGCGGTAGGGATCGAACCTACGACCAATTGATTAACAGTCAACTGCTCTACCGCTGAGCTACGCCGGAACTGACGGCGGATATAGCAAGGTCGATTTCGCACGTCCAGAGGGCAGTGCCAAAAAAGGGCCGGGTGGAAATCAGGCAAGTGCGAAGCGCGCATCGGCGTGGAATTCGCCCACTGGGGCGATCAGGTTTCTGCTCATCAGATCAATGAGATGGGCCAGGATGTTGCGCTCGGCGGCGGGGAGGAGTGCGGGGGGTGTGTCGGTGTAGATCTTGGCCGCCAAGGCGCCTGTATCCGCCACGCCCTCGGCGAGGGCCGTCAGGATCGCGGCCTCTCTTGCACGGCGGTGGGCGATGAGCTCGGCTGAGCGGGTTTGGGGTTCCGCCACCGGCGCGCCGTGGCCCGGATAGTAGATGCGGTCATCGCGGTTCTTGAGGCGGTCGAGTGAGGCATAGAAGGCGGTCATATCGCCATCGGGGGGTGAGATCAGCGATGTCGACCAGCCCATCACCAGATCGCCCGAAAAGAGCGCGCCTTTCCAGACGAAACTGAGATGATTGGCCATGTGGCCCGGGGTTTCCAACACCTCGACCTGCCAACCGTCTCCGACAATCACATCGCCATCCCGAACCGCGCGATCCGGGGCAAAGCTGTCATCTACGCCTTCGCCGCCGCCGATTTGGCCTTCTGCGGCGAGCCTCTGCATGATCTCGCTTTGCCCCCAGGCGCTATCGCCTGCGGCCAGAACCGGGGCGCCCGTGGCCTCTGACAAGGGGCGGGCCAGGGGGGAGTGGTCGAGATGGGAATGGGTGACGAGGATATGGGTGATCCGCTGCCCGGGACCGATGGCGGCCAGGATCGTCTCCAGATGCGCGTCTATCATCGGGCCGGGATCGATCACCGCCAGATCGGTCGTGCCGATCAGATAGGTGTTGGTGCCGCGCTCCGTCATGGGCGAGGGGTTCGGGGCCAGGATCCGCCGCAGGCTCGGTTCAAGCTCCTCCACCATTCCCCGTGATCTCCTTTGCACCCGGGCCATCGCCTGCGTTAGATGGGCCATGATGTTCGGCTGGCTCAAGAGATTTCTGCCGCGGGGGCTCTATGGCCGCGCCGCGCTTATCCTGATTGTGCCGATTGTGGCTTTGCAGCTGGTGGTCTCAGCCGCGTTCTTGCAGCGGCATTTTGAGGATGTGACCCAGCAGCTGACCAATGCTTTAGCGCTGGATTTGCGTTATGTGCTGACCCGGCTCGACGAGGACGGGCGCGAGACGGCAGAGGCCGCGGCGGCGGAATTGCAGATCACACTGCGTGACGGCGTGGCAGAGCGCAGCGACGCACGCTTCTTTTACGATCTATCGGGGCGGGAGGTTATCGCGGTGCTCCGCGCTCAAATCCCAGAGATCGTCTATGTCGAGCTGGCTGAAAACGACCGGGTGGTGATGATCGGTGTGGAAACCCCGGCGGGGCTTTTGGAGCTTGAGGCAAGCCGCCGCCGAGTGTCTGCCTCAAACCCGCATCAATTGCTGGTCCTGATGGTGTTCACGGGGCTCTTGATGACCGCGGTAGCTTACTTCTTCTTGCGGAACCAGTTGCGCCCGATCCGGCGCCTGGCCCATGCGGCGGAGGCGTTCGGGAAGGGCCGGGTTGTGGAGTACCGTCCCCGGGGGGCGCTGGAGGTCCGCTCGGCCGGGCGGGCGTTCCTGGATATGCGGAGCCGGATCGAGCAGCAAATCGAACAACGCACGATGATGTTGTCCGGCGTCAGTCATGATTTGCGGACGCCGCTGACGCGGATGAAACTGGGGCTGGGTCTTCAAGAAAAATCCCCAGATATAGAAGCCTTGGAGCGCGATGTTGATGAAATGCAGGCGCTTCTGGAGACGTTTCTCGACTTCGCCCGGTCGGATGCGCTGGATGATGTTGCGCCAACCGACCCAAAGGCCCTGGCCGAACGGATCGTGGCCGATGCGGTTCGCGCGGGGGGGGATGTCGAGTTGATTGCGCCGGACGACGTGGAGGAGGTCGATCTCCGCCCGCAAGCCGTGCATCGGGCGCTGGCCAATCTGGTGTCAAACGCCCGGCGGTATGGGCGAAAGGCGCGGGTCACGCTGCATGTGCTGGACCATGCGGTGCGGTATACGGTCGAAGATGATGGGCCGGGTATCCCGCCAGCCGACCGGGCCGATGCGGTGCGGCCGTTTTCACGGCTTGATGAGGCGCGAAACCAGGACAAGGGCTCTGGCGTCGGGCTTGGGCTGGCCATTGCCAATGACATCGCGCGCAGCCATGGCGGCACGCTGCGCCTGAGTGACAGCGCGGATTTGGGCGGCCTGCGTGTGGACCTTGTGCTGGCCCGTTAACGCGCGTCATGCTCCCAAGGTTGATGATGATCGGGCAGGGCCGCATCCATCGCCTCGAAATAGAGCCGTTTATGGGCCATGGCGCGTTGGCGCCTGACCTCTCCACCAGAGAACTCCGCCCCCGCGATATTGTACCCCATATGGGACAATTGGCGGATCGCGAAAAACATGATTTTGAGCCTTTCCATGGCCGATACCTCCGCAATTGGCACGTGTGCGGTCGTTTCGTCATTTGATGCGCCGGAAGGCTGCGCATGGGCCAAGCTTGCCAAAGAAATCCTAATAAGTCGTGTCACACCCGCGTGCGTGATCCCGTGAACGGGACGTGTCTGCCCATCTCTTGGGCGGTTTCGGGGGATTTGCGGCGGTGGTAGGCCCGGCAGGACTCGAACCTGCAACCAAAGCGTTATGAGCGCTCTGCTCTAACCAATTGAGCTACAGGCCCGCCCGTGCGGTCAGCCTTAGCAGAGTGCCGGGGCGGGTCAAGCCACGTGGCTTGCGCGCGCCCGCCCGCTCGCCTATGCGGGCAAGGCGGTTACCCGATGGAGGTCTTGCCCATGCCCAATCTGCCCCAGCTTTGCCTCCGTTACTTGGCTTGGGTTGTGGGCCTAAGGGTGCTGCACATCGTTGGGGTGCAGATGCTTGGCCTGCCCAACACGCTCGGGACGGTGGTGATCCTGGCCTCGGTGCCGGCGGTCGATATCGGGATGCAGGCGCTGAGGCGTGCGGGCACCATGCCACCGTTTCAGGCCTGGGTCATTCTGGCACTTTCACTGTTTGGGAGCTTCATGGCGGTTCAGATCGGGATGGCGGCGCTGTCGTCGCTTGAAAATGTGCGCGCGATGCTCTCCATCCCGGCGATGGTGGTGTGGCTCGCGACTTTGGCGATGATCGCGCTTTTCCTTTGGATCGGTGTCCGGCAAGAGCAGCGGCGCGGTGCGTGACGGCCCAGGGCCAAAACGCCCATGGACTTGGCCCGGACCCATTGTTAGGAGCGTCCAAGCCGAGCGGGGGGCCAAGATGAGCGAGCGAAAGAACGGGCTGACCTATGCCGCGGCGGGTGTCGATATCGATGCCGGAAACGCGCTTGTGGACCGGATCAAACCCCATGCGGCGGCCACAAACCGCCCCGGCGTCATGTCCGGATTGGGTGGGTTCGGGGCGCTTTTCGATCTGAAGGCGGCGGGTTACGACGACCCGGTTCTGGTCGCGGCAACCGACGGGGTGGGTACCAAGCTGAAGATCGCGATCGAGACCGGAGACATGTCGACCATCGGCAGAGATCTCGTCGCCATGTGTGTGAACGACCTGGTCTGCCAAGGGGCCGAGCCGTTGTTTTTCCTTGATTATTTCGCGACCGGGAAGCTGGAGGTCGAGGCGGCGACCGAAATCGTAGCGGGGATTGCCGAAGGCTGCACCCGCGCCGGTGCGGCGCTGATCGGGGGCGAGACGGCGGAGATGCCGGGCATGTATGCCGCCGGAGATTTCGACTTGGCCGGGTTTGCCGTCGGCGCGATGGAACGGGGCAGGGCGCTGCCCGCGGGCGTTGCGCCAGGTGATGTGCTTTTGGGCCTTGCCTCCGACGGTGTGCATTCCAACGGCTATTCGCTTGTGCGCCGGATTGTTGAGCAGGAGGGTCTCACCTGGGACGCGCCCGCGCCGTTTGCCGAGGGGAGCCTGGGCGTGGCGTTTCTGACGCCCACACGGGTCTATGTGAAACCGGCGCTGGCTGCGATCCGCGCGGGCGGGGTCAGGGCGCTGGCCCATATCACCGGCGGCGGACTGACCGAGAACTTGCCACGCGTGCTATCGGAGGGCGCGGGCGCCGCGATTGATTTGGGCGCCTGGACGCTTCCTCCCGTTTTCGCCTGGATGGCGCGGGCCGGGGGGCTCGACCAAGCGGAGCTTCTCAAAACCTTCAATGCCGGGATCGGGATGGTTCTTGTGGTCGCCCCCGACCGCGCCGAGGCGCTTACCGATCTCTTGGTGGAGGAAGGCGAAGCCGTCCTCTGCATCGGAGAGGTCACGGACGGCGTCGGCGTCTCCTATACCGGGGGTCTTGGGTGACCAAACGGGTCGCGATCCTGATCTCGGGCGGTGGCTCGAACATGGTCGCGCTGGCCGACAGCATGGTGGGCGATCACCCGGCGCGGCCCTGCCTGGTTCTCGCCAATTCCGATCAGGCGGGCGGGTTGGAGAAAGCGGCCTCTCGCGGCATCCCCACGGCGGTTGTCGATCACCGCCCGTTTGGAGGTGATCGGGCCGCGTTTGAGGCCGCGCTCAACACCGCCTTGGCCCCCGCGGCGCCCGACATCCTTTGCCTCGCGGGCTTTATGCGGGTCCTGACCGAGGGCTTTATCAGTGGCTGGCAAGGCCGGATGCTGAACATTCACCCCTCGCTTCTGCCGAAATACCGGGGCCTTCATACCCATGCCCGGGCGCTCGCGGCAGGTGATGCGGAGCATGGCTGCACCGTTCATGAAGTAACACCCGCGCTCGATGACGGCCCGATCCTGGGTCAGGCCAAGGTGCCGGTCCTTCCTGGCGATACGCCTGACAGCTTGGCGGCCCGGGTTTTGACCCAAGAGCACCGGCTTTACCCGGCGGTTCTCCGCCGGTTTGCCGCTGGCGACCGATCCCCGATCTTCTTGACCTAATTGGCCTTTTCATTTCCCCGCGCCTCGCCTATCACCCGATGCCAGAGACGCGACCCACTGAATGATCAAGGGCCAACCTTGCCGGAAACACTCACAACAACGGATGCGCTGGCAGCGTTCTGCGCCCGCGCCGCCACCCAAGCTTACGTCACTGTCGATACCGAATTCCTCCGCGAACGGACCTATTTCGCGCAGCTCTGCCTGGTGCAATTGGCGCTGCCGGGTGAGGACGAGGCCGATGCGGTTCTGGTTGATCCCTTGGTGGGCGGCCTGTCGCTGGAGCCGCTCTATGAGCTTTTCCGCAATGAGAGTGTGGTGAAGGTCTTCCACGCCGCGCGGCAGGATCTGGAGATCTTCCACGTAGAGGGCGGCGTGGTGCCGACCCCGCTTTTTGACACGCAAGTGGCGGCCATGGTCTGCGGTTATGGCGATCAGGTGGGCTATGAAACCCTGGTGCGCAAGATCGCGAAATCGGGGGTCGATAAATCCTCCCGCTTCACGGATTGGTCACGCCGTCCGCTGTCGAACGCGCAGAAATCCTATGCGCTGGCGGATGTCACCCATCTGCGGCAGATCTATGAGCATCTGGCCGAGCAGTTGAAAGAGACCGGTCGCACGGCTTGGGTCGAGGAAGAGCTGCAATCCCTAACGGATGCGAATTCCTACATCGTCACGCCCGATGTGGCCTGGCGGCGTTTGAAATTACGCAGCAATTCCGGGCGGTTCCTGGCCATTGTTAAAGAGCTTGCCGCGTTTCGGGAGACCTACGCGCAAGAGCGGAACGTGCCCCGGAACCGGGTTTTGAAGGACGACGCGCTTCTGGAGATCGCCTCAACCAAA
>JANQNZ010000049.1 GCA_028279315.1 Rhodophyticola sp. | reverse complement strand
CTTCGGCGTCTCAGCCTGCGCCACCTGCGACGGGTTTTTCTATCGCGGGCAAGAGATTGTCGTGGTGGGCGGCGGCAACACGGCGGTCGAAGAAGCGCTGTTTCTGACCAATTTCGCCTCCAAAGTCACCCTGATCCACCGCCGCGACAGTTTGCGGGCCGAGAAGATCATGCAGCAGCGCCTGTTCAACAATCCCAAGATCGAGGTGCTCTGGAACCACACGATCGATGAGGTGATCGGCAGTCAGGAACCGCGCGGTGTCGAGGGCGTGCGCGCCAAACATGTCGAGACGGGTGAAATCACCGAGGTCCCCTGCAAAGGCTTCTTCGTCGCCATCGGCCATGCGCCGGCAACCGAGTTGGTGAAGGATCAGCTGGAGCTGCATAATGGCGGCTATGTGAAGGTCGAGGCGGGGTCCACCCGCACCTCGATCCCTGGTGTGTTCGCGGCGGGCGATCTGACCGACCATATCTATCGCCAGGCGGTGACCTCGGCTGGCATGGGCTGTATGGCGGCGCTCGATGCGGAGAAGTTCATCGCCGAGATGGACGGCGAAGAGACGTCAGCGGCGGGGGCTTATGCCGCGCCGGTGGATGCGGCGGAGTAAGGCAACCGCCACGGCGACATGAGCAGGCGCAACGCAAGCCGGGCATCGACTGGCCGTGGGCTGGCGATCCTACGATTGAGCGGCGTGCTTTATCCCAGCCAAACCCCTCCCCGCTCCGATCACAACACCCAGACTCAACCAAATCGCCAGACCGCCCGGGCGGCCTGTCGATGCCCGGCGCCTTCGGCTTGATTCCGGGTGGGGGATGTAGAACGGCTGCGCCGCGCACCCAAGCCCTTTCCGCCCCGTTGCACACTAGCCACGGCGCCGAAACAATCTGTTGAGCCGCAAATTCCCGCTTCCCCGGGGCTGCAATCTGTGAAATGCGTTCATCCGTGAACACACTTTCGAGCCAACACCGATATGCCCGCCTCCCCCACCACCAGCCCCTTGGCCGATGAAGACCTGCTCTTCCGCCTGCTTCGGCAGCTCGACACTGCGCCGGAGGCCTCGCAACGGGCCACGGCGGAGGCGCATGGCATCAGCCTGGGCCGCCTCAACGCGCAGCTTCGCGCCGTGGCCGAGGCCGGGCTCGTCACCATTTCCGACCGCGCAGGCCCCGACCGGCGCCAGAGATTTTCCTACGCGCTGACCGCGCGGGGGGCCACCGAGAAGATCCGTCTGACCGGCCGCTTCCTTGCCCGCAAGCTTGTGGAATACGACACGCTGCATGCTGAGCTGACCGGCGCGGCAAGCGGCCTTCTCCCTTCAAAAAACAGGACCACCGCCATGCAACCGAACCTTGCGCCCGTGCCGGAGCTTTATGTGTCTTTCGACTCGGCCCAGAAACTGAAAACCGAGGCCGCCGCGCTCCCCTCCTGGGACCTGACCCCGCGCCAGATCTGCGATCTGGAGCTTCTGATGAATGGCGGGTTTAACCCGCTGAAAGGGTTTCTGAGCGAGGCGGACTACACCTCCGTTGTCGAAACCATGCGGCTGGCCGATGGCACCCTTTGGCCGATGCCGATCACGCTTGATGTCAGCGAGGACTTCGCGGACAGCATCGAACCCGGCCAGGACATCGCACTCAGGGACCAGGAAGGCGTGATCCTCGCGATCCTGTCGATCAGCGACAAATACATGCCGAACAAAGCGCGTGAGGCCGAGATGGTCTTTGGCGCCGATGACATCGCCCATCCAGCAGTGAATTACCTGCATCACGTGGCGGGGCCGGTCTATCTGGGCGGGGCCATCACCGGCATCCAACAGCCGGTGCATTACGATTTCCGCGCCCGCCGCGACACGCCGAACGAACTGCGCGCCTATTTCCGGAAACTTGGCTGGCGCCGCGTGGTGGCGTTTCAAACCCGCAACCCGCTTCACCGCGCGCATCAGGAACTGACCTTCCGCGCCGCGAAAGAGGCGCAAGCGAACCTTCTGATCCACCCCGTGGTCGGCATGACCAAACCCGGCGATATCGACCATTTCACGCGCGTGCGCTGTTACGAGGCTGTGCTCGACCAATACCCGTCGGCCACCACCACCATGAGCCTTCTGAACCTCGCCATGCGCATGGCCGGCCCGCGGGAGGCGGTGTGGCACGGGCTGATCCGCAAGAACCACGGCTGCACCCATTTCATCGTCGGCCGCGACCATGCGGGGCCGGGCAAGAACAGCCAGGGCGAGGATTTCTATGGGCCTTATGACGCCCAAGACCTGTTCAAAGATTATGCCGACGAGATCGGCATCGAAATGGTGCCGTTCAAACACATGGTCTTTGTCCAGGAACGCGCGGAATATCAGCCCGCCGATGAGGTGGCGCCTGATGCAACGGTCCTGAACATCTCCGGCACCGAATTGCGCCGCCGCCTGGCCGAGGGGCTGGAAATCCCCAGTTGGTTCTCCTTCCCCGATGTGGTGGCCGAATTGCGCCGGACCCGCCCGCCGCGCTCGCAACAGGGCTTTACGGTGTTCTTCACCGGGCTGTCCGGCTCAGGTAAATCCACCATCGCCAACGCCATGATGGTGAAACTGATGGAGATGGGCGGGCGCCCGGTGACGCTGCTTGATGGCGACGTGGTGCGGAAACATCTGTCGTCCGAGCTTGGGTTCTCGAAGGAACATCGCGATATCAATATCCGCCGCATCGGCTATGTCGCCTCGGAGATCACCAAGAATGGCGGCATCGCCATCTGCGCGCCCATTGCGCCTTACACCGCGACGCGGCGCGCGGTGCGGGAGATGATCGAGAGTTATGGGGCCTTCGTGGAGGTGCATGTGGCGACCAGCCTGGAGGAGTGCGAGCGCCGCGACCGCAAAGGGCTCTACCAACTCGCGCGGGAAGGGAAGATTAAGGAATTTACCGGGATTTCCGACCCTTACGAGGCGCCTGAAAACGCGGAACTGGTCGTCGACACCGAAGGGATGGAGGTTGATTACTGCGCGCAGCAGGTGTTGTTGAAGCTTGAAAGTATGGGGCTGATTGCGGGGTGAGGGCCGTCTTGGGACAAACCTCCAGTGGAGGTTTTCAGACCCGAACGGGCGGAGCCCAAGAGCGCGCGCCGTCGGACCCCCAAGGGGGCCGCTCCGGCGCCCGCTATGCCTCCGGCGGGAGGTATTTATGAAGCAAAGAGCGAGGGGCGTCTTGGGACAAAGCCCCAGTGGGGCTTTTCAGGCCCGAGCGGGCGGAGCCCAGCAGCCATTCTAAGCCACCTTGTCGAGACCCCGCCCCTTTAGCAACGCCTCCACCCCCGGCATCCGACCGCGGAAGGCGGTGTAGAGGGCGTCTGCTTCCTCACTGCCACCAGCGGAGAGGATATGGGTCTCTAACTTCCGCGCCATCTCCACATCGAAGGCGCTTCCGGCCTCCTCAAACGCTTCGAACGCATCGGCATCCATTACTTCGGACCACATATAGCTGTAATAGCCCGCGGAATAGCCATCGCCGGTGAAGACATGGGCGAAATGGGGCGTCGCGTGGCGCATCCCAATCGCATGAGGCATCCCGATCCGGGCCAGTGTGTCCGCCTCTGCGGCCATCGGATCGGCAGGCGCGGCGCCATCGTGGAAATCGAGATCGACCAGGGCCGAGGCGACATATTCCACGGTCTGGAAGCCCATATCATAGGTCTGTGCGGCCAGAAGCCGGTCGAGCAGATCTTTCGGCATCGGCGCCCCCGTCTCCGCATGGCGGGCGTGTTTTTCCAAGACCTCGGGCACCTCCAGCCAATGCTCATAAAGCTGGCTGGGCAGTTCCACGAAATCCCGCGCCACGGAAGTGCCCGAGATCGAGCCATAGGTCACATCCGACAACATCTGATGCAGCGCGTGGCCGAATTCGTGGAACAGGGTCCGCGCGTCGTCATAACTCAGAAGCGCCGGGTCGCCTTTGGCGAAATTGCAGACATTCACGACGATGGGCCGCGTCTCACCGCCCAGTTTCTTCTGGCTGCGCATCGCGGAACACCAGGCGCCGGATCGCTTGGAACCGCGGGCGAAGTAATCGCCGATGAACACCGCGACATGCTCGCCACCCCGCGTGACCTCCCAAGCGCGGGCATCCGGATGGTAGAGCGTTGCGTCGAGGGGGGAAAACTCCAACCCAAACAAGCGGTTGGCGCAGTCGAACGCGGCTTCGATCATGGCGTCGAGCCTGAGATACGGCTTCAATTCCGCCTCATCGAGATCATGTTCAGCCTTGCGCCGTTTCTCAGCGTAATAGCGCCAATCGCACGGCTCCAACTCCCCATTCACCCCGTCGGCGTGGAGCATCTGCGTCAGCCGGTCGGCATCCGCCTCGGCTTGGGCCTTCGCCGGCGCCCAGACCTGCATCAACAGGTCCCGCACCGCGTCAGGAGTCTTCGCCATCTCCGGCTCCAACTTGAACGCGGCGAAGCTCTCATAGCCCAGGAGCTTTGCGCGTTCGTCCCTCAGCGCTAGCACCTCTGCCGCAATACCGCGATTGTCGGTCTCACCACCATTGGCACCGCGCGCGGCCCAGGCCTTATACGCGACCTCCCGCAGATCGCGCCGGGGGGAGAATTGCAGGAAGGGCACAATCAGAGAGCGGGACAGAGTCACAACTGGGCCATCGGCCCCTTTTTCCTCCCCCGCTGCTCGGGCGGCATCCACCACGAAATCGGGCAGACCTTCCAAATCGGCCTCTTCCAGGGGCATGAACCACTCCCGCTCATCAGCCAGGAGGTTCTGCATAAAGCTGGTGCCAAGAACGGCGAGGCGGGATTTCACCTCTGTCAGTCGCTCGGCCTCAGCACCTTCCAGGGCCGCGCCGGATCGAGTAAGACTCCGATGGGTCAGCATCAGGACGCGGGCCTGCTCCGGCGTCAGGTCTAGGCTTTCACGTGTGTCCCAAAGCGTCTTGATCCGCTGCCAAAGGCGCTTGTTGTTGGTGATCTCGGAGGCATAGGCCGAGAATTTCGGCGCATAATCCCGCTGCAACGCCTCACGTTCCGGTGTCGCATCGGCACCCGCGAGGTTGAAGAACACACCCGCCACCCGGTCGAGCGTCTCATCAGCCAATTCCATCGCCTCGATGGTGTTGGCAAATGTCGGCGGCTCGGGATCCTCGGCAATCGCGCGATAGGCCGCGCGCCCCTCCTCCAGCGCGGCGTCAAGCGCAGGCGCAAAATCCGCGTCCGAGAGTTCGGCAAAGGGCGGCAGGGCGAATGGCGTGGTCCAGTCTTGCAGAAGCGGGTTGGTCATGAGGCGCAAATCTCCTTTGATCTCCACTTAGGGAAATCAATTCCAATTGCCAATGACCGCCCTGAGGCGCCCCCTTCCTTTCTCTATCCTCCAAATATGGCCGCCGGAGGCATAGGCGGGGGATGCGGGTTCGATGCCCGCATCCCCCGCCCGCCGCTTCATTCCACGGTGATCGAGATCACCTCGCTGACCACCGGCGGGTTATGGGGCACATGGCCATGATCACCCAGAACCAGTTGCAGCGTGTGCTCCCCCGGCGGCAATTCAATGGTCACCTCGGTTTGGCCGCCACCAAAATGCCGGTGGTTCTCATCGTTTGGCACGGCGAGTTCAAACTCCTCCTCACCAAACGGCCCTTCGCCGAACGGCTCCCGATTGACAAAAAGATGATGGTGGCCGGTGTTTTCTCGCTCCACCTCTGCCGGGGCGACGCCCATGCCGCGCAGCCCGAAATTGATTGTGATCGGGCTTGTCACCACATCCCCATCGCTGAGGTTCACGAAATAAAGCTCCGCCCCCTCGGGTGAGGGCGTGTCTTGGGCCAGGACCGGCGTGTATGCCAGCGTGGCCGCCAAAAGGATTGCGGCAAGTCTCATTGTCACTCCTCCCAAAGCTTGACCTAAGGGAAGGTAGGGCGATTGGCGCCTAAGTCCCGCGGTCTTGGCCCTGGCGCAAGCGCTGCTCCAACCGCCGGAGAAGCAGGGACAACGTGATTGTCATCGTCAGATAGATCAGCGCGACGACGTTATAGGTCTCGAAATAGCGGAAATTGCCCGCCGCCGTCACTTTGCCCAATTGGGTGATGTCGAGAACGCCCACCACCGACACCAGGCTCGAATCCTTCACCATGGCGACAAAATCGTTGCCAAGCGGCGGTAGGATCATCCGGATCGCCTGAGGGAAAACGATATGGCGGAAGCGGTGCCACCGGCTGAGGCCCAACGCCTCTGCCGCTTCGATCTGGCCGCGATCGACCGATTGCAGCCCGGCGCGGAAGACCTCGGCGATGAAGGCGGAATAAGCGATGGAGAGCGCCAGGATCGCGCGCCAGAGGAGCGTGAAATCCCGGGTTCGAATTGGGTCGATCCCGATCAGCCCCGTGGCCCAGTTCCAGGCGATCACCAAACCCGGGCCGATCACGAAGGCCACGTAGAGCAAAAGCACAATGATCGGGATGCCGCGGATGATCTCGATATAGACCCGCGCGGTCTGGCGCAGGATCACGCTGCGCGACAGGCTCGCCAGTGCCAGAAGCAGCCCCATGGCGGAGGCGAGCCCAAAGGAGACCAGCGTCACAAAGACCGTGATGACGACGCCGCGGCGGAGCGTGTTCAGAACCTGCCGATAATCGTCATCGCTGAGGACCTGCCAGAACGCGAAGACCCCAAGGCCCGCCACAAAGACCAGCCACCAGGGGAAATCCCGGTCCTGCGGGGTCGAGGGGATCATCCGTGCGCCGTTAAGGCCAGGGGCTTACGCGCCCGCGCCCGATCACTCGCCAAAGACGTAATCGACGAACCAGCGTTGATCCAATTCGGCAATCGTCCCATCGGCCTGCATCGCCGCAATCGCCGCATTGAAGGGGCCAACCAATTCCGAGCCGCGGGGGAAGATGAAGCCGAAATCCTCTGTTCCAAGCGGGTCGCCGATCAGTTTCAGGGCATCGGGATTGGCGCGGACATAGCCTTCGCCGCCCGTGGAGTCGGTCAGAACCAAATCCACATCCTCGGCCAGAAGCCCCTGAACAGCGGCGCCAAAGGTCTCAAAGAACACAATCCGCGGATTGGCCTCATCTCCATCAAGCACCTCATAGACGCCCACATAAAACGGCGTGGTTCCGGCTTGCGTCCCCATCAGCAGATCCGCATCCGCCGCAAAACCGGGCGCATCGCCAAACCGCGTCTCATCGCTACGCACCAGCATCCGCATCTGGCTGGTCATGTAACTGTCCGAGAAATCCACCATCTCGGCCCGATCTTCACGGATCGTGATGCCGGTCATGCCCATATCGAACTGGCCTTCGGAGACCGCGGCAATCATCGCGTCCCAGGAGATATTCTCGTAGGTCACGGTGACATTCAGCCGTTCCGCGATCTCTTCCATCGCGTCATATTCCCAACCGATCGCCTCACCCGAATTGGGATCGACAAATTGCAGCGGCGGATAAGCGTTCTCAGTAACAACAACCACTTCCATCCCGCCCAGATCAGGCACGTCTTGGGCCCAAGCGGCGGTGGTCAGGGCGGCGGTCGCCGCCAATGCAGCAAGAAGATGTTTCATTGGGCAAAGCCCTCCCGTTTTGTTGGATGTTTTCCGCCTGAGTATGGCCTGTCCGATCCGAAGAGCAAGCCCGGCCCCGATCAATCCTGCCCGCAAACCGCGCAATCGGCCCGGCGGCTCACGGCAATCTGACGGGTCTCGCCATGAAGCCCGTCATAGATCAGCATCCGGCCACGCAGGCCCCGGCCCGCGCCCGTGATCTCCTTCACCGCCTCCAGCGCCATCATCGTGCCGATCACCCCTGGCAGCGCCCCCACCACGCCGGTTTCGGCACAGGTCGCGGCCATGCCGGGGGCGGGTGGCTCGGGGAAGATACAGGCAAAACAGGGCGCGCCACCGGCTGGATCATACAGCGTCACTTGCCCCTCCCAGGCCGAAATCGCGCCCGCAATCACCGGGCGGCCGCTGGCCTGGGCCGCGCGATTGATAAGCGCCCGGGTAGCGTAGGTATCGGTGCCGTCCAGGACCAGGTCATATTCTGCAATCAGGTCCGCGGCGATCTCTTCGGTCAGCTTCCGATTGTAAGGTTTGACCGTCACAAACGGGTTCAGTGCGGCGATGGCTTTCTGGGCGGAGAAGACTTTCGGCATGTCTTGGGTCTCATCGCGGTGGATGATCTGACGTTGCAAATTCGACAGATCGACCGCGTCATCGTCGATCACTCCAATCGTACCCACGCCCGCCGCGGCCAGATATAGGAGCGCAGGCGAGCCAAGCCCCCCTGCCCCCACAACCAGCACCTTGGCGTCTTTCAGCGCCCGCTGCCCGCGCCCGCCGATCTCTGGCAGGGTGATATGGCGGGCATAGCGCTGCAACTCATCACCGGAAAACGGACCCTCCTGCGCGGGTGGCGCGCGCGCGGCTTCCACGGCCTCGGCCCGGGCCTTCACCCGCTTCAAGACCTCACGATACGCCAAGATCAGCACCGCAGCGCCGCCCAGGATCAGCCACAACGCAGGCGATTGGCCCGTCATCTCCCGGATCGGATGGCCGTCGGGCAAAGCCACCTGCACGGCCAGAACCGCCACATAAAGCAGCCCAAGCATATAGAGACGCGCCCGGATCGGTGCGCCCATCAAATGCCCGATCCCCCAGATCACGCCCGCCAGAAGAAAGACCAGAAGCATCAGCCAACCCCGGTGGAGCCAAAACCACCCGTGCCGCGCGCCGTCCCGTCAAGGTCCTCAACCAAGTCAAACCCGGCCTGCAACACAGGCGCCACAATCGCCTGGGCAATCCGGTCGCCATGGGCGATGTGATAGGGCGCCTCCCCAAAATTCACCAAAAGCACCCCCAAAGGCCCGCGATAATCCGCATCAATCGTGCCCGGCGTGTTGGGCAGCGTGATCCCGTGTCTCAGGGCCAGGCCCGACCGGGGGCGGATCTGCATCTCATAGCCCACAGGGATCGCCACCCGCAGCCCGGTCGGCACAATCCGCCGCTCCATCATCTGAAGGGTCAGCCCCGCTTCACGATCCTCTTCCGGGAAATTGGCTCGCACATCTGCGCCCGCCGCCCCCGCCGTGGCGTAGTGAGGTAGATCAATGCCCGGATCGGCCCAGGCCTCGCGCATCACCTGAATCCGTAAAGCCATCCGCCCCAGCTTCTTTGCTTCATAAATACCTCCCGCCGGAGGCTCCGACCGCACCTCATCCCGCACCAAGCGCCTCGGCAATGCGCGCCGCCAGCCGCCGGGCCACCTCATCCTTGCCCATGCGCGGCCAATCCTCGACCCCGTCCGCCGTCACCAGATGCACCGCGTTTTCGGCGCCCCCCATGATCCCGGTCTCGGGCGAGACATCATTGGCGACAATCCAGTCACAGCCCTTTCGCGCGCGTTTGGCCTCTGCGTGGGTGATCACATCCGTGGTCTCAGCCGCAAAGCCCACAACCAATTCTGGCCGCCCGGCTGTCATCTGCGCCACACCCGCCAAGATATCCGGGTTCTCGGCAAAACTCAGATCGGGCGCGCCGCCGGCGTCTTTCTTCATCTTCTCTCCGGCGGCATTTTCCACCCGCCAATCGGCCACAGCGGCGGCAAAAACCGCCACGTCGGCAGGCAAAGCCGCCTGCACCGCCGCCTCCATCTCCCGCGCGGTCTCCACTTGCGCCACCGCGACGCCTGCGGGCGACGCAACCGAGGCTGGACCGGTTATGAAACTCACCCGCGCGCCCAGATCGCGCAAGGCCGCCGCCAGCGCCGCGCCCTGGGCACCCGAAGACCGGTTCGCGATATAGCGCACCGGATCAATCGGCTCATGGGTGGGGCCAGAGGTCACCAGCACATGTTTGCCCTTAAGCGGCCCCTCACCCAGGGCTGCGCGCACCCCCGCGACAATCTCAGGCACCTCCGCCATCCGGCCCGGCCCAAACTCACCGCAGGCCATGTCGCCCTCATTTGGGCCCACAACCCGCACCCCATCGCCCTGGAGCGTGGCCAGGTTTCGCCGCGTGGCCGCATGCTCCCACATCCGCACATTCATCGCAGGCGCAATCAGCACCCGCTTGTCGGTCGCCATCAGAAGCGTCGAGGCCAGATCATTCGCATGCCCCCCCGCCATCTTCGCCATCAGATCGGCGGTGGCCGGCGCCACCACCACCAGATCGGCGGCACGGCTGAGTTCGATATGCCCCATCTCCGCCTCATCGGTCAGATCAAAGAGATCGCGATAAACCTTCTCGGCGGCCAGCGCCGAGGCGGAAAGCGGGGTCACAAACTCCTCCGCCGCGCGGGTCAAAACCGGGGTTACACCGGCGCCCTCATCCCGCAGCCGCCGGATCAGGTCCAGCGACTTGTAGGCCGCGATTCCGCCCCCAATTATCAGAAGAATGCGTTTGCCGGTCAGCATGGGTGCCTCGCATCAAAACTCATCTGCCCCGGTGGAAGGCGCCAAATTGCGT
>JANQNZ010000352.1 GCA_028279315.1 Rhodophyticola sp. | reverse complement strand
GATCCTCAGCCTCTTGGCGCGCTGGTCACTGATCGGGGCGCTGATTGGGCTTGGGGCGGGGTCAGCGCTTATCGCCGCTGCCGTGATCAGCCGGGCGCCGATGGTGGTGATGATGGCGCGGATGCGGCCCGCCCGCGACGATGGGCTGTCGCACCATACAGGCCAACCGCCGAAGCAAACCGCGTGGCTCGCCGCTGGCGTGGCGGCTCTGCTTGCGCTTCTGCTTGTCGGATGGAGTGCCATCCCCGCGCTTCTTGCGGCCTATGCCGTTGCTGCGGGGCTCGCGGTGCTTGCCCGTGCGAAGATCGGCGGGCAAAGCGGGGATGTGTTGGGGGCGAGCCAGCAACTGGCAGAGATTGCCGCGCTGGCCGCCATCATTGTTGTGATCAGCTGATCAGCAGGGGCGCACGCTGTAGGTGCCGTCACCATTGGAATAGGCGCAATTCCCGGTTTGGGTGTTGCGCGCCACAAGCGTGCCAATCGTGGCACCGGCCACACCGGCCACAATGGTCCATTCCGGGTTGGCATCAAACGCATCGGCCAAGAGCACGCCGCCCGCAGCCCCACCCAGAAGCCCCAGATTGGCGCGATCCTGTGGGGTCAATTGACAGCCCGCCAGGGCAAATGTGCTGACAGCAAGTACCAGAGCAATCGTTTTCGACATGACATGTCCTTTCCAGTTTCGGGATCCGTCCCATTCGCAATTATGGGTCGGGTAAGACAGGCTCCGGGTTCAATGTTTCATGACCGGTGAGGGGCGGGCGAGGGGGCAGCTGCCACCACGCGCCCGATAAGCGCATTCACGCCGATAGGGGTCAACGAAAAACCCCGCCGCGACGGGCGCGGCGGGGTTTTTCTAAACCATTGAGATAGAGGGTTTAGGCGGCGCGCGCCATCAACACCTCATCCACGCGCTTCTGTGCCCCGGCTTCGTCCATGCCGTTCACCGCGGCCAACTCCCGCGTCAGGCGTTCCAGCGCCGCTTCGTAAAGCTGACGTTCGGAATAGCTCTGCTCACGCTGATCGTCGGCGCGGTGCAGGTCACGCACCACTTCGGCAATCGCGATCAGATCGCCCGAATTGATCTTTTGTTCGTATTCCTGAGCCCGGCGCGACCACATGGCGCGCTTCACCCGCGCTTTGCCTTTCAACGTGTCGAGCGCTTTGGACACCACATCGGGGCTGGAAAGCGAGCGCATGCCCACCTCGGTCGCCTTGGCGGTCGGGACCCGAAGCGTCATCTTGTCTTTCTCAAATGAGATCACAAACAATTCCAGGGTCAGCCCGGCGATCTCTTGTTCTTCGATCGACACGATCTGGCCAACGCCATGGGCGGGATACACCACATACTCGTTGGGGCTGAATTCCTGGTTCTTCCGAGCTTTACTCATCTATGTCTTCCTCTTTCGGGCCCATGCCTCAGGCGACAAAAGCACCGGCGGAAAGAGTGATCTTTCCACAACCGGGTTCGCTTTATCTGGTTTTTGGGCGTGAGGTGGCAGTCCCCGCAGCCCATGCCTTTGGCAGGTTTGTAACAGATATATAGCACAAATCCTGACCGATTCAAAATCAGCGCGCAGGGATCGGCGGAAAAACCCTTATGTCACAGGGTTTTGCCGCGGTGCAACAGAGTGTTTCGCCCCGCAATTACCGGCAAGTACCGCGAATCGGTCAGCCGCCTTCGCCCGCGGCCTCGGAAAACAGCTCCATCTTGCCCGGTTTGCCGTCCATATCATCGGCGCTTGGCAGCGGGTCTTTCTTGGTGATGATCACCGGCCATTCTTCCGACCATTTGCGGTTGAATTCGACCCAGGTTTCCATGTCGGGCTCGGTATCGGGCCGGATCGCGTCGGCGGGGCATTCCGGTTCACAGACACCGCAATCGATGCATTCATCGGGGTGGATCACCAGCATATTCTCACCTTCGTAGAAGCAATCTACGGGGCAGACCTCGACACAATCGGTGTATTTGCAGGCGATGCAATTGTCGGTGACGACATAGGTCATGGGCAATCCCGGGCGGTCCTGATCCAACCCTTAGCTACGCAACCGATGGATGAGTTGCAAGACGCCATTGGCCCGGGCGCGGCGATATGTGTCAATCAAACTAGACAGGTGGTTTACGCGCCCTCGGGGCCGTCCTTAGAGAGGTCGTCAAGCGCGCGCCGGTCCTTCTTTGTGGGCCGAGGCCCAACGCGGGGTGGCGCCGGTTCGGATGGCGGCGTCAGGTCGTCGTAAAGCGTCTGCGCCTCGGGCGCGGGGCCGCGTCGTGTGGCCAGCGCAAGGATCCGGATGACACGGATCGTGCGGCCTTGGGGGAAGGTCAGGACGTCCTCCGGCCCAACGGTGTTGGCCGGTTTCGCAACCCGCTCGCCATTCACGCGCACATGTCCGCCCGCGACGGTTTTGGCCGCGAGGCTCCGGGTTTTGAAGAACCGCGCTTGCCAGAGCCATTTGTCGAGGCGGGTTTTGGCCCGGTCCGTCAGGTCTTGTCCTTCAGCCCGGCGAGTGCCTGGGCAAAGGGGTTGTCCGGGTCGATCCGGTCTTTCTTCTCAGGCCGGGCAGAGAAGCTTTTGGGTTTGTCCCCGCGGGGGCCTTTACCCGGCTTGCCCGGACCTTTGCCTTTCTTCCCACGCGGCTTGTCACCGCCCCGGCGCTGACCCTGCTGGTTCGGACGGCGACGCGGCGCCCAGGTGAAGGTGTAGAAGACCTCGATTTCAGGGCCGGTTTCAGCAGCCGCCTCTGTGTCCTTCGGCATCTCCTCCGGCGGCGCGGCGGGCGCTTCTTGCGGTGGATCGACCGGTGTTTCCTCAGGCGTTGCGGGCGCACCTTCTCCCGGTGCGTCATCTGGCAGTTCGGTTGGCGTCGGGTCGGGGGTGTCGGCGCCTTCGAGGCCCGTTGGTGGGGCCACGCCGGACAAGCTTTCGTCTATTGTCTCTGCCGCATCGGTGGCGGCAGGTTCGGGCGCGGGTGGCGCGGCTTTCACCTTCTCACGCTCCCCGCGCTCCGCCTTATAACCCAAGCCGCCCATCAGATCGGCAAACTGTTCCAACGTCATCCCGGTGATGGAAAGCATGTCGGCGGTCGCCTCAAACCCACCCCGACTGTCTTGCTGACGCAGCATATCAGCGAGCCGCTCCAGCATATCGATGCGGATCGCGCGGGCACCGGCGGGGCGATAGCCGGACATGGTGTAATAGCCCTCGGGCTGGCTTTCCTCGTTGGGGATCGTCACCAGCCCGGGCGGCGGGCTTTCAGGGAACGCGTCGAGGCCCTTTTGCAGCCCCCAAAGGACCAGACGCAGGCGCGTCGGCGCGGGCTTGAGCAAAAGCGGCAGGAAGATCGTGAATTGCCCGAACCGCACGCCGTGTTTGCGGAGAAGCCCGCGCGCATCCTGATCCAGCGCTTTGACGTCGTCCGCCACATCGGCGCGCGGGATGATCCCAAGCGCCTCAATCAGTTGAAAGGCGAGCCCGCGAGCGAGGCCCGAAATCCCCTCATCTTTCTGCATCGCCAGAAGCGGCTCAAACAGCGCGGCCAGTTTGCGGTCGATGAAATGCTGGAGGCGGCGCTGGACCTTTTGGATCACCTCCGCGCCCGCTTCCTCATCCACGAAAGCCTCGGCCACGGGTTTCAGCGGCTCCGGGCCCAGAACCAGCTTGCCGACGGCCTGATCGCCCCACATGAGGCCACCCTGTTCGGTAAAGTCGAACTCGGTATCCGGCGCGTTATAGAACCGGTCGGCGCGCAGGTGAAATTCCGGGCGAAGGGCCGCCATCGCCGCCTGTTGCAGCGTCTTCGCCTCATCGGCGGTCGCGGTCTGGTCCTGGCGGAAGCGGAATCCCTCCAGACGGCCCACAAATTGGCCTTCGACCGTTACCTCACCTTTGTCGTTCACCTCGGCCACCAGGCCCTCCTTCTGCTTCAACCGGCGCATCAGCACGGATGTGCGCCGATCGACAAATCTTTGGGTCAAACGCTCATGAAGCGCGTCTGACAGGCGGTCTTCTACGGCACGGGTCGCCTCGCGCCAATGGGATTCGTCATCAACCCAGCCTTTCCGCTGCGCCACATAGGTCCATGTGCGGATATACGCCAATCGCTTCGATAATGTGTCGATATCGCCGTCGGTTCGGTCGATGCGTTTCACTTGGCGGGCCAGCCAATCGTCGGGGACGCGGCCGAGATCGTGAAGGTAGTCGAAAATGATTGCCAGAAGGCTCGCGTGTTCTGCGTGGCTGATGCCACGGAAATCGGGGATGCGGCAGACCTCCCATAGAAGTCTCACATCCTTCGGGCTTGCAATCCGGGTCGCCACATCCCCCTGGCCCGAGATCGCCTTCAGCGCCATCAGATCGTCGGCTTCGCGGGCGCGGGTGAGCCAATCGTCTTCCGCCGGGCGTTCGAGAGAGGCGATGAGGCGCGGAACGGTGCCGAACTCCAGATCGGAGTTGCGCCATTGCAACTGGCGAACCGGCGTAAAGCGATGCGCGGTGATCGCGGCGACCACCTCTTCGTGCAGTGGGCTGGCCTCTCCGGTCACGCCGAACGTGCCGGGATCGGTATAGCGCCCGGCGCGGCCTGCGATCTGGGCCAGTTCATTTGGGGCCAAGTCGCGCATCTTGCGCCCGTCGAATTTGCGCAGGCCCGAAAAGGCGACATGGGAGATATCCAGGTTGAGCCCCATGCCAATCGCGTCCGTGGCGACCAGCACATCCACATCACCGTTCTGGTACAGTTCCACCTGGGCGTTCCGGGTGCGGGGCGACAGCGCCCCCATCACCACCGCCGCCCCGCCTTTCTGACGGCGCAGAAGCTCCGCAATCGCATAGACGTTTTCGACGGAGAAGCCGACGATGGCGGATCGGGCGGGCATCCGGCTGATCTTCTTTGCGCCGGTATAGGTCAGCTCGGAAAACCGTTCCCGTCGCAGGAATTCGACCTTGGGCACCAGGGCCGCAATCGCGCCGCGCATGGTGTCGGACCCCAAAAACAGCGTCTCATGCTGGCCACGGGCATGGAGCAGCCGGTCGGTGAACACATGACCGCGCTCAGGGTCAGCGCAAAGCTGAATCTCATCGACGGCCAGGAAATCGGCGCCATTGTCCTGCGGCATCGCCTCAACCGTGCAGACCCAGTATTGGGTGCGGGGCGGAACGATCCGCTCCTCCCCGGTCACCAACGCCACAACCGACGGGCCGCGCAGCGCCACGATCTTATCATAGACCTCCCGCGCCAACAGCCTCAGCGGCAGGCCGATGACGCCCGTCCGATGCGCCAGCATCCGGTCAATCGCGTAATGGGTTTTGCCGGTATTGGTGGGGCCCAGAACCGCGGCAATCCGCGAATGCGCCGTCATTGACATCGGCCCGATCCTTTGGGCCGCATCGCTCTGCGGCCCATCCGTTAGTGCTTTCTAAAGGGTGCGGCCCTCTTGCAGGCGCGTCAGCCGTTCCACGGCCTGATCTATGTCCGGGCGGTGGGGATGTATAGCCCTGGCCGCCTCAAAAGCGGCAAGCGCGTCGTCAAACTCCCCCATCTCCTCCAGCATCAGGCCAAGCCCGGTCAGCGCGCCGAAATGCCGGGGATTGAGCGCCAAGACCCGCTGCACATCGGCAATCGAGGGGCCAAACATGCCCGCACGGAAATAGGCGGTCGCGCGCGCATTCCAGCCTTCGGCAAAATCCGGCGCATGATCGGTGAGCGCGGTCAGATGCTCAATCGCCGCACCAAGATCGCGCTCCTCCAACGCCTCGCGCCCCCGCATCAGCAGGAAATCCGCCGCCGGAGAGCCCGAGACCGACCAGCGCTGGTAAATCTCATCCTCGATCAGCTGCCAATTCGACAGATCGGGGGCTTGCAAACGCGCAAACAGGTCGTCCAAAGGATCACTTTGGCTCACAGCTGCGCCAGTTCCCGCCAATAGGGCCAAACCTGCCGCAAGGAGAGTGTTGTGTATGGGCCGGAATGCTCTCATGCTGAGGAAAGATTAGCATTATGACGCGCCGGTTCCAGTCAATTTCCGGTGCTTGCGAGGGGAGATGACCATGAGTTCAGTGATCGAGACGGCGGTGTCCGCGTTGGCGGAGCGGATCGGCGGCGGCTTTGACGGCAGCGCGAAATTCGCCATTGAGGGCGAGGGGGCGATTATCGTCGATAGTGACGGGGTCCGGGCCGCCGATGACGGCGACGAGGCCGATGTCACGATGAGCGCTGATGCCGACACGTTCCAAGAGATCCTATCCGGCGACCTGAACCCGACGGCGGCCTTTATGGGTGGGCGGCTGAAGGTCGATGGCGATATGGGCACGGCCATGCGCCTTGGCGGCGCTTTGAGCTAGGTGCCAATGCAGGCGGTCCCCACTCCTCCGGCGGCTGAGCCCGCGCCTTATCTGGTCGATGTGGCCGAGGGGCCTGAGGGCGGCGCGGCCTGGTGGGTTTGGGCGGCTGACGGCACGCGGCTGCGGGTTGGGGTTTGGCCAGGGGGCGAGAAGGGAACCATCCTGATGTTCCCGGGCCGGACGGAGTATATCGAGAAATACGGGCGGTTTGCCCGTGATATGGCCGCGCGCGGCTTCGGCATGGTGGCCGTCGATTGGCGCGGTCAGGGTCTGGCAGACCGCCCGGCCCATCGGCGCGATATGGGCCATGTGGTCAGTTTCGATGAATACCGCGAGGATGTGGCCGCGCTCAGGGGGCTTTTGGAGGAGGTTGCGCCGCCGAAACCCTGGTTTCTGATCGGCCATTCCATGGGCGGCGCCATTGGCCTGCGCGCACTCCATGACGGATTGCCCGTGGCCCGCGCGGTTTTCACGGCGCCCATGTGGGGCATTCAGATGTCGCCGCTTCTGAAGTCGATCTCAGGCATTGTCCTGGGCCTGAGCGGACCTTTGGGCCTCGACACCAAGTTTGCGCCCACCACCGGCCCGGCGGAACCGATGGCCTGGGAAGACAACCCGCTGACCACGGATCGGGACAATTTCGACTATATGTCGCGGCAAACGGCGACCCATCCGGAATTGGCTCTTGGAGGGCCGTCAATCCGCTGGGTGAATGCCGCGCTGACCGAGACCAGCGCGCTCATGGCGATGCCCGCGCCTACGGTCGAGACGATCACCTTCCTTGGCACCCGGGAGCGGATTGTGGAGAAAGATGCCATCAAGACGCGGATGGCGAATTGGCCCGGCGGGCGGCTGGAACTCGTCGAAGGCGCGGAGCATGAGGTGCTGATGGAGGCGCCGGACTACCGCGA
>JANQNZ010000350.1 GCA_028279315.1 Rhodophyticola sp. | reverse complement strand
GCCAGAAGCTCCACCGCGCCGGTGCCGCCGATCAGGTGCCCGTGCATGGATTTTGTGGAGGAGATCATCAGATCATCCGCGTGATGGCCAAACGCATCCGCCACGGCGGCGCATTCGGTTTTATCATTGGCCGCCGTGCCCGTGCCATGGGCGTTAATATAGCAGACATCTTTCGGGTTCAGCTTCGCGTCTTGCATCGCCCCGGTGATCGCCCGCGCCGCCCCCTGCTTGGACGGCATCACGATATCAGCGGCGTCGGAGGTCATCGCGAAACCCACCACTTCGGCCAGTATCTCCGCCCCACGAGCCACGGCTCGCTCATACGCCTCAAAGACAAACACCGCAGCGCCTTCGCCCTGGACCATCCCGTTCCGGGTTGCCGAAAACGGGCGGCAGGCGTCTTTCGACATCACGCGCAACCCTTCCCAGGCCTTCACCCCGCCGAAGGTCAGCATCGCCTCGGACCCGCCTGTTACCATGACATCGGCGAGCCCGGTGCGGATCATCTGAAAGGCTTGCCCCATGGCGTGGTTGGACGAGGCACAGGCCGTGGCGACCGAGAAACTCGGGCCCTTCAGATTGTATTCCATGCTGACATGGGACGCCGCGGCGTTGTTCATCAGCTTGGGCACGACAAAGGGATGAACGCGGTTCTTCCCCTCTTCATAGACCGAGCGGTAATTCTCATCCCAGGTGTTTACGCCCCCGCCCGCCGTGCCCAACACCACCCCCGACCGCGCGGCCAGCTCACCCGTGAAGGTCAGACCCGCCTGGCCCAACGCCTCTTTGGCGGCGACCAGGGTGAATTGCGTGAACCGGTCGTAAAGCGCGATCTGTTGGCGGTTGAACAGCGCCTCGGCGTCATAGCCCTTCACCTGCCCGCCAATCTGCACCGACAGGCGGTCCAGATCGCGCACCTCCAACTCCCCAATCCCACAGCGTCCTTCGCGCATGGCTTCCAGCGTTGCGGGCACGTCGTGGCCAAGGGCGTTGATCGTGCCCTGGCCGGTGATGACAACACGTCTCATGCGGGGTTCTGTTCGGCCACCAGCCCTTCAACCGCCGTCACAATCGCCGCAACGCTGGAGATGTCGAACTCGCTCTCCTCCGGCTCATTGGCGTTGAAGGGCACCTGAATGTCGAAGGCTTCCTCAATGGCAAAGATCGATTCCACAAGGCCAAGGCTATCAATGCCTAAGTCTTCCAGGCTGTTGTCGAGGGCCACATCACCTGGCTCCAGCACGGCCTGCTCGGCTATGATGGCAATCACTTTGTCTCTGACGCTGTCGGCCATGTCGCGCGTGTCCCCGGGTGTTGCGGTGCCTAGCCGTCACTTAGTCATTCTGCGGGCGCTTGAAAACGGCTTTCTGTAGCTGGTCGATGGTCTTCATGACACGGGGCAGCCGCCGAAGCGCCTTATACATCTCGACATTTGTGTCCATCTTGACGGCGGGGTACCCCATGACGATCCGGCCGGCGGCCACATTGCTGAGGACCACGGCAGCGCCGGTGATCACCACATCATCGCCAATGGTCAGATTGTCTGAGACACCCGATTGCCCGCCCATCACGACCCGGTCGCCCAAAACCACGGACCCGGCCAGGCCGATCTGACCACAGAGCAGGCAGTCTTCTCCAACGCGGCAGTTATGCCCGATATGGACCTGGTTATCGATTTTTGTCCCGTCGCCAATCACGGTATTGGCCACGGTGCCGCGGTCGATAGTGGTGTTGGCCCCAATCTCCACATCATCCCCGATCTCAACAGCGCCAAGGGAATGAATCCGGTGCCAGCTTTGCGGGGCTTGCGGCGCCTCGGCTTTGCCAAGGGTCGCGCGGGCGGCCTCAACCGTGCTGACCTCCTCCGTGACAAAAGAAAACCCGTCGCCGCCGATCACCGCGCCCGGTTGGATCACAACCCGGTCCCCGATCCGCACTCGTGCCCCAATCCTGACGCCGGAATGGATCAGGGCGTCTGCCCCAATCACGGCCTCTTCGGCGATCGTCACCTGCGCCGCGATCCGGGCCTTTGATCCGACCTTTGCGCCCGGCCCAATCACTACAAGTGGGCCGATCGCGGCGTCCGGCCCGATTTCGGCAGAAGGGTCAATCACCGCGCTTGGATGGATGCCGGCGGCGATTGCGGGCCCGCTATCCAGCGCGCTGGTCAGCCCGGCCATGGCAAAGCGCGGGCGTGGCGCGATGATGGCGGCCTCAAGTCCTAAGGCTTGCCAATCCATCCCCTCGGAAATGACTGCCGCGCGAGCAGACCCTTCGGTCAAGGCGTCGGCGTATTTGGGCGACATCGCGAGCGCCAGGTCGCCTGGTCCCGCCCGCCCCGGCTCAGCCAAGCCCGAGACCTCAAGATCAGCGGCGCCCAAGGCCTCTGCCCCAAGCGCCGCGGCAATCTCTTTGATGCTGTGGCCCATGGCCCTCGGGTCTCCCGCGCTCACATCCTCGCGGGGACCGATTTAGCTGGTGGCGGCGCGGACCGCCACCCCCGCCTCTTGCATCGCACGCCAAAGCTGCGCGTTCCGGCCATAGACGTCGTCGCGATAATTCACGCGGCCCTCAGGCGTGACCCACGCCGTCCAATAAACCAGATGGACCGGCACCGGTTCGTCCAGATTGACTTGGGTCTCGCGGCCCGTGCGCAAGGTGGATTGGAAGAAACCCTCCGGATCGGCCTCTTGAGGGGCCAGAAGGTGATAAGCCAGGTCGAACGGGCGATGCACCCGGACACAGCCATGGGAATAAGCCCGCACCGTCCGCTCAAACAGGTTCCGCGCGGGCGTGTCATGCAGATAGATGTTCCACTGGTTCGGGAACATGAACTTCACCAACCCAAGCGCGTTCCGGTTGGACGGCGGCTGCCGCAGATCGAAGGGAAAATTGCGGCGCGTGTATTGGCTGAAATCAATGCCCTCGCGGCTGACCACCCGGCCGCCCCGCAGCAATTGCAGATGGCCCGCCGCGCCCGGATTGGCCTGCATCTGCGGCAGGTATTCCCCAACCGCGATGGAGCGTGGCACATTCCAGCTTGGATTGATGACCATATGCTCCATGATGTCGGAGAACTCCGGCGTATGGCGATCGAAATCCGTGTGGCCCACCACAACGCGGGATTCGAAACTCACCTCTTCGCCATCGATCACATAGACGTGGAATTCGGGGATATTGACCAGGATATGCCGCTCCCCCCGCTCCCGGTTCATCCAGCGCTGGCGTTCCATCGACAGGATGATCTGCCCAAGCCGGGTTTCGACATCGACATTGATCTCCCGAAGGGTCGCAGCACCTGCTTCGCCATCGGCGGTCAGCCCGTGATCCTCTTGAAACCGGCGCACGGCCTCTTCCAAGGCGATGTCATAGCTGGCACTGGCTGAGCGCTCCAGATATCCCATGGAAATCAACCGGTTGCGGAGCTGAATGACGCCAGCGCCGGTATCACCCGGTTCCATCGCGCCCGCAGAGATTTCCGGGCCCCACCCGCCGGTGCCAAGAACCTGCTCCAACCGCAGCTTCTCCCGCATCAGGCGGACATATTCCGGATGCTGCGGCGGCAGCGCGCGCATGAAGACGTAAGGGTTGCCGCTGACAAATTCGGTCAACTGCTCATGCTGATCGGCGCGGGGCAGTTCCTTGAAGATATCACCAACCACTTCGGTCGGCTCTAACAAGCCAGACTGCACGTCGCGGGCATATTGCAGGAACATCTGCGAGGCCAAGACCTCGGCCTCGCCCCGTGCCCTAGGGTTGGTCGCGGCCTCAAAGGCCGCGCGCAAGACAGCGGGGTCATAGCGTGAGGCGGGCAAGCCATGATCATCGGCCCGCTCCAACGCGGCCAAGAGCGCCGCGCGTCGGTCGGCGGCCTCGGCCGTGGTCCAGATCGGCTCAAAATCCCGGCCGCGATAGAAGGCGCCAAGCGCCTCATTGGTCGCGGCGCCTTCGGCAATGGCCTGCCGCTCGGCCGAGAATTCGGCGGCGGCGGGACCCGGGGCAATGCTGCCCAATGCTAGAAGGCAAGCGGCCATGATGGGGAGAAAGGTCTTCAAACGAATGCTCTTCATCGGGATCAATCCCTTATCTGTCACTGTCTCACCCTCGCCGGTTCAAAATGACCCGGGCCAAGCGCCCGAGTCCATTCATAAAATCACAAGCCTTTGGGGTTAACACGGGTTCTGTCGGAACTGTTTCCCCCTTGCAACGCGAGGTCCCCGCCACGGTTGCGCCGCAGATTCGCACCGTAGTTTGCCGTAACTGGGCGGAATCCCGCCGAAATTCGGGGGTAGACTGGCGAAATCGAAGGCAAAGTCTTTCGAAAAACTCTCGATTGTGTCATTAACCTCACATCTGTGGGGATGGATACGCGAGATGGCCGTGGAAAGCGGCAGGACGTGCGACGGAACGGGCAGAAGAACGAGATGGGGCACAGTAACCAATGACAGAGACGACGTTTTCACGGCGCGCGCTTCTGCGCGTCTTCGCTGCGAGCGCGGTCACGGCAGCTCCGGTGGCGGCAAATGCGTTTGGATTTCTTCGGGGGTCCGGCGATATCCGCAAACTCTCCATGTATAACGGCCGGACCGGCGAAAGCATGAACATGGTCTATTGGATCGACGGGGATTACATCGGCCCCGCCTTGCAAGAGATCAACCATTTCATGCGCGATTGGCGGACAAACGACACCCGCGAGATTGATACCCGGACGATCGACATCATGGCCGCCGCCCATAATCTTCTGGAAACGTCTGAACCCTACACCCTGCTTTCCGGCTACCGTTCGCCCGCGACCAATGCGATGCTCCGCTCCCGCTCCCGCGGGGTGGCGCGGAACTCGCGCCATATGGCGGGCCAAGCCGCCGACCTTCGGATCAACTCCCGCAGCGTCAGCCAGATCGCCCGCGCGGCGGCGGCGTGTAATGCCGGCGGTGTTGGCCGTTATTCCGGCTCCAACTTCGTGCATATGGATTGCGGGCCTGTTCGCACCTGGGGCCGGTAGGCCAGCCTCCCTACCCCACACCCATCTGAGCAGACGACGAAAGACCCCCTTCACGGGGCCTTTATCTTTGCAACAGTCCCGTGGACTTGCGCCGCCCCCGCCCCCATATTCTGGCCCGTGATACCACGTGCAGGAGGGACCCATGGCAACTTACCAGAGAACCGACGACGCGATTGCCCGGCTCAGCCCCGAAGAATACCGGGTCACGCAGCAAAACGGCACCGAACGGCCCGGCACCGGCGCGCTTCTGAGCAATAAGGACCCAGGCATCTATGTGGACATCGTCTCGGGCGAGCCGCTGTTTGCCTCCTCGGACAAATATGAAAGCGGCTGCGGTTGGCCCAGTTTCACCAAGCCGATCGAGCCCGCCCATATCAACGAATTGCGCGATATGTCCCACGGCATGATCCGGACGGAAGTCCGCTCCACCCATGGTGACAGTCATCTGGGCCATGTCTTCCCCGACGGCCCACAGGACCGCGGCGGGTTGCGCTATTGCATCAATTCCGCCTCGCTGAGGTTTGTCCATCGCGATGAGATGGAGGCCGAAGGTTATGGCGCTTACCTAGATCAAGTGGAGGACGTGGCATGAGCGCGCGCGCAGTTCTGGCCGGTGGCTGTTTCTGGGGGATGCAGGATTTGATCCGTAAACTGCCGGGGGTGACGGCAACCCGCGTGGGGTACACTGGCGGGGATGTCCCAAACGCGACCTATCGCAATCACGGCACCCATGCTGAGGGGATCGAGATCCTCTATGACCCCGAAATCGTCAGCTATCGGGAGATCTTGGAGGTCTTCTTCCAGATCCACGACCCAACGACGCTGAACCGTCAGGGCAACGATGTGGGCCTCTCCTACCGCTCGGCGATCTACTATGTGGACGCGGATCAGAAAGCGGTGGCCGAGGACACGATTGCGGACGTGAATGCCTCTGGACTTTGGCCGGGGCCGGTCGTGACCGAACTTGAGCCCGTGGGCGATTTCTGGGAAGCGGAGCCCGAGCACCAGGATTACCTCGAACGGTTCCCGAACGGCTATACCTGCCATTTCCCGAGGCCCAATTGGGTTTTGCCGAAACGCGACGCGGCGGAGTAATTGGGGCGCACTGACGCGCGCGCCCCGTATTCGCGACCTCACGCCCCCGGTGATGCCGGGGGCGTTTTGATTTGCGCCCATCGGTTGAGCCAAGCAAGCCCCGCCAAGAGAAGGCCGAGGCCAAAGAGCGAGAAGACCCGCATCAGCCCAACCAGACCGGCGATATCCACCAGAAACACCTTCGCGATGGCAAGCGCGAGCACAGTGACCCCAACCCGGCGCATCGCCGTCGAGTTCTGCGCGATCGCCTGATAGAAGAGGCCACCCCCAAGGACCATCAGAAGAACCGTGTAGCTGTAAAGCTCCCCTTGGCCGACGCTGAGAACCGCCATTCCATCAGGGCCTTGCCAGAAATGCCGGATCACCAGGACAAGCCAGATAAGGCAGACGCCAAATCCGATAATCCCAACGGGTTGCCGGGCCATCGGCGGCGCGGCCCGCATCCTCCAGGCGCCTGCGATCAAGACAAGCCCCGGAAGCAGATAGGCCAGCGCCAATGTGTTGAAGATAACAGGGCCAAGAATCCGGTTCCCCTCATCGGCCCAAAGTGGGCCATAGGCCACCAGAGCAAGGAAGAGCGCGCCAGCACCGATCAGACCATAGAGGCCGGTCAAAGCCAGACGAAGCTGCGAGATCGGCCCATCATCCTGCACGCGCCCAAGCTGCACCACGGCCAGGCCAATCCAGAGTGTGGCTTGCAGGCCATACGCCCAATGGGTGTCAACCGCGCCCGCCCCGATCAAGTCTTCAATGGCCCGGTAACACAGAAGCGACACCAAGGCCCCACCGGTCGACCAAATTGCGCCATCCATCAAGGCGAACATCTGAACGGCACCGCGCCCCCTCAGCAGCCAAAGCCCGGCCGCAAATGTGGCCATCGCCCCGCCGAACACCAGCACGACCTCCCAAACGGGTGCGTCGACCGCCCAAGGAAGGCCCGGAACGGCAATCAGGCGATACCCGATGGCCGCAATTCCGGCGAGCACAAACCCGTTCAGGATCGGCAGCCCAAACCGTCGGTCAAGTGCCATCGCCGCGACAACCATGGCCGCCGCCGCGAGGGTCAGAGCGGTCTCGCTGAAGACAATCACGCAAGCAAAGGCGATCGACACGAAGCTTGAGAGCACAAACAACGACACGCGGCGCCGATCCTCCCCGTCGCGCCGCCCATAGCGCTCGGCAAGACACATCATGAGTGCCGCAATTGCCAAGACATGGAACGCCCAAGGATAGGCCCCGATGGTCTCTCTTGGCGCCCAGGTCAGCTCCAGAAGCGCCGCCATCGCCGGGGCAAAAAGCGCAGACGCTCCGGCCCAAATCAGCCCGAAGCGCGGGGCGGACAGGCCCCGCCAACCGGCGACAGCAGAGAGTGCGCCGGCAACCCCGACAAGCCAGGTCATGGTCCAGGGCGTCGCAGTATTGGCGACAACCAGATCGGCCAATTCCTTTTGGACAGCACTGTCGCCCGATTGCCCCGCGACGAGAAGGAGCAGCGCGATGGCCGGAAGACCCGTGAGGTCTGTGAGCGCGTGGGCCCGTCGCGCCCAAATCATCAGGGCAAGCGCAAGACCAGAGAGGAGAGAGACGCTCAACCAGAACTCGGACGCGGCCCCGAACCCAGCCAACCATAGGAGGACGACCGTCGCCGTGGTGGCCCCGGCAGCGACCAAGGTCGGAAACGCGGGCCAAGATGGATCCTTACGTCCCGGCCAGAAGGCCTCTGCCATCATCAGTCCCGCATGGTCGGGGATCAGTTT
>JANQNZ010000345.1 GCA_028279315.1 Rhodophyticola sp. | reverse complement strand
ACAACGAAAACGAGTAATCCCCCCGCTCGTCGACACGCCCGGGCGGCCTCTCCCTCCGCCCGGGAGCTGTCACAAAGCAAAAGGCCCCGCCAATAAGGCGGGGCCTTTATTTGAGAGGGGGACATGGTCGCCTGGCAAGGCGCCGCCCACCGAGGCCCATTCGGCTTCTGCCCCGCGCAAATCCAAGCTATACTCCGCCTTGAGGCAAGATGAGCAGATTGGGTGGGACATGCGTATTGTGGCGGTCGCTTTGGGGCTGGGCCTCTCTTTATCGGCGGGGATCGCAGCCGCGCTGCCGCCGGATACATCGCTGAGGCCAGAGCCACGGCCTGTTCCGTCGGTGACGGCGTCGACGCAGCAGACCTCACTCGCCGTTCGCGCCTCGGTGAGACCCGTCGCGCGGGGGGTGACGCTGCCTGTCACGCAGGTTTCGCTCGTACAGACCCAGACCGAAACGCCGGTCTCGGACGCGCGGTTCCAGCAGTGGATCAGCGGGTTTCAGGCCCGTGCCCGGGCGCAAGGGATCTCCCAAGCGACGCTTGATCGCGCTTTCCGAGGCATTGATCTGAATGCCCGCGTGATCGAGCGGGACCGCAATCAATCGGAATTCACCCGCGCGCTTTGGGATTATCTCGACAGTGCCGTTTCGGATCATCGGGTTCGGAATGGGCGCCAGGCGATGCAGAGCCAGGCTCAAGTCTTGCAACGGATTGAGCAGACCTATCGCGTGGATGCCGAAGTTGTGGCGGCGATCTGGGGGTTGGAAAGCGCTTATGGCGCCGTGCGCGGCGACATCCATATCATCGAGGCGATGGCGACGCTGGCTTATGACGGTCGCCGCAACCGGTTCTTTGAAGAGCAGCTGATCGCCGCGCTGCGTATTCTGCAGGCAGGCGATATCACGCCCGATCAGATGACCGGGTCTTGGGCCGGCGCCATGGGCCATACGCAGTTCATGCCGACGAGCTATCTTCAGCATGCGGTTGATATCACCGGGGACGGGCGTCGCGATATCTGGTCGGACAATCCGGCGGATGCGCTGGCCTCAACCGCCAATTACTTGCGCCATTTTGGATGGACCCATGGCCAGCCCTGGGGGATGGAGGTGGTTCTGCCGCGAGGGTTCGATTACTCGCAGACCGGCGAGCGGATCAAACGCGAGGTCAGCCATTGGACAAGGCTCGGCGTGCGTCTGCCCGACGGCAGCCGGATCCCGGACCATGGCCGGTCGTCGATCCTGCTTCCAGCGGGGGCTGAGGGTGTGGCGCTGATCATCTTCGACAATTTCCATGTGATCGAGCGCTATAACCCGGCGGACGCCTATGTGATCGCGGTCGGGCATCTGGCCGACCGGATCATGGGCAGCACGACCTTCCGCGCCACTTGGCCCCGCGGCGACCGCGCGCTCAGCCGCGATGAGCGGGAGGAGTTGCAGCGGCGGCTGACCTCCGCCGGATTCTCGACCCAAGGCATCGATGGAGTGATTGGGCCGAACACGATTGAGGCAGTGCGGCGGTATCAGGCGTCGATTGGGCAGACGCCGGATGGGTATGCGTCGCTGAGGTTGTTGCAGGGGTTGCGGTAGGGGCGTTGCTTTTCCACGGCAGATTGCGGCCCAAGCCGGGCAGGTTTGCAGAACAACCGTGACTCGAGAAGAGCGAGTCCATTCGTCCTGATTGGCGCGCATCAGCCGCCACCGGGCACAGCCGAAACCGCATCCCCAAGGCTCACCTCGCCTCCGCGCACCACTACCGCCGTCCACCCTCCGTGGCCCCGCATGGCGTTGTAGCCGCCCGGCCCAAGCGCCTCTTCCATCCGCGAACATGGCGCGCAAGGGCCGGTAAGGCTCAGCACCGCGCTGCCAATCGCGATCTCTTTATGACGGAGCGCCGAGAGGTTGATGCCGGAGACCACCAGATTTCGGCGCAGCCTCTCTGGCGTTACGGTATCGACGCCCGCGAGCGCCGCGATTACCGGCAGATGCTCTGACTGGATCAGCGTCACTGCCCGTTTGCCCGGTCGCGCCTGGTGGTCGCCCTCTAGACCGGCCTCGGTGATCCTGGCCGTCTCCACCGCAATCACATCAGCCCGCCGCGCAGGTCTCACCCCGATCCAATCGAGCCGCCCGGGCTGCGCATAACGTGAGGTCAGACTGGCCAGTGTTTCCACGAGCTTCGATCTAGATCAAAGCCGCTATCTGCACCAGGCTTTCCCGCCCACGCTAAATCCGGCAGTCTGGACAGTTGGGAGGGGCCGACATAGACCGAGGGTTTCAGATCCGCGCTTTGGGGGAGATCGCGATCCGTTGCGACGATCTTGCACCGATGATCGCCTTTTATGAGGACATTCTGGGGCTGGATCGCATGACCGGAAATGCAACCGACGGCATTGTCTTCTTCCGGATTGCCGAGGGCTTTGGCGGCCATACCTCGGTGCTCGCGCTGTTCGACAAGGGGTACAGCGCCCGGCCTGGGTTGCACCCAACGGGCCAAGAGGCGCCCGCGACCGGGGCGGGATCGTCCCTCCACCACATCGCGCTGAGCCTGCCTTATGACGAGCAGGAGGCGGTGATGCGCTGGTATGAGGCAAAGGGCCAGGCCTATCGTGTCGAGCATTTCGATTGGATCGGCTGGCGGGGTGTCTTCACCGAGGATCCCGAGGGCAACACGGTGGAATTGGTGGCTAAGAACCCTGACTGGACCGGTTAGACCGCCGCCTTCCGCATCTCGTCGAGATAAATCTCCCTCAGCCGCGCGGTCACGGGCCCCGGCGCGCCTGTCCCAACGGGCTGGCCGTCCAATTCCACCACCGGCATCACGAAGGTCGAGGCCGAGGTGATGAAGGCCTCGTCGGCCTCCTTCGCCTCCTCCATCGTGAACGCGCGCTCCTCCACCTTCATCTGCGCCTCCCGCGCGAAACGCAGAACGGCGGCGCGGGTGATCCCGTGCAGGATTTCATTGCCCAATTGCCGCGTCACGATGGTGTTGCCCTTCACGATATAGGCGTTGTTCGATGTGCCCTCGGTCACCGCGCCATCTTCCACCATCCAGGCATCATCGGCGCCCGCGGCTTTGGCCATCATCTTGCCCATTGAGGGATAGAGAAGCTGCACCGTCTTGATGTCACGGCGGCCCCAGCGCTGATCCTCAATCGAGATCACCTTGATCCCGGTTTTCGACGCCGGGCTGTCCGCCAAGCCCGGCTTGGCCTGGGTGAAGAGCACGATGGTGGGGGGGGTGTCGGGCGCGGGGTAGGCAAAATCCCGATCCGCTGCCGCGCCGCGGGTGATTTGCAGATAGATTAGCCCTTCGTCGATCTCGTTGAGGCGCACCAATTCGCGGTGGATTTCCAAGAGCTCGTCGGTGGTGACCGGCGATGCCATCTCAAGCTCTGACAGGGAGCGGTCCAACCGCGCCGCATGGCCGCCGAAATCGATCAGTTTGCCGTCGAGGACAGACGTCACCTCATACACCCCATCGGCAAACAGAAACCCGCGGTCAAAGATCGAGATCGTGGCCTGATCCTCGGGCAGATAGCTGCCATTCACATACACGGTCCGGGTCATCGTTGATTATCCCCATAGCTCGGGTTGCGCTGGATGCACCCCGGCGGCGTCGAAAACCAACGGAGTGTCGCGGTCTTCGGCCAGAAGCAGCGGGCCGTCAAGGTCGGTGATCGCCGCGCCTTGGGCGACAAGCACCGCAGGCGCCATGGCAAGGGACGAGCCGACCATACAGCCAACCATTAGTTTGTAGCCTTCTGCCAGGGCCGCTTTCTTGAGGGCCAGGGCCTCGGTCAGCCCGCCGGTCTTGTCGAGCTTGATATTCACCATGTCGTATTTGCCGGTGAGCGCCGGCAGGCTGGCGCGGTCATGGCAGCTTTCATCGGCGCAGACGGGCAGGGGGCGATCGATCTCGGCCAGGAGATCGTCCGCGCCAACAGGCAGCGGCTGTTCCACCATTTCGACCCCAAGACGCAGAAGATGCGGGGCGAGATCGGTGTAGATATCGGCACTCCACCCCTCATTGGCATCCACGATGATCCGCGAGTTGGGGGCGCCTGCGCGGACCGCCTCCAACCGGGGCATGTCGTCAGGTGTGCCGAGTTTGATCTTCAGAAGCGGGCGACTCTCATGTTTCTCCGCCGCAGCGCGCATGTTTTGGGGTGTGTCGAGGGAGAGGGTAAAGGCCGTGATCTGAGGTCGCGGGCGGGGCAGGCCAGCCAGCCGCCAGACCGGCATCCCGGTTTGTTTCGCCTGAAGATCCCATAGCGCGCAGTCAACCGCGTTTCGTGCAGCGCCAGGGGGCAGGGCATCTTGCAGATCCTGGCGGTGGATATCGCCGGGCAGGCTCTCGATCTCTGCCGTGACGCTCTCC
>JANQNZ010000337.1 GCA_028279315.1 Rhodophyticola sp. | reverse complement strand
CGGCACGCCTTGCCCCAACCGATAAACCTTCCGCATCGACGGCGGGTCTGACAGGCCCGGCGCCCGGGTCGCCAGCCTGAGCATCGCGGGCATCGATGTCAGCGTGTAGGCCCCGGCGCGCTCCAGAAACGCGCGCAATTCCTCGCGCATTGGGGCCACATCGAGGACACGCGTGACCGAGCGGACCTTGGCGATATCCCAATCCCCCCGGCCCGGCCCCCAAACCACGCCCAGCACCTTCCGCGGGCCCAATGGCACCTCGACAAAGGCGCCCTGCCAGCAACCGCCCTCAGGCGCCTTGTAGTCCAAAACCCGGTCCAAGGGCTCCGTCGTCAAGACGCCCACCAAAGCGCCGGTTTCGAAATACCCCTCGCTCATGCCTTCCCGCCCGTTGGAGCTTGCGTTAGAAGATCGTGAAAAGATCACGGCTGCCACCCGAAAGGAACCGCCCTCATGAAATTCTTTGTGGACACCGCCGATACCGACGCGATTGCCGAGTTGAACGATCTGGGCATGGTCGATGGGGTCACCACGAACCCTTCGCTGATCTTCAAGTCAGGTCGCGATATCAAAGAGGTGACAAAGCAGATTTGCGATATGGTCTCAGGGCCAGTGTCCGCCGAAACCGTCGCGCTCGACGCCGATGGCATGATCGCCGAGGGCCGCGAATTGGCCAAGATCGCGGACAACATCACCATCAAAGTCCCGCTGACCTGGGCCGGGCTGAAAGCCTGCAAGGTGCTGTCGGGCGAGGGGCGCATGGTCAATGTCACGCTCTGTTTCTCGGCCAATCAGGCGCTTTTGGCGGCGAAGGCCGGGGCGACCTTCATCTCACCCTTTATCGGGCGGCTGGACGATCTGAACCTCGACGGGATGGACCTGATCGAGGAGATCCGCACGATCTATGATAACTACGATTTCGAGACGGAGATCCTGGCCGCCTCGATCCGTTCGGTAAACCACATGAAAGAGGCCGCGCTGATCGGCGCCGATGTGGCGACAGCACCGCCTAATGTGATCAAAGCGATGGCCAATCACGCGCTGACGGATAAGGGCCTCGACGCCTTCCTGAAGGATTGGGAAAAAACAGGGCAGAAAATCCTGTAAGGATCGTGTAAGCTCCGCGCCAATCAAGAAAAAACCAAGAGGCGCGGGACCAAGAAGATGGGCGAACGAGCAGATATGTTGGACGATTGGCGTGAACGGGTGCTGAGCGACCCGGAATTGATTCTGGAAGACCGTGACCTGATGCGCGCGCTGATTGCCGCCAATGACCGGCAGATGGGCGGCAATATCGTCGACATGCGCGGGATCGCGATGGAGCGGCTGGAGAACCGGCTCGACCGCTTGGAAGACACCCATCGGAGTGTGATTGCCGCGGCTTACGAGAACCTCTCAGGCACCAATCAGATTCATCGCGCCATCCTGGCCTTGCTCGATCAGCCTGATTTTGAAGGGTTTTTGCGGGTGCTTGGCACGGATGTGGCGGGGATTCTGCGGGTCGACCGCATCCGCCTGGTCCTGGAAAGCGCCGAAGCGACGGAAGAGGCCGCGCCAAAGGTGCAGAAGCTGGAGGACGTCCTGACCGTGGTCGCGCCGGGCTTTATCGACCGCTATTTGACCTCAGGCCGGGATGTCCCGGACCGCGCCGTCACGCTTCGCCAAGTCGGCGACGGGTCCGACCGGATCTATGGCGAGGCCGCCGATTGGATCACGTCCGAGGCGCTTTTGAAGCTTGATCTGGGCGAGGGCCGCTTGCCAGGGATGCTAGTCATGGGCGCCGAGGACCCGCATCAGTTCCGGCCCAGCCAAGGCACCGATCTTCTGGCGTTTTTCACAGGTGTCTTTGAGCGGGTGATGCAGAAATACCTCGCCTGAGGGGCGGGCGATGACCCTCTCTCTTAGCCCTGCCGCCCGCAATCTTCTTTCCGCCTGGCTCTCCCACGCGCGCGCCTTGAACGGCGCAGCGGAGGCGACGGTTGAGGCCTATGGCCGGGACGTGACCGGGTTTCTAGCGTTTCAATCCACCCATCAGGGTGGGGCTTTGGGCCTCGGGCCACTTCAGGCGCTCAACACCCGGGACATGCGGTCATGGATGGCCGATCAGCGCGCGCAAGGGGTGGGTGCGCGGTCTCTGGCCCGGCGGCTGTCGGCAGTTAAGAGCTTCTACCGCTGGTGGGCGGAGCGGGATGGGTTTGATGCCACGGCGATCCTCGCCACGCGCGCGCCCAAATATCAGCGCCGCCTGCCGCGGCCTCTGGCCGAAACCTCCGCCAGGGACCTGCTGGATACCGTGGAGATGCAGGATGCCCGCGACTGGGTCTCTGCCCGCGATCTGGCAGTTGTGACCTTGCTTTACGGCTGCGGCTTGCGGATTTCCGAGGCGCTTGGGCTGACCACGGATGTCCTCCCCCTCGGGGATGTGCTGCGCATCCGCGGCAAAGGCGGCAAGGAACGTGAAGTGCCGGTTCTGCCCGCCGCACGAAAAGCTGTGGCGCGCTACGTCGGTTTGGCGCCTTTCCCGCAAGAGCCAGGCGCGCCGCTTTTCCGCGGCACCCGGGGCGGGGCCTTGAACCCGCGGCAAATCCAAAAGGTGGTGGAACGCGCGCGGATGCAGCTTGGCCTGCCCGCGACAGCCACGCCCCACGCCATGCGCCACAGTTTCGCAACCCATCTGTTGGAGGCGGGCGGCGATTTGCGGGCGATCCAGGAACTTCTGGGGCACTCCTCGCTCTCGACCACACAAGCTTACACGTCGGTCGATACCGAGCGGCTCTTGGAGGTCTATCGCGCGGCGCATCCGAAGGCGTAGGCCGCGGCCCCCAGACCAATCCACCGCTTTGCCATTGAAGCCCGCCCCGGCTTGCTTCATGACAGTTTTATGACCGCGCGTATCCAGGCTTTCCTCGTCCATTGTTTCACCGCCATTGGGGCCGCGCTGGCGATGCTGGCTTTGCTGGCAGCGATGCAGCAGGAATGGTCGATCATGGCGCTGTGGTTGGCCCTGGCCTTTGTGGTCGATGGGATCGACGGACCCTTGGCGCGGCATTTTGAGGTCAAGAAACATGCTGCCGTCATCGATGGGGTGCTGCTGGACCTGATCATCGATTTTCTGACCTATGTGGTGATCCCGGCTTATGCGCTTTACGCCTCGGGGCTGCTGCCCGGCTGGACCGGATGGCTGGCAGTGCTGCTGATCCCCTATGCCAGCGCGCTTTATTTCGCCGATACGCGTATGAAGACGCCGGATGACAGTTTCGCAGGCTTTCCGGGGTGCTGGAACATGCTGGTCCTGGCGCTTCTAGTCTTACAGCCAGGGGTTTGGGTGACGCTGGCGCTGGTTGTGATCCTGAATGTCGCGATGTTCCTGCCGCTGAAATTCGTGCATCCGGTGCGGACAGAGCGGTGGCGGATGATCACCCTGCCCGTGGCGCTGATCTGGACCGGGGCGATTGGATGGGCGGCCTGGACCGATTTCGGCTCCGCCCCCGTTTTGACAACGGTTGTTGGGCTGACCTCGATCTATCTGATGCTGGCGGGCATCGCGCAGCAGGTTCTGCCGCGCGGTTAAGGGGTGGGGACCGGCGCCGCGCCGGGCAATCGGCTCGACACGAGCCGCGTCTGCGCATGGCCGGGGACAGGCGTTCGGAGCGGTTGATCGGTGCTCTTTATCTCTGCCCGGTCATTGCTCCGAACGATCTGTGCACGAGGATGACAAAGCGCCTGGCCGCCCGGACGGCCATGCGCGGGCGCGGCGGCTTCGCCTTGTTCCGCGCCTCATCTGAGCCGAACCTCGCTTCTGCTCAGTGATCAGGCCGTTCGCGAATAACCTTGGCGAATTTGTCGAACATCGCACCGTTGGCGGCAATCAACTGCCCGCTCGTCAGAAGGTCCTGGCCCTCACGAAGCGGCTCAACCAGCCCACCCGCTTCCCTCACCAGAAGCACACCCGCCGCGATGTCCCAAGCATTGAGGCCGCGCTCCCAATACCCTTCATACCGGCCCGCAGCCACATAGGCCAAATCAAGCGCCGCCGCGCCCCAGCGACGCACACCTGCGCATTGCGGCATGAGGCGCGCGAGGTCTTGCAGGCTGGCCGGCAGATACTCACGGCCCCCGAAGGGCACGCCGGTGGCAAACACGCTTTCGATCATCTTGGTCCGGCCCGAGACGCGCAGCCGCTGACTGTCGTTCAACCATGCGCCCTGGCCTTTTTCGGCATAGAACATCTCGTCCTTGGCCGGGTCAAAGACAACGGCGGAGACGATCTCACCCTTATGTTCCAAGGCAATCGACACCGCCCAATGGGGCATCCCGTGGAGGAAATTCGTGGTCCCGTCGAGCGGGTCCACAATCCAGCGGCGGGTCGGATCGGCGCCATGGATATTGGTGCCTTCTTCACCCAGAAACCCGTAATTCGGGCGCGCGCCCAACAACTCATCCCGGAGGATCTGTTCGGCTTCTTTGTCGGCTTTGGTGACAAAATCGCCTGGGCCTTTGGCGCTGACCTGAAGCTGCTCGACCTCACGGAAATCCTTGACCAAGGACCGGCCCGCCTTCCGCGCCGCCTTGATCATGATGTTGAGATTGGCCGAGCCTTGCATAGCGATCCCCTTGGAAACCCGCCCGGCCTATAGACCGGTGCGCCAGGGGTGCCAAGGGGGGGCGCCTCCGGCGGGAGTATTTGGGAAGCAAAGAGAGCGGTGAACGGTTAGGCCTGCCGTTGCAGCTTGGGCGGTTCGGTCCGGGCCAGTTTCAAGACATGGGCCATGAAGGGTTTGGTTGTGTCCTCAATCCGCGTGGCGCCGAAAAGCCGCCTTGTGATGCCGGTTTTGGTCAGCGGGCGGGTCACGTAATTGGTGTTGTTTCGTAACTCTCGCACCACCCAATCGGGCAGGACCGAGACACCGCGATTGGAGGCCACAAGAAGCAGGATCACCGCGGACAGTTCCACCTGGCGGATCGCCTTTGGCTCCACGCCCGCGGGCATCAAGAGCTGGCTGAACACATCCAGCCGGGCGCGTTCCACCGGGTAGGTGATGAGCAATTCATCGCGGAAATCCTCCGCCTCGACGAAGTCTTTCGCCGCCAAAGGGTGATCGGCGGAGGCGACAAAGACCGGTTCGTAATCGAAAAGCGGGGTGAAATCGACGCCGGTGAGGTCCTCAGGATCGGACGAGATCACTAGGTCGACCTCTTCGCGGATCAGTGCGGGCAAGGCTTCGAATTGCAGGCCGGGGCGGATATCCACATCCACATCCGGCCAAGCGGTGCGGAACCCTTCCAGAACCGGCAACAGCCAATCGAAACAGGCATGGCATTCGATCGCGATATGCAGCCGCCCGGATTTGCCCGCGCGCAACCCGTCGAACTCCTCCTCCAGTGCCGCCACGCGCGGCAGGACATCTTCGGCCAATCGCAGCAGTTTCATCCCCGCCGAAGACAGCCGCATCGGCTTTGACCGGCGGACAAACAGTTCCATCCCCGCCTGCGCCTCCAGCCCCTTGATCTGATGGCTGAGCGCGCTTTGGGTGATGTGCAGGCGATCCGCCGCTTTGGCCAAGCCGCCTTCCTCATGGATCGCCTTGATCGTCTTCAGATGCCGGAATTCCAGATGCATATGCGGCTCATATTGATGATGAGTTTTATGAGTTTGTCTTGATTACCTCTCTATGCGACATCCGAATGCGACATTTCAAGGATCAGAATCGCCCATGCCCGCCACACCTCGCATCTCTTTTGAGTTCTTCCCGCCCAAATCGCTCGACGCCTCGTTCCGCCTTTGGGACACCCTTGGCGTGTTGGCGCCCCTTGGCCCGGAATTTGTCTCCGTCACCTATGGCGCGGGCGGCACCACCCGGAAACTGACCCATGAAGCGGTCAAAGCCATCGATGCCAGTTTTGGCGTGCCCGTCGCGGCCCATTTGACCTGCGTCGATGCCACCCGGGCGGAGACCTTGGAGATCGCGGAGAGCTACGCCGCGGCGGGCGTGACCCAAATCGTGGCGCTGCGCGGCGACCCGCCCAAGGGTGAGGGGCAGTTCACGCCGAACCCCGAGGGCTTCCAAAGCTCCATCGAGTTGATCGACGCCTTGGCCAAGACCGGCAAATTCACCCTGCGCATCGGCGCCTATCCGGACGCGCACCCAGAGGCGCCCGATATGGCGGCCTGCGTGGAGTTCCTGAAGCGCAAATTCGACGCGGGCGCCGATGAGGCGATCACCCAATTCTTCTTCGAGGCCGAGACCTTCTTCCGCTTCCGCGATGCCTGCGATGCGGCGGGGATTACCCAGAAGATCATCCCCGGCATCCTGCCGATCCCGAACTGGGCGCGCATCCGTCGCTTTGCCATCTCTTGCGGCGCGGCGATCCCAGCTTGGCTTGACGAGGCTTTTGCGGCGGCCACCCGCGACGGGCGCGAAGACCTTCTGTCGACCGCGCTTTGCACGGAGCTTTGCTCCGACCTTATGGATGAGGGTGTTGAAGACCTGCATTTCTACACGCTGAACGCGCCCGATCTGACCCGCGAGGTCTGCTCGGCCCTTGGCATCATGCCAAGGCTGGCCCTGTCTGAGGTCGCCTGAGGCAAAGGCCCCCAAGCCACTCCTCGCGTCCGACGCAGCGTCACAGCACAGACCCGCTTGCACCTGGCCGCTGCCCCGTTTCCTATGCCGTGAGGTTAAGGAACGGGGGCGCGGGCGATGACAGAGCCGGTTTTTGCGAAATCCATCGACGAGTTGGCGACAACGGACGAGATGCTCTCCATGTCGGGCCTGGCCTTCATGGAAGGCATCCGCGATGGCACCCTGTCTCACCCACCGATCTCCGAAACCTTGCACTATCATGTCGACACGGTCGAACTGGGCCGCGTCGTCTTCCGCGGTGCGCCCGCTTTTGCTCATACCAACCCGCTGCGCACCGTCCATGGCGGCTGGTATGGCACGCTTCTCGACAGCGCTATGGCCTGCGCGGTGATGACGACCCTTCCCCAGGGTTCGGCCTATACCACCTTGGAATATAAGGTGAATATCGTGCGGCCCATCCCCGTCGGCATGGAGATATTGGCCGAAGGCATCACCTCCCATGCGGGCCGGTCCACCGGCGTGGCCGAAGGCACGATCCGGGGTGCCAAAGACGGCAAGCTTTACGCCACCGGCTCCACCACCTGCCTGATCATGAAATTGCGCGATGGGGCATAAGGCGCTTTGAATTGACTCCTTTGGGGCTTTCCGGCAAGCCCGGGCCTTCAATCGCAACCCCCAAGAGGAGTCGACCCGATGATTTCCCCGGTCCTGCCGAGTTATTCCCGCGCGCCGCTCTCCTTCGTTGAAGGAGACGGGGCTTGGCTGGTGGATGATCAGGGCCGACGTTTCCTGGATTTTGCGAGCGGCATTGCCGTGATGGCCCTTGGCCATGGGCACCCTGCGCTGGTGGGGGCGCTGAAAGCCCAGGCAGAGAAGCTGTGGCACACCTCCAACCTCTACACGGTGCCGGAGCAGGAGGAGCTGGCGACGAAGCTGGTCGAACACACCTTCGCCGACACCATGTTCTTCTGCAATTCCGGCACCGAGGCAGGTGAGCTGGCCGTCAAAATGGCGCGCAAATACTGGCACGAAAGCGGCCAGCCCGAGCGCACAACCGTGATCTGCTTTGACGGCGCGTTCCATGGCCGGTCAATCGGGATGATTTCCGCGGCGGGGGCGGAGAAGCTGACCAAAGGCTTCGGCCCACTCACCCCTGGGTTCATCCAACTGCCCTTTGGCGATCATGACGCCCTTCGCGAGGCCGCGGCGAAACCGGAGGTGGGCGCGATCATGCTGGAGCCGGTGCAAGGCGAAAGCGGCATCAAACCCGTGCCGGACCAATGCCTGAAAGGCCTCCGCGATCTTTGCGATGAACATGGCCATCTGATGATCCTGGACGAAATCCAATGCGGCATGGGCCGGACGGGCAAGCTATTTGCCCATGAATGGGCGGGCATCACCCCCGATATCATGATGATCGCCAAAGGCATCGGTGGCGGCTTCCCCATCGGTGCGCTGCTGGCCACGGAAGACGCCGCCAAAGGCATGACGCCGGGCACCCATGGGTCGACCTATGGCGGCAACCCCCTTGGCTGCGCGGTGGCCTCGGCAGTCATGGATGAGATCACCCGGGACGGGTTCTTGGAAGACGTGAACCGCCGGGCCGGGCTCCTCAGGCAAAAGCTCGAAGGGCTGGTCGCCGCGCACCCGGATATCTTCGACAGCGTCCGCGGATCGGGTTTCATGCTCGGCATTGTCTGCAAGGCGACAAATCTCGACGTGGTGAATGCGGGCTACGCCCAAGAGATGCTGACCGTTCCCGGCGGCGACAATGTCGTCCGCCTTTTGCCCGCCCTCACCGTCACCGAAGAGGAGATCGCGGAAGGCATCGACCGCCTCGACCGCGCCGCCACGGCACTCGAGACCCAATCCGCCTAACCCGCCCCTTCATCTTTCCCCAAATACGCCCGGGGAGCGCGAGGGGCAGGCAGCCCCTCGCTCCCACCGCCAGACAAGACCAACGCCATGCCCCATTTTCTCGACATCAACAAAACCGACCCGGCTGACCTCAGATCAATGATCGACCAGGCCAGCACGATGAAAACCGCCCGTGCAGGCCGCCCCAAAGGCACGCCCGATGAGGATCAGCCGCTTGCCGGCCATATGGTCGCGCTGATCTTCGAAAAACCCTCGACCCGGACCCGCGTCAGCTTTGATGTCGGCACAAGGCAGATGGGCGGAGAAACCATGGTGCTGTCAGGCACCGATCTCCAGCTTGGCCATGGCGAGACCATTGCCGACACCGCGCGGGTGCTGTCGCGTTACGTCGATCTGATCATGATCCGGACCTTCGAGGAAGACGTCCTCCTGGAACTGGCCGATCACGCCACGGTCCCGGTGATCAACGGGCTCACCAACCGCTCCCACCCCTGCCAGATCATGGCCGATGTGATGACTTATGAGGAACATCGCGGCCCGATCAAAGGCAAGAAGGTCGTCTGGACCGGCGACGGCAACAATGTCTGTTCCAGCTTCCTGCACGCCGCTGGGCAATTCGGCTTCGACATGACCTTCACCGGGCCTGAGACGCTGGACCCCGAGCGGGTCTTCATCGAAGAGGCCCGTGCGAAAGGCGCCGCAATCGACATCATCCGCGACCCGACCCGCGCCGTTGACGGCGCCGATCTGGTGGTCACCGACACTTGGGTGTCGATGCATGACAGCCAATCGACGAAAGAGCGGCGGCATAACCAATTGCGCGGCTATCAGGTGAACGAGGCGCTGATGGCCCATGCCAAACCGGATGCGCTTTTCATGCATTGCCTGCCCGCCCATCGGGAGGAGGAGGCGACAAGCGCCATCATGGATGGCCCCCATTCGGTGATCTTTGATGAGGCGGAAAACCGGCTCCATGCGCAAAAGGCGATTATGCGCTGGTGTCTGGGGGTGTGAGCACCCGCGAGGTCCCAAGCAGCGGCATCGCCCATAATCCGGGCCTTGCGATCCTTTTCATCCTGCTGGCGTCGGTCTTCATTGCCGCCACCACGCTTCTGGCGAAGGCCCTTGGCACCGATGCGCTTGGGGCCCCGCTGCATCCGATGCAGGTGAGCTTTGGGCGGTTCCTCTTTGCCTGGATCGCAATCGTGACAACCGTTGCCATCCTGCGGCCGCGCCTGATCCGCCCCGATTGGGGAAACCATGTGGCGCGCACGGTCTGTGGCTGGGGCGGGGTGACCCTGATGTTTGCCGCTGCCGCGCTGATCCCACTCTCAGACGCAACTGCGATCAGCTTCCTCAACCCCGTTTTTGGGATGATCCTGGCGATCCCGCTTCTGGGCGAACGGGTCGGCCCCTGGCGCTGGCTGGCCGCCGCCATCGCATTTGCCGGCGCGCTGCTCCTGATCCGGCCCGGTGCCGAGGCGATCCAGGCCGGTGCGTTTCTGGCCCTTGGCGCGGCCTTCATGCTGGGGCTGGAGCTGATTTTCATCAAACGGCTCGCAAACCGGGAACGCCCGATCCAGGTGCTTTTGGTGAACAACTCGCTTGGGCTCCTCATCGCTGGCTTTGCGGTGATCTGGGTCTGGCAGCCACCGACGCCTCAGCAATGGGCGGGGCTGGCGGGTCTTGGATTTGCCATGGCCTGCGCCCAGGGCTGTTTCGTGAACGGCATGGCCCGCGCTGACGCGAGTTTCGTGACCCCGTTTACCTATCTGACCCTGGTCTTCGCGGCGCTTTATGACCTGGTGATCTTCGATGTGGTCCCGGATGTGGTTAGCATCGGGGGCGCGGCGGTGATCATCGCAGGCGCCGCGCTCTTGGCGTGGCGCGAGGGGCGGAGAAAGGGCGGATAGCGACGGCGTAGACCGGGCCAAGCCCGTCTCCGCCCCTCAAGACTTCAACCGATACCCCGTCTTGAACCAATGCCGCGCGAGCGCCAGGGCCGCCAGGCTTGCCCCGCCCGCCACGCCCAAACCCAACCAAGGTGAGCTATCCGAGACACCCAGAACTCCAAACCGCACCCCGTCGATCAGATAAAACACCGGGTTCCAATGGGTGAGTGTGTTCAACCACCCGGGCAGTGCCTC
>JANQNZ010000336.1 GCA_028279315.1 Rhodophyticola sp. | reverse complement strand
GTCGTTTTCATCGAATTGCCGAACACGAAGGTGGAGTTGCTGTATCCCTTGGGTGACGGCTCTCCGATCCAAGGGTTCCTCGATAAAAACCCGTCCGGCGGCATTCACCATATCTGTTATGAGGTGGAGGATATTCTTGCTGCGCGCGATCAGTTGCAGGCCGCGGGCGCGCGGGTGCTGGGCGATGGGGAGCCGAAGATCGGCGCCCATGGGAAACCGGTCCTCTTCCTGCATCCGAAGGATTTCACCGGCACCCTCGTGGAACTGGAGCAGGTCTGATGAACATCGTCACCGGCATCGTGCTTTACGCCATCATCTGGTTCATGACGCTGTTTCTGATCCTGCCGATCCGGATGACAACTCAAGCCGATGTTGGGCAACGGGTCGAGGGCACCCATGCGTCGGCGCCTGAGACCACCCATCTGAAGCGGCGGGTTGTAATCACGACCCTGGTCGCCGCGGTGATCTGGGCGATCACGGCCTGGATCATCATTTGGGATGTGATCACGCTGGAAGATATCGATCTCTTCACGCGGTTCGGGTTGGGGGAGCCGAGTTACTGAGCCGGTGATAAAGATGCGTGAAGGTGGCGGCCCCTAGGATTGGAACCAGTAAGTTCACAACCGGGATCGTGAGCGGCACCGTCATCAGCACCCCGGCGGCGAAGATCGTGAACCGGTTCTCTGCCCGAAACTGCGTGGCGCCCGCGCCGTCTCGTCGCCGAAGCGCCACCATCTGCGCGTATTCCCGGCCCAGAAGCACACCATTCACGATCCAGAAAAGGAAGGGCGCGAGGACCGGCAGGGTGAAGTAAGCGATGAGCGCGACCAGGTTCACGCCCAGGATCACCCCGAGGAACCTCAACCCGTCGCCCAAACCTTCGATGATGCCAATCTCCCGCGCGGGCGGCAGATGCGGGTAATGCTCCGCCTCCACTGCATTGGCGATCCGGTCGAGGAAAATGCCGGTGAAGGCTGAGGCGACGGGCACCATCAGAAAGACCGACAGGATCAACATCAGCGGTATGCCGGCAAGCGTTAAGGCATTGTCGATCCAGGTGATTTCTCCGATCCAGGGGAGGGAGAAACTGTCCGGCAGAAGCCAGCCGACAAGAATGACAAACCCCGCATAGAAGCCGAAGAGGAGCGCGATGGTGAGCGCCAGACCCAGGCCCAGAACCATCAGAAACCGGCGGTCGGAAAGCTGGCTGAGTGCTTTGAAGAAATCGGAGAAGATCATGGGTCGCCTGTATCAGGAAAGGATCAATGTTATGCCTCGTAACATTGGGTGAACCCAGGCGGGTTTCAACCCTTTCTGCGACACCCGTCGTCGCCAAATTCCTTCAGAAGGAATATGCCCAGAATTTTCTGAAAATTCTGCGTTGGCTTAGCTCGCCTTGCGCCGTGTGGTCCGTTTCCGTCCGCCCTTGGCTTGGCGCTCCACAATCAGTTGCACCGCCATCTCCATGGTCACGTCGGCAGGCTCGGTGCCTTTCGGGATCGTGGCATTCACCTTCTCCCATTTCACATAAGGCCCGTATCGCCCGTCCATGACATTGACAGGGCCACCATGCTCCGGGTGCTCGCCCAATTCATGCAGTGGTTTGGCCGTGGCGCCGCGACCTCCGCGCTTCGCGGCCTTCTCGGCGATCAGCTCCACGGCGCGGTTCATGCCGACGGTGAAGACCTCTTCGACTTCCGGCAGGTTCGCATAGATCCGCCCGTGTTTCACGTAAGGCCCGTATCGCCCGATCCCGGCCTCCACCGCCTCTCCATCCTCGGGATGCGGGCCGATCTCCCGCGGGAGGCTGAGAAGCCGCAGCCCACGTTCGATATCCATGATGTCCGGCGCCCAATCCTTCGGCAGAGAGGCGCGTTTCGGTTTCGGTTCCTCTTCGGTGACGTCGCCCAATTGGACGTAAGGGCCAAAGCGCCCAGTCTTCAGATGGACCGGCAGCGAGGTGTCGGGATCGACCCCCAGCATTCGTTCTTGGCTTTGGGTGTCGTCCCCTTCGCCCGGAGGGGCAAAGGGCCGGGTGTAGCGGCATTCGGGGTAGTTGGAGCAGCCGATAAACGCGCCGCCCGCCCGCGCCGTCCGCATCGACAGGCGCCCGGTGCCGCAACTGGGGCAAAGCCGCGGGTCGGTGCCGTCTTCCTTCGGCGGAAAAAGATGCGGCTCCAGCACCTCGTTGATCTTTTCCAAGACCTCGGTGATGCGCAGCTCCGCCGTCTCGTCAATCGCCGCTTTGAAATCGCGCCAGAACCGGTCAAGCACGTCCTTATAGTCGCGGTCGCCGGCGCTGATCTCGTCCAGCTCATCCTCCAGGCTCGCCGTGAAATCATAGCCGACATACTGCCGGAAGTAGTTAACCAGAAAGGCGGTGACGAGTCGGCCTTTATCCTCTGGGATCAGCCGGTTCTTATCCTTGCGGACATAGCCGCGGTCCTGGATCGTGGTGACGATGGAGGCGTAGGTGGAGGGTCGGCCGATCCCAAGCTCCTCCATCCGTTTGACCAGCGTCGCCTCGGTATAGCGCGGCGGCGGTTGTGTGAAATGCTGCTGGCCTAGAACCGCGCCATCACCGGACAGAACTCCGCCGCCGTTTTGGCGAAGGTCGGCAGGCGCGTCATCCTCGACCACAGCGTCGCCATCGCTGGCGGCTTTGGCGAAGTCGGTTTCCAGAGCGGCGGCTTTCGGCGTCACCGCCTCACCTTGCATGATCTGGGGCAGGCGTTTGTCATCCTCCGCCTCCACATCATCGCGGCCTTCCTCATAGACCTTGAGGAACCCGTCGAAGAGCACAACTTGGCCCGTGGCCCGCAAGACCACCTCGCCATCGGCGGAGCCCACATCCACCGTGGTCCGTTCCAGCCGGGCGGCCTCCATTTGGCTCGCGATGGTGCGTTTCCAGATCAGGTCATAAAGCTTGCGCTGATCGTCTTCCGACAGGCGGATATCATCGGGGGCCTTGGCCATGTCCGTGGGACGGATGCACTCATGGGCCTCCTGGGCGTTCTTGGCCTTGTTCTTATACATCCGCGGCGAGGACGGGACGTAATTGGCGCCATAGCGATCCTTGATCGCGTCCCGCGCGGCATGGACCGCCTCGGGCGCCATATCGATCCCGTCGGTCCGCATATAGGTGATGTGCCCGGCCTCATAGAGGCGCTGCGCCGCGCTCATTGTCTGGCGCGCGCCCATGCCAAATTTGCGGCTGGCCTCTTGCTGGAGGGTCGAGGTCATGAAGGGGGCCGCGGGGTTGCGGTTGGCGGGTTTGGCTTCAACCGAGGTGACGCTGAGCGCGCGGGAGGAGACGGCTTTCACCGCCATTGCCGCCGCGGCGGCATTGTTCAGATCGTAGCGGTCGAGCTTCTTCCCGCCCAAGACCGTGAGCCGCGCCTCGAAGCTTTGGCCGCGGGGCGTGTCGAGGATTGCGCGCACCGACCAGTACTCGCGGGGGC
>JANQNZ010000329.1 GCA_028279315.1 Rhodophyticola sp. | reverse complement strand
CCAGCCATTCACCGACCGGATCGGCGTCAGGCTCTGTCGCGTAGACCCCGAGATTGGGCGAGATCGAGGGGAGGAGTTGGTCCCCGCCGATCACCAGATTATCCGCCTCACACCAAAGCGTCGCATGTTCCGGCGCATGGCCATGACCGATGCGCACGCGCCAGCGCCGCCCGCCGATCTCAACCTCATCGCCTTCGGCAATCCGCGTGTAGCCAAGGGGCAGCGGGTGGACCATATCGGCGAAGTTGAACGGTCGTTCGCTGGCCCTCTGGGTCAGGATATCCGGGTCCATCCCCGCTGCGCGCCAGAAGGCCAAGGTCTCGGGCACGGGGCGGTCCTGCTCGTCCAGAACCAGCATCCGCGCCATGAGCCAGGCCGTGCGGGTGGTGATCAGCTCTGCGCCCTGGGCCATGAACCAGCCGGCGAGCCCAATATGATCGGGGTGGTGATGGGTGGCCACAACCTTGGTGATCGGGTCTCCGCCCAGAGGTCCCGCCATCAGATCGGCCCAAAGCGCTCGGGCGCGTTTGCTGTCGAACCCGGTGTCGATCAGCGCCCAACCGGCCCCGTCCCGAAGGGCGAAAACGTTCACATGGTCAAGCGCCATGGGCAGCGGTAGGCGCATCCAGAGCACGCCGTCAGCCAATTCAATGGCCTGCCCCGGCTCGGGCGGCGCCTCATGGGGTGTACGGATCACGCGGCCAGATCGTCGTCGCTGAGCGCGTAGAGATCGGCGGCCCCATGGGCGGCCTGCGCCAGATGGCCGGTGATCTCGGGCAATTGGCGGGCCAGGAAGCTTGCCGCAAGCCGCGCCCGGGGGCCATCCGGGTCCGCTGCCGCGGCTTTCAGGTGGTAGTAGCCGCCCAAGGCCAGCGCGAAGGCGCGGAGATAGGGGAGCGATCCGGCAAGGCGGTCGGTCAGGCCCATCTCAACCATGGCAGCCGTGGCGGTTCGCAGCGCGGCCACCGCTTCGGTGAGCGGTGCGCCTATGGGGCTGTCGGTTGCGGCATCGGCAATCTCATCCAACAGCGCCTCCGCCGCCGCGCCGCCATCCATCAGCTTTCGGCCCACAAGATCCATCGCTTGGATCCCGCTTGTGCCTTCATAGATCGCGGCCACCCGCACATCGCGCAGGTATTGCGCGGCGCCGGTTTCTTCGATGAAGCCCATACCGCCATGGACCTGGATGCCGGTGTCGGCCACACGGATACCAACCTCAGAGCCATAGGCTTTGGCAATCGGCGTCAAGAAGGCCGCGCGCGCCTCCATGCCCGGATCGCCCGTGGCATGGGCCAGGTCGATGGAGACGGCAAGATCGAGGCACAAAGCACGGGCCGCAAAGGTCTCCGCCTTCATGCCCGTCAACATGCGCCGCACATCCGCGTGGTCAATGATGGTGCCACGTCCGCCCTCAATCTGGGTCCGGCCCTGTTTGCGGTCTTGGGCATAGCTGAGCGCGTGCTGATAAGCCGCCTCGGCCACGCCCACACCTTGCACGCCAACACCAAGCCGCGCGTTGTTCATCATCGTGAACATCGCCGCCATCCCCTTATGGGCCTCGCCCACCAGCCAGCCTTTGGCGCCGTCATATTCCATCACCGCCGTGGGGGAGCCGTGGAGGCCAAGCTTATGCTCCAGGCTCACCACTTTCAGGCTGTTGCGCACACCGGGCTCACCTGCCTCATCCGGCAGATCGCGCGGCACCAGGAACAGGCTGATCCCTTTGGTTCCCGGCCCCCCGTCAGGCAGGCGCGCCAGGACCAGATGCACGACATTCTCGGTGAAGTCATTGTCCCCCCACGAGATGAAAATCTTCTGGCCCGTCACCGCATAAGTCCCGTCGCCATTTGGGTCTGCCTTGGTGCGGAGCGCGCCCACATCCGACCCGGCTTGCGGCTCGCTGAGGTTCATCGTGCCAGACCAGGTGCCCGAGATGAGCTTCGGCAGATAAAGCGCTTTCAACTCGTCCGAAGCGTGATGTTCCAGTGCTTCGATCTGTCCTTGGGTCATCAGCGGGTTCAATTGAAGTGACAGGCAGGACGAGGCGATCATTTCATTGACGGCGGTTGTGATTGTCTGGGGCAGGCCCAGCCCGCCATAGTCCGGATCGCCCGAGATCGCGACATAGCCACCCTCGGCAATTGCGCGATAGCCGTCCGCATATCCAGGGGGCGTGCGCACCACACCGTTCTCCAGCCGTGCCGGGGTCAGATCGCCGACGCGGTTGAGGGGCGCCAGAACCTCTTCCGCCATCTTGCCCGCCTCGGTCAGGATCGCCTGGACCACATCCGGTGTCGCCTCCGCAAACCGTTCCGTCGCGCGGACGCGGTCCATGCCGACCACATGCTCCATCAAGAAACTGACTTCGGAGATGGGGGCGCGATAGGTCATATAATCTCTCCCAAAGCGGCGGGTTTGCGCCGGGTCGTGCT
>JANQNZ010000317.1 GCA_028279315.1 Rhodophyticola sp. | reverse complement strand
GATGGAGCGCCGCGCCGTTGAAGAGGATCAGCTCCTGCGGCAACCAGTGGAGCGTGGCGCCCGGGCCAAGGGTCAGCTCCGCCCTGACCTGCCCAACCCCACCGGCGCTTCGATAAGCCCGCTCCGCCGTTTGCGTCGTGGCCACCACCTCGGCGCCCGCCTCTAGGCTCAGCCGATAGTGCAAGCGGTCCCCCCCAGTGATCCCGCCCGCGGTGTTCAGAAACACCACTTCCGGCGCGCGGCCATGCATCCGGGGCAGCATGGCTTTCGCCGCGCCTGCCTGGAACAGGTGGGTCAGGCACGCGTCGGGGCCGGGGCCAAATACGACCTCTGCAGAACCGCGAATCCGTTGCAATGTCTCGGGCGGGGCAGCATCAAACATCACGGGAACCGTAGAGATGCTGCGCGTGCGAAGGCAAGAAAAGGCCCCGGGTTGGGCCGCTTTGCCGCGCGGATCGCCCAAAATTCAGGCAGCCTGTGAACATCTTCGGCCTCTTGGCACCGGCGCCCGCCCGGTGTAGCCCCTTGGCCCATGACCCGCCTGACACTCCGCCGCCCCGATGATTGGCACTTACATCTGCGTGACGGCGCGATGTTGGAGGCCGTTCTGCCCGAAACCGCCCGCCATTTCGCCCGCGCGATCATCATGCCGAATCTGGTACCGCCGGTAGTGACCGGTGCGGATGCCGCTGCCTATCGCGACCGCATCCTGGCCGCCTTGCCTGAGGGCATGGATTTCGCGCCCCTGATGACGCTCTATCTGACCGAAGACACCGACCCGGAAGATATGGCTGCGGCCCATGCCGCCGGGCTGGTGACGGCGGTGAAGCTCTATCCTGCCGGGGCCACCACCAACTCCGCCTCCGGCGTGCGCGACATCGCCAAAGTCGCCTCGGTTCTCGGAAAGATGGCCGAGATCGGCCTGCCGCTTTGCATCCATGGCGAGGTGACAACGCCCGAGGTCGATATCTTCGATCGCGAGAAGGTGTTCATCGACACGGTTCTGGAGCCGCTCCGCCACCGGCTGCCTGAGTTGAAGGTCACCCTAGAACACATCACGACCTCAGACGGGATCGAGTATGTGACCGAGGCGCAGGGCGATATCGCGGGCACGATCACCACCCACCACCTGATGATCAACCGCAACCATATGCTGGTGGGCGGGATCCGGCCCCATTACTACTGCCTGCCGGTGGCCAAACGCTCCACCCATCAACAGGCGCTCCGCCGCGCCGCGACCTCAGGTAACCCGCGTTTCTTCCTCGGCACCGACAGCGCCCCCCACACCGACCCGAACAAGGAAAGCGAATGCGGCTGTGCAGGCGTCTTCTCCGCCACCAACACGATGAGCTGCCTGGCCCATGTGTTCGAAGAAGAAGGCGCGCTCGACAAGCTCGAAGGCTTCACCTCGCTTTTCGGCCCCGCGCGTTACGGCCTGCCGCCCAATGAGGCGACCATCACCCTGGAAAAACGCGCCACGGCGATCCCTTACCCCGAGAAAATCGACACCGGAGAAGGCCCCGTGACTCTGTTCGACCCGGGCCACCCGCTTTATTGGGTGGTTGTCTGATCTTCTCTATCCCACAAATATGGCCGCCGGAGGCATCCCCGGCCGGCCAAGGAGACCTGCGCCCATGATCCCCGCCACCTACCCCGACAGCGCGAACATGGCCCAAATGACCGCGCGGATGCTGATCGATATCGGTGCCGTGCATTTCAATGCGGCGGAGCCTTTCACCCATGCCTCTGGCAAACAGGCGCCCACCTATATCGATTGCCGGAAGCTCATCTCTTACCCGCGCATCCGCTCCACGCTGATGGATTTCTTAACCTGTACCGTGATGCGGAACGCCGGGCTCGAAGCCTTCGACAATATCGCGGGCGGCGAGACGGCGGGCATCCCTTTCGCGGCCCTTGTCGCCGAGCGCATGGCGTTGCCGATGAGCTATGTCCGCAAGAAGCCCAAAGGGTATGGCAAGAACGCCCAGATCGAAGGGGAGATGGCCGAAGGCGAGCGGGTGCTTCTGGTCGAGGATTTAACCACCGATGGCGGCTCGAAACTGACATTTGTCGAGGCGATCCGCAAAACCGGCGCGAGTTGCGGCCATACGGCGGTGATCTTCTTCTATGATATCTTCCCTGACACCGTCCCGAGCTTGGCCGCCGAGGGGGTCGCGCTTCATTATCTTTGCACTTGGGCCGATGTCCTGGCAGAAGCGCGGCGGGCGGGCGATTTCGATGAAGCGACGCTGGTCGAGGTGGAGCGATTCTTCGCCGACCCCGAGGCTTGGCGCGCGGACCGCGATCCAGGCTGAGCGAACCCAAGTGTTACAGAAATGTGAAGGCTCGGGCCGTGCCGGTGTTTGGGCGCTCGACACACGTCATCTTGACAGAACGCCCCGTCAGACCCCAATATCTGGGCCTTCAAAGCACACACAGCCTATCCACAAGATATCCAGATTGACCCTCCACAGGCGGGCGCATTAGGCGATGGACCTCAAGAACCGAGGGCAGTGAGACGGGGGAGGCAGATGACAGAGATCACGCCGCTTAAGGCGCAAATGCCAGAGGCTGATGCCTCCCCCGACCTGCCGCATAATATCGAGGCCGAGCAGCAGCTTCTGGGCGCAGTCCTGTCGTCCAACGATGTGCTCGACCGGGTCGATGACCTGGTGAAACCGGATCATTTCTACGATCCGGTCCATGCGGATATCTTCGCCGCCGCCTCGGGCCGGATCACCAAGGGTCTGCAAACCGACGCCACAACGCTGAAGAATTTCCTGGCCGATCACGACGGGCTGAAAGCGCTTGGGGGCCCGGAATATCTGCTCCGCCTGCAACTCTCGGCCATCGCGACCTCCGCCGCGCGGGATTATGCGCAACTGATCCATGATCTGGCCTTGCGGCGGGAGTTGATCGATCTGGGCCGCACTATCGCCGACCGGGCGCAGACCGTGCGTGATGACGCAACCCCCGATGAGCAGATCGTGGAGGCCGAGGCGGACCTTTTCAAACTCGCCTCCACCGGCACCACCTCACGCGGGTTCCAAAGCTTCCTCCGTGCGCTGACGGACGCGGTCGATATCGCCAATGCGGCTTATCACCGGGATGGCGGATTGGCGGGGATCTCCACCGGACTGACTGACATGGATAAGATGTTGGGGGGCTTGCACAATTCGGACCTTCTGATCCTGGCGGGCCGCCCGTCGATGGGCAAGACCTCGCTCGCCACAAACATCGCCTTTAATGTCGCCAAAGCCTGGAAACGCGGGCGCAAACCCGATGGCTCCGAAGGCACCGTCAATGGCGGGGTCGTGGGCTTCTTCAGCTTGGAGATGTCGGCGGCGCAATTGGCGCAACGGGTTTTGTCCGAAGCCTCTGAAGTGCCGTCGGAGATGATCCGGAAAGGTGATCTGAACGAGCAGGAATTCCAACGCTACCTGCGCGCCGCCCAGGATTTGGAAAGCTGCCCGCTCTATATCGACGACACGCCGGCGCTCCCGATCAGCCAATTGGCTGCCCGCGCCCGGCGCCTGAAGCGGGCGCCCCATGGGCTGGACCTTCTGATCATCGATTATCTGCAACTGGTCCGCCCCGCCTCAGCCAAGGACAGCCGCGTCAACGAAGTGTCCGAAATCACCCAAGGGCTGAAGGCGATCGCCAAGGAACTCGACATCCCCGTGATTGCACTTTCGCAACTTTCGCGTCAGGTGGAGCAACGCGACGACAAACGCCCGCAACTCAGCGATCTGCGCGAATCCGGCTCCATCGAGCAAGACGCCGATGTGGTGATGTTTGTCTATCGCGGGGAATACTACAAAGAGCGCGAAAAGCCCGGCGAAGAGAACCTGGAAGCCATGGCGAAATGGCAGCAGGAGATGGAGCAGCTTCACGGCAAGGCCGAGATCATCATCGGCAAGCAGCGTCACGGGCCTGTGGGCTCGGTGGATCTGAGCTTTGAGGGTCGGTTTACGAAATTCGGCAATCTCGCGAAGCCTTGGCAGGCGGGTGGCGGGACCGACGGGTTTCAATGACCGCCAACCGGCGTGTCTTTGGCCCGCGTCGGATGCCTCCGGCGGCCATATTTTTGGGATAGAGAAGAGGCCGAGACGGGATTTGACCCTGCCCGCCTCTTGACCGCGGGCGGCCGAGCCGTGAGAGAGGCGCCATGGCCACGGGCATGTTGCATATCGATCTGGACGCCATTGCCGCGAATTGGCGGGCGCTTGACGCCAAGAGCGCGGGCGCAACCGGCGCGGTGGTGAAGGCCGATGGGTATGGGTTGGGCGTGGCACCGGTGGCCAAGACCCTGGCCGCGGCAGGCGCGCGGTGGTTTTTTGTGGCTGTCGCTGAGGAAGGCGCGGGCGTCCGGGCCGCGCTTGGGCCCGATGTCGAGATCGGCGTTTTCTCGGGCCATATGGCGGGCGATACCGGGTTGCTCCGCGCCGCGCGGCTGGTGCCGATACTCAACAGCGCAGAGCAATGGGCGCGCCATCAGGCGTCGCTGCCAGACGCGCCTTATGGGGTGCAGCTTGACACCGGCATGAACCGGTTGGGGCTGGAACCCGCCGATTGGGCCACCTGCCGCGCGGAGATGGAGGCGGGGCCGCTCAAGCTGGTGATGAGCCACCTGGCCTCTGCCGATGAGCCAGACCACCCGCAGAACCAAGATCAATTGCGCACCTTCACCGAGATGACAGCGGGCGTCACGGCGCCGCGGTCGCTCAGTGCCACCGGAGGCATTCTGCTTGGGCCGGATTACCATTTCGACCTGACGCGCCCCGGCATCGGGCTTTACGGTGGCTTGCCCTTCACAGACGCCACGCCGGTTGTCCGCCTCTCGCTCCCCGTGGTCCAAACCCGTGACCTCGCCCCCGGTGAAACCGTTGGCTATGGCGCGACATTTGTGGCTCAGGCCCCAACCCGGATCGCCACCATCTCCGGCGGCTATGCCGACGGGTTGATCCGGGCGATGACGGGGACCGGCGTGCTTTACGCAGGTGACACGCCTTGCCCGCTGGCGGGCCGCGTCTCGATGGACCTGATGGGGGTTGATGTCACGCATCTGGACGAAGTGCCCGAGAGCCTGGACATCCTGGCCCCCCACCAAAGCATCGACGACCTGGCCGAAGCCGCGGGCACGATTGGCTATGAAATCCTGACCTCGCTCGGGGGGCGCTACACCCGGCATTATGAAGGGGGCGTATCATGACGCTCCTCTATCCCTTGGGCGCGATTGGCCGCTCCACCCTCACCCTTCTGGCTGAGATCGGCAAAGTCACAATCTTCGCTTTGCAAACCCTCAGCCACCTCCTCCGCCCGCCCTTCTACCCGCGCGAGTTCGTCCACGCACTCATGAGTATCGGCTGGCTCAGCTTGCCAGTCGTGGGCCTAACCGCGCTTTTCACCGGCGGCGCGCTGGCCTTGCAAATCTTCGCCGGCGGCAGCCGGTTTAATGCCGAGGCCGTGGTACCGCAGATCGTCGCCATCGGCATCGCGCGGGAACTCGGGCCGGTCTTGGGTGGGCTGATGGTGGCAGGCCGCGTCGCCTCGGCCATTGCGGCTGAGATCGGGACCATGAAAGTGACCGAGCAGATCGACGCGC
>JANQNZ010000307.1 GCA_028279315.1 Rhodophyticola sp. | reverse complement strand
GAGCCGGGCATCGACAGGCCGAGGGCTGGCGATCCGACCTGTGAGTGGCAGCGCTTTATGGTTGCAAAATCCGGCCTCGCTCCGATCTCAGCACCCAGGCTCAGCCAAATCGCCAGACCGCAGGGGCGGCCCCTCTCGGCAGGTTTTCTTCGAAAACCGCCTGCCGGCAACGTGTCGATGCCGGGCGCCTTCGGCGCATTATTCGGGCGGGGGAAGGAGAACTGCGGTTATGCGGTACTGCGGCATGATCGTTCGACGCCAATTGACCCTGGTTTCGCCAGCGGCAGGCCGCAGACCGCCTCCGGCGGGCGTATTTGGGGAAAGATGAAGGGGTGATTCGTGCCTGTCTGGGCCGTTTCTTGGGGGGCGGACCCCGCTCTGGCGCGTTTCCTTGGATATTTTTCCCACGGCGCCCCATTCCCTGGCATGCCCCACATCTTGGGTTCGTTTCCAATCTCGACACAATCTGTAGGTGAAATCCGCCGAAATCGGCACAATCTCTTGTGTTGTGACTCCGCCCAAAACCACATCTTGGGGGAAAATCCCAAAAAAAGGGATTGATTGGGAAATAGTTCCATGAGACAACACTCGGGCAGCAGATGAGATCAAACAGGGCCAGCAAGGCTCTGACGAACAAGAACAAACGGCAGGTTCATACAGGCAATCTCACACGCTGAACAAAGAGATCCGGCGCGCAAGCGAGCAGACATCCCCCCAGGTGGCCTGCGCAGTCGGACACCCAGCAATGGGACGAGGGCGGCGGATTGGGCAGTGGCAGCTTGCCCGATCCGCCGTTGTCCATTGCGGGGCGCATCGGGATCACTCCGGGGGTGACATAAGGCGCGGGACAGTGGAGCGCAGGTTTCAGGGCGAAAGCCTGAACAAAGTGGATGGAAAAGGCCGGGTGTCGATCCCGGTCAAGTTCCGTCGTGTCCTGCAGAACTCCGACAAACAGTATCAACCGGGCGGCGCGCCCAGGCTTTACATCGCTTATGGCAACCCCAAGGCCAATTACCTGGAATGCCTCTCGGGCGACGCCTTTGATGAGATCGACGCGATCATTCAGGCCGAAAAGCGCGGCTCGCCCGTCCGGGCGGCCTTGGAATTCCTCTATTACTCGAAATGTGACGAGACCAGCGTCGACGACACCGGGCGGCTCGTCCTCTCCCAACAGGCGCGGGAGAAAATTGGCTTGGAGGGCGAAGCGCTCTTCCAAGGCAAAGGTGACAAATTCCACATCCTCAACGCCGCGGATGGGGCCTCGGCGGATCAGGATGTTGAGGCGATGCTAGAGGCCCTGGGGCAAGGCAATGACTTCTTCGATCCGCTTTCGCTGGCAGGACAGGCCGGCGGGCAAGATGGCGAGGGTTAAGGATGGCGCCAGAGGCGGCGCCCCATATTCGGGTTCTCCTTGGGGCAATCCTGCGCGCGGTCGCGCCGGTCTCGGGCACCTGGCTCGACGGCACTTTCGGCGCTGGTGGTTACGCCCGTGGCTTGCTTGAGGCGGGGGCAGACAAGGTGATTGCGGTGGATCGCGACCCATTGGCGTTTGAGATGGCCGGGGCGTGGTCCGCGATATGGGGGGATCGGCTGGTGATGGCACCGGGCACGTTTTCCAGCCTGGATGAGTTGGCCGCCGCGGCGGGGTTTCCAAGTTTGGACGGGGTGGTGTTGGATCTGGGTGTGTCCTCCATGCAGCTTGATCAGGCGGAGCGCGGGTTCTCCTTCCTCCGTGACGGGCCTTTGGACATGCGGATGGGGCAGGCGGGGCTGTCCGCCGAAGACCTGGTGAATGAGGCGTCCGAGGCGCTTCTGGCCGACATTCTCTACCATTATGGCGAAGAGCGCGCGGCGCGGCGGATTGCCAAAGCGATCGTCGCGGCGCGGGCCGAAGCGCGGATCAGCCGCACCGGGCAACTGGCGGGGATCATTGAGAAATGCCTGCCGCGCGCCAAGCCAGGGCAAAGCCATCCGGCGACACGCTCCTTCCAAGCAATCCGCATCGCGGTGAATGATGAATTCGGGCAATTGGCCGAAGGCTTGCAAGCGGCGGAGCGGGCGTTGAAACCAGGCGGCGCGCTGGCCGTGGTCACCTTCCACTCGCTGGAAGACCGGATCGTGAAACGCTTCCTGCAAGATCGGGCGAGCACCGGCGGTGGCGGCTCCCGCTATCAGCCGGAACAGGCGGCGCGCGCGCCGGCCTTCACGTTGACCCCGCGCCGGGCGATTGCGCCCGAGGCCGAGGAGATCGCCCAGAACCCCCGCGCACGCTCCGCCAAATTGCGGGTCGCGCGCCGGACGGAGACGCCCGCGGAACCGGTTTCGCGTGACGTTTTGGGTTTGCCCGATATCGGAGGGCTCACCTGATGCGCGGATTGCTCACGGTTCTGGCGGCCCTGGCGGTGATCGGGCTTGGCTATTGGGCTTATCACCAGAATATCCTGACCCAACATGCGATCCGCGAGGTTGAGCAGCTTCAGCACGAGATCGGGGCGGAGAGGGAGCGGCTGGCGGTCCTCCGCGCCGAATGGGCCTATCTGAACCGCCCCGACCGGTTGCGCGAGCTGGCCGATCTGAATTTCGAGCGCCTGCAGCTCATGCCGATGACACCCGAACATTTCGGCGATGTGCACCAAATCGCCTACCCAACACTTCTGGACCAATTGATTGACGAGGCGCTGATCGAAAGCGCGTCCTCGCCGGAGTTGCTGCCATGAGTTTGCGCACGCCCCTCCGCCCGCTGACCCGGGTTCTGCGCGCCCGCGAAAAGGGGGAGAACCCCGACGCGA
>JANQNZ010000283.1 GCA_028279315.1 Rhodophyticola sp. | reverse complement strand
CCAGCCCTCGAAAGAGTTTGCAACCGTCGAGCAGATGGGCGGCACGGCGGTCTTTCTCTGCTCTGACGCCGCGGCCCAGATTACCGGGACGGCGATCAGCGTCGATGGTGGGTGGACCGCCTTGTGAGCGTGACGTCGGGCTCCGTCATGCGTTTTGGGGGCTCTGCCCCCGCCGTCTGCGGCGGCTCCCCCGGAGTATTTGGTAAGCAAAGAAGGGCGCGTGCCCATGGCTGAGGTGAAGCGGATCAATTTGGCCCTGCAAGGCGGCGGCGCCCATGGGGCATTCACCTGGGGCGTGCTGGATCGGATTCTGGAAGATGAGCGGCTAGAGATCGCGGCGATCTCCGGCACCTCCGCCGGGGCGCTCAACGGGGCGGCGGTGAAATCGGGCCTCTCGCAAGGCAGTCGGGACTTGGCGCTTGAGGCGCTTGAATGGGTTTGGGAGCAGGTGGGCGCAATCACCGATGAGCGGTTCGAAGGGTGGCTGAATGCCGCCTCCCCCGCCGCGATCAGTCATTTGATCGAAAGCTCCCTGCCCTTTGCGATGTCCGACAGCCTCAGCCGGGTCGTCAGCCCTTACAGTTACGGGCCCTTCTATCAGAACCCGTTGAGGCCGATTGTCGAGAGGCTGCATTACGAGAATATCTGCTGCGTCGAAGGGCCGGAGTTCCATATCTGCGCCACCAATGTGCGCACCGGAAAGATCCGCATCTTCGATGGCGATCACATCACACCTGAAGCGATCATGGCGTCTGCCTGTTTGCCGACGTTGTTCCAGGCCGTGGAAATCGATGACCCGGATACCGGCGAACGAGAGGCCTATTGGGATGGCGGCTATACCGGCAACCCCGCGCTTTTCCCGCTTTTCCATGATGATCTGCCAAGCGACATCTTGGTTGTGAATATCAACCCGCTGTTCCGGGACGAGGTGCCGACCTCGGCCCGGGCGATCCAGAATCGGATCAATGAGATCAGCTTCAACACCTCGCTTCTGCGCGAACTTCGGGCCATCGAATTTGTGCAACGTCTTTTGTCCGACGGGCGCCTGGCGCCGGGCAGCATGAAAAATGTGCTGATCCATATGGTCGCCGATGATGCGCTGATGCGGCAATTGTCGGTGGCGACGAAGATGGTGGCGACGCCGCAAGTCCTGCATCAGTTGCGTGCGGCGGGGCGGACGGCTTGCGACGCCTTCCTGGACAGCCATTTCGAGAAGATCGGGACGGAAAGCAGCGTCGATCTGGTGGTGATGTTTAACTGACGCGTTTCGAGAATTCTCTGAAACGCGCCGCCTCGAGACGCGATTTGGTCTTGCTATAATTCCATAATTCATGAATACGTGAATTATGGATGGAGATGCAGCAGTGAAGGCGCTGACCGCGCTTGGCCATGAGGCCCGGCTTCAGGTCTTCCGGCTTCTTGCCCGCCGGGCCCCGCAAGAGTTGCGCCCAAGCGAGATTGCCGAGATTTGCGGGCTGAAGCGCAACACGCTGTCGGCGCATCTGAACAGCCTGAGCGATGCGGGCCTGATCCGCGCGCGCCGCGATGGCACCGCACTCCATTACACCCTTGTGGCTGAGCAGACCCGGGCCTTCACCCAATATCTGCTTGGCGAATGCTGCCGGGGCCGCCCCGATCTGTGCGCGCCCCATTCATTGGCGACGGAGGAGACGCTGCCCATGTCCGACGAAAAGAACGTGCTCTTCATCTGTACCGGGAACTCGGCCCGGTCGATCCTGGCCGAGGTGCTGCTGAACAAAGCGGGCGAGGGTCGGTTCCAGACCTACTCCGCCGGCACCCGGCCCGCAGGTGAAGTGAACCCTAATGTGCTCCATATCCTTGAGCGGAATGGCCATGACATAAGCGGGCTCCGCTCCAAAGACCTAGATGAGATGCAAGGGCCGGACGCGCCGGTTTTCGATTTTGTCTTCACGGTCTGCGATCACGCGGCGAATGAGGAATGCCCGGCCTGGCCCGGCCAACCGATCTCGGCCCATTGGGGCCTGCCGGACCCGGCGGCGGCCACCGGCAGTGAGGCGGAGGTGTCGCTGGCCTTTGCGGATGCATACAGGACGCTCAACACCCGTATCTCCGCCTTTGCAGAGCTTCCGCTCGACACGCTTGACCGGATGTCGCTACAAGCTGAGGCGGACCGGATCGGGCAATTGAAATCACAAGAGTAGCGCCAGATAACATGCTGAATTTTCTTGTTCTTTGCACCGGGAACTCGGCCCGGTCGATTCTCCTTGAGCATATCCTGACCCATGACTCGGGCGGACGGATCCAAGCCTATTCCGCCGGATCGCAGCCGACGGGCCGGGTGCATCCGCAGTCGCTGACGCTTCTGGCAGAGCGGGGATATGACACGAACGGCGCCCGATCGAAAAGCTGGGATGAGTTCGGCGTGGACGGCGCGCCTGAGATGGACGCCGTGATTACCGTCTGCGGGTCCGCCGCCGATGAGACCTGCCCGATCTGGCCAGGTGCCCCGGTGCGCGCCCATTGGGGCGTGGAAGATCCCGCCAAAGCGGCGCAGCCGGAATGGGCCACTGCCTTTGAGACCGCCTATGCCGCGCTCAACGCCCGGGCCGAGGCGCTGTTTGCCCTGCCTTTTGAAACCTACCCCCGCGCTGAGCTTCAAGCCGCGCTCATCAAGATCGGAGAGCGGACGGATGCTCAATAAACTCCTGGCCGAGGGGATCGGCACAGCCTTCCTGCTAATTGGTGTGGTTGGCTCCGGCATCATGGCGGCGGCGCTTTCGCCCGACAACACAGCTGTTGCGCTTTTGGCCAATGCGATTGCGACCGGTGCAATCCTTTATGTGATCATCACGATCTTCGGCCCCATTTCTGGCGCGCATTTCAACCCGGCCGTCACCTTCGCCTTCCTCTTGCGCGGGGAAATTGCGGCGGGGGCCGCCTTGGCTTATGTCATCGTGCAGATCGCCGCGGGCATCCTTGGGGTCTGGGCCGCGCATTTGATGTTTGAATTGCCGGTTTTGCAGCTCTCCAACACGGTCCGCACGGGGGCGTCGCAGTGGTTCTCTGAGATCATCGCGACATTTGGCCTGGCCTTTGTGATCTTCGGGGGTATCCGCCATGCGCCCGCCGCCATCCCGACCTTGGTTGGGCTCTATATCACCGGGGCCTATTGGTTCACCTCCTCAACCAGCTTCGCCAATCCGGCGGTAACCATTGCCCGGTCCCTGACGGATACCTTTGCGGGCATTCTGCCCGGGAACATGCCGCTTTTCATCGTGATGCAGCTTTTGGGGGCGGGTTTGGCGGTTCTGGTGGCGCGGCAGGTGTTTTCGACAGGTGACGGCTGACCCCCACCAGGTCTTGCCCCAAGGCGCCGGAACGCCTAGCCAAGGCGGATGTCGGCCCCCTGCCCCAACCCGTTCAACCTCGCGGCTTATGTCTTGGCGGCGGGGGCCCGTGTGCCCGACAAGATTGCGCTTGCCGTCTTGTCGCCGACGGGATCGGAGCGGTGGAGCTACGCAAGGCTAGAGGGCGCCGTGCGGGGTATGGCGAGCGGGCTTCTGGTTCAGGGCCTAGAGCCCGGCGACCGTGTCCTTCTGAGGCTCGGTAACACACCGGAGTTCCCCATCGCTTTTTTAGGCGCAGTTGCGGCGGGGCTGATCCCTGTGCCGACCTCCGCCCAACTGACGGTGCCCGAGATCACGCGGCTGACGCAGGTCATCACACCGAAGCTGATCCTCGCTGGCCCCGGCACCGCCTTGCCCGACCCCGCCCCCTGCTTGGTCGTGACCGATCTGACATCCCTCATGCAGCATTCGCCTTCCGATTATGTCATGGGCGACCCCGATCGCCTGGCCTATCTTGTCTTCACCTCAGGCACCTCCGGCCAACCCCGGGCGGTCGCCCATGCCCATCGCGCGGTTTGGGCGCGGCGGATGATGTGGGACGGGTGGTATGGGTTGAGGCCCGACGACCGGCTCCTGCATGCGGGCGCGTTCAATTGGACCTTCACTCTTGGCACCGGGTTGCTGGACCCTTGGGCCATTGGGGCCACGGCGTTAATCCCCGCCGAAGGGCTTGACCCAAGCGCGCTTCCACTTCTTTTGAGACGCCATGATGCGACGATTTTTGCCGCCGCTCCCGGGGTTTACCGGAAGTTCTTGAAAGACCACACTCCCCTCAGCCTGCCGAAACTCCGCCATGGGCTAAGCGCTGGCGAGAAACTCCCCGAAGCCCTGCGCGCCACCTGGGAGGAGGCAACCGGAACGCCCGTGCACGAGGCCCTGGGCATGTCGGAATGCTCGACTTTCCTCTCCGGCTCCCCTGCCCGGCCCGCGCCAAACGGCACTTTGGGTTATCCGCAGCCCGGCCGACGCATCGCGGTTCTAAACGACGCAGGCGCCCCCGCTGCGCTCGGCGACACCGGTGTTCTTGCGATCCATCGCTCCGATCTTGGCCTGATGATCGGCTATCTCCGCGAAGACGGGCTGGACCTTCCTCTGACCGGCGATTGGTTCCTGACCGGTGATCTTGTGCATGAAGACCCGGACGGCGCGATCCGCTATGCCGGGCGGCGCGACGATCTGATGACCACGGGCGGGTTTCGCGTCTCTCCGCTGGAGGTTGAAGCGGCCTTTGACGGCGCACCGGACCTCACCGATTGCGCCGCCGCGCCGGTCGAGGTCAAACGCGACACATTTGTCATCGCGTTGGGCTATACGGGGTCGGCAGAACCCGATAGCTTGCGATCCTGGGCTGAGGCCAGGCTCGCGCGTTACAAGCAACCCCGCCTTTACACCCGGTTTGATACCCTACCCCGCACGGCCAATGGTAAGCTTGACCGGCGGTCGCTTGCGGCGCTGATGAAGGAGCCATCATGATCAAACTCGACATCCTGTCCGATCCGATCTGCCCCTGGTGCTTCATCGGCAAAGCAAATCTGGACCGGGCCTTGGAGGCCGCGGGCGATCATCCGTTTGTCATTGAGTGGCATCCGTTTCAGCTGAACCCCGATATGCCTAAAGGCGGCATGGACCGGCGCGCTTATCTGGAGGCGAAGTTTGGCGGCAAGGACGGCGCGGTTGCGGCCTATGCGCCCGTGGTCGAACATGCCGAAGCCGCGGGGTTGGTGATTGATTTCGAAGGCATCAAACGCACACCCAACACGCTTGATGCCCATCGGCTGATCCATTGGGCGGGGCTTGAGGGGCGGCAAACGCCGGTCGTGGCGGCACTTTTCAAGGCCTATTTCCAGGAGGGGCGCGATATCGGCGATAAAGCAGAGCTGGCCGAGATCGGCGGCGCGGCGGGCCTCGACAAAGCGATGGTGGAGCGGCTGTTGGCCAGCGACGCCGATGCCGAGGACATAAGCGCCCGCGACGCCCATGCCCGCGCCCGCGGCGTGACCGGGGTGCCGACTTTCGTGGTCGCCAATCAGCATGTCCTGCGCGGCGCGCAACCGCCGGACCTGTGGGGCAAAGTGATCGAGGAGATCGCCGCCCAGGTAAAGGCGGCGGAATGAGCGCGCGCCGAACCCGAAAGCTTGGCCCATGAGCGACACGGCGAGCCCTGTGGCCGCACAACCGCGCCTGTCGATGACCGAGTTCATCGCACTCATGGGCATGATGTTCGCCACCATCGCCTTTTCAATCGACGCGATGCTGCCCGCCCTGCCCGAGATCGCTGAGGAGCTGACGCCGGATGCGCCGACGCTCGCGCAGCTCATCCTGACAAGCTTCGTTCTTGGCATGGGGATCGGGACGTTCTTTGCGGGACCACTGTCGGACCGGTTTGGCCGAAAGCGCATCATCGTGGCGGGCGCGGCGCTTTATATGGCTGGTGCAGCGCTGGCCTATGTGGCGCCGACCCTTGAGATGGTCTTGATCGCCCGCGTGATCCAGGGCCTTGGCGCAGCGGGGCCGCGGGTGGTGTCGCTCGCCATGGTGCGGGACCTTTACTCAGGCCGGCAGATGGCGCGGGTTGTGTCCTTCGCGATGCTGGTCTTCACGCTTTTCCCGGCGGTGGCGCCCCTGATCGGAGCGGCGATCATCGCAGGCTTTGGCTGGCGCGCGATCTTCATTGTTTTTCTTTTGTTTTCTGTGATCTCCGTAGGGTGGCTTACAATCCGCCAGCCTGAAACCTTGCCGCCACAACTCCGTCGTAGCTTGCAGCCCGCGGTGCTTGGCGCGGGCCTGCGCGAGGCCTTGAGCCATCGGCAGATGCAACTGTCGATCCTGGTTCAAACGCTCATCTTCGGCGCGCTCTTCGGAACGATTTCCTCGATCCAACAGGTCTTTGACCTCACCTATGACCAGGGCGAGAACTTCCCCTATTGGTTCGCGGCCATGGCCCTGATCGCGGCCCCGGCGGCCCCCTTGAACGGTCGGTTGGTAATCCGGTTGGGGATGCGGCCTTTGGTGCGGCAGGCGCTCTGGATCCAGGCAGGGCTTTCGGCTCTCGCCCTCGCGGCCTTCATGAGCGGGGTGTTTGGGGACGCGGAGTATTGGGCCTATTTTGCTTGGAGCGTGACCGTCTTTGCGATGCTTGGCTTCACCATCGGCAATCTGAATGCTCTGGCGCTGGAGCCGTTGGGCCATATCGCGGGGCTCGCCTCCTCGCTGATGGGGTCGTTGGCGACCATTGGCGGCGCAGCTTTGGGCGCGACCATCGGGCAGCTTTATGACGGGACGCCGATTCCACTGGCCACTGCAACCGGCCTCTGCGCGCTTCTGGGCGCCATGATCATGCTGAAGATGCCGCGGGAAGGTGTCTGATCAAGCGGCGCGCCTTCCGGCGCGTCATCCTTGCTTTGCCCTGCGGGCGATTGGGGCGCTGCCCCAAACCCCGGAGGTATTTTGGAAGCAAAGATGCAGATAATTTGATTAGAATTGTGCCTTCATCTTTCCGACAGCGTTTCGCCGTTCACCTGAGATATCAGCGAAAGGCGAAACGCGTGCCACGATTGGCTGTTGCGCTGCGTTTCGCGAAAATCTGTGGGGCAGGTTCTTCGCGAAACGTTTCACAAATACGCCCGCCGGAGGCGGTCCGGCGCCAACCCTAGGGCACGTGGTCTGAAATAGGATCCCGCATGTATTGAGCCTGGCGGCCTGATGAGCGGAGGCCGATCAGGCGGCGGCTTTCTGCGCCAGATCACGCGCCACGGCAAAGGCGCCTTTGATCTTATCGGCCTCCCGCGCCCAATCCCGGCGCACGACGATCTTGTTGTCGCGGATCTTGGCGAGGCCCCGTTGGTCTTCGACAAACTCCACTAGACCGGCGGGATTGGCGAATTTGTCGTTGTGAAATTGGATCGTGGCGCCTTTGGGTCCGGCATCCAGCCGCGCGATCCCGGCGCGTTTGCACATGGCCTTAATGCGGATCACCAGAAGCAACGTGTTGACCTCCCGCGGGAGCTTCCCGAAGCGGTCGATAAGCTCGGCGGCGAAGCCTTCCAACTCGACCTTCGTCGCAAGCTGTGAGAGCCGCCGGTAGAGCCCAAGGCGCACATCAAGATCGGGCACATAAGCCTCGGGGATCAAGACAGGCACGCCAAGATTGATCTGCGGTGCCCATTGCCCGTCTTCGTCGAGCCGCGCTTCGCCCGCGCCGGAGCGGATATTGGCAATCGCCTCTTCCAGCATGGATTGGTAAAGCTCGAAACCCACCTCGCGCACATGGCCGGATTGCTCCTCGCCCACGATATTGCCCGCGCCGCGGATATCGAGATCTTGGGAGGCGATGGTGAAGCCCGCGCCGAGGCTGTCGAGGGAGCCCAAAACGCGGAGCCGTTTTTCCGCCGCGGGCGTGAGTGGCGCGCGGGGTTTGGTGGTGAGATAAGCATAGGCCCGGGTTTTGGAGCGCCCGACGCGCCCCCGGATCTGGTAAAGCTGCGCTAGGCCGTAACGGTCGGCGCGGTGCACAACCATCGTGTTCGCCGTGGGGATGTCGATGCCCGATTCCACAATTGTGGTGGCCAGAAGCACATCGTATTTCCCGTCATAGAAGGCGTTCATCCGGTCATCGAGCTCACCCGCCGCCATTTGGCCATGGGCGACGACATAAGAGACTTCGGGGACGTGAGTGGTCAGGAATTCCTCGATCTCGGGCAGGTCGCGGATGCGGGGGACCACATAGAAGCTTTGCCCACCCCGGTAATGTTCGCGCAAAAGCGCCTCGCGCAATGTCACAGCGTCGAATTCGCTGACATAGGTGCGGATCGCCAGCCGATCCACCGGCGGGGTGCCGATGAGGCTGAGGTCACGGACGCCGGAAAGTGACATTTGCAACGTCCGCGGGATCGGCGTGGCCGAGAGGGTGAGGACGTGGACCTCCGACTTCATCTCCTTCAAGCGTTCCTTATGGGTGACGCCGAAGCGCTGTTCCTCATCAATGATCAGGAGGCCCAGATTCTGGAACCGGATGCCTTTGGCCAGAAGCGCATGGGTGCCAATGCAGATATCGATGCTGCCATCGGCCAGGCCTTTGCGCGTATCCGCGGCCTCCTTCGCCGGAACAAAGCGGGATAACTGTCTGACATTGATAGGAAAGCCGCGGAAGCGGTCACCGAAGGTCTTCGCATGTTGGCGAGCCAGAAGTGTCGTGGGCGCAATCACCGCCACCTGCTGCCCGGCGGCGGCGGCGACAAAAGCGGCGCGCATCGCGACCTCGGTCTTGCCG
>JANQNZ010000280.1 GCA_028279315.1 Rhodophyticola sp. | reverse complement strand
GAGGCCAAAGCCTTCGGGTCTGCGCGGGCACAAGACCGGCGGCACCATGCATATCGTGGTGAACAACCAGATCGGGTTCACGACCGCGCCCCACTTCTCCCGCTCGTCGCCGTATCCCACGGATATCGCGCTGATGGTGGAGGCGCCGATTTTCCACGTGAATGGCGACGACCCGGAGGCCGTGGTCCACGCCGCCAGGGTCGCGACCGAGTTCCGCCAGAAATTCGGCAAGGACGTGGTGATCGACATCTTCTGCTATCGCCGGTTTGGGCACAATGAGGGCGATGAGCCCATGTTCACCAACCCGATCATGTATAAGAAGATCAAGACCCATAAGACCACGCTCCAGCTCTATACAGAGCGGCTGGTCAAAGACGGGCTGATCCCCGAAGGTGAGATCGAGGATATGAAGGCGGCCTTCCAGGCCCATCTGAACGAAGAGTTCGAATCCGGCAAGGAATTCAAGCCGAACAAAGCCGATTGGCTGGATGGCCGGTGGAGCCATCTGGACCGCCAGGGCGAGGAATATGAGCGGGGGCAGACCTCGATCAAGCCAGAGACGCTGGCCGAGATCGGCACGGCCCTGACCCGGCCGCCCGAGGGCTTCAGCCTGCATAAGACGGTTGGGCGGCTCCTCGACACGAAGAAAGAGATGTTCGACAGCGGCAAAGGCTTCGATTGGGCCACCGCTGAAGCAATTGCCTTTGGGTCCCTTCTGACCGAGGGGTATCCGGTGCGCCTTGCCGGTCAGGATTCCACCCGCGGCACGTTCAGCCAGCGGCATTCCGGCCTTGTCGATCAATCCACCGAAGACCGGCATTATCCGCTGAACCATGTCCGCGAAGGTCAAGCTCATTACGAAGTCATCGACTCGATGCTATCGGAATACGCGGTGCTTGGCTTCGAATACGGCTATTCCCTGGCCGAACCAAATGCGCTGGTCCTGTGGGAGGCGCAGTTCGGCGATTTCGCCAATGGTGCGCAGATCATGTTTGACCAGTTCATCTCGTCTGGCGAACGCAAATGGCTGCGCATGTCGGGCCTGGTGATGCTCTTGCCGCATGGGTTTGAGGGGCAGGGGCCGGAACACTCCTCCGCCCGGTTGGAGCGGTTCTTGCAGATGTGTGCGGAGGACAATTGGATCGTCGCCAATTGCACGACCCCTGCGAATTACTTCCACATTCTGCGGCGGCAGATCCATCGGGATTTCCGGAAACCCTTGGTGTTGATGACGCCGAAATCGCTTCTGCGGCACAAGATGGCGATCAGTGAGGCGGAGGATTTTACCACCGGGTCCAGCTTCCACCGGGTGCTATGGGACGATGCCCAGAAGGGCAATTCCGAGACCAAGCTGAAACCCGATGACAAGATCAAACGGGTCGTGATGTGTTCGGGTAAGGTCTATTATGATCTTCTAGAAGAACGTGATGCTCAAGGGTTGGACGATGTCTATCTCCTGCGGTTGGAGCAGTTCTATCCGTTCCCGGCCCTGGCGCTTGTGAAAGAGCTGGAGCGCTTCAAGGGCGCTGAGATGGTCTGGTGCCAGGAAGAGCCCAAGAACCAAGGCGGCTGGAGCTTCGTTGAGCCCAATATCGAATGGGTCCTAACCCGGATCGGCGCCAAACATACCAGGCCGCGTTACGCGGGCCGGGCAGCCACGGCCTCGCCCGCCACGGGGCTTGCCAGCCAACACAAAGCACAACAATCCGCGCTCGTGACCGACGCGCTGAGCATCGAAGGGTAAAGAAGATGTCGATTGAAGTTCGCGTGCCCACCTTGGGCGAAAGCGTCACCGAGGCCACGGTGGCCACCTGGTTCAAGAAGCCGGGCGAGGCTGTGGCCGTGGATGAGATGCTCTGTGAGTTGGAAACCGACAAGGTGACGGTTGAAGTGCCCTCGCCGTCCGCGGGAACCTTGGCCGAGATCGTGGCGGGTGAAGGCGAAACCGTCGGCGTCGATGCGCTGCTGGCAACCTTGAGCGAAGGCGAGGGCGCGGCGCCCGCCCCGGCTGCGAAAGCAGAAGAAGCCGCGCCGGCCCCCGCCGCGGCCAATGGCGCCGGTGCAGGTGGGGCTGGCGGTGGCGCCTCCGTTGATGTGATGGTGCCGACCCTGGGCGAAAGCGTGACCGAGGCCACCGTGTCCACTTGGTTCAAAGCGGTTGGTGATGCGGTCGCCCAAGATGAAATGCTGTGTGAATTAGAGACCGACAAAGTGTCGGTCGAAGTGCCCGCGCCCGCTGCCGGCACGCTCACCGAAATCCTGGCCAAGGAAGGCGATACGGTTGAGGCCTCTGCCAAGCTGGCCGTGATCGGTGGGGCGGGCGCGGTTGCTGCCGCCCCCGCCGCAGCGGACCCGGCCCCTGCCGCCGCAGCGCCAGCTGCCGCGACGGGCAAAGATGTGGAAGATGCGCCGTCTGCCAAGAAACTGATGGCCGAAAAGGGCCTCAGTCCCGATCAGGTCCAAGGCTCGGGCCGGGACGGTCGGATCATGAAAGAGGATGTGATGAAGGCCGTCGCAGCGCCAGCGGTCGCCGAAGCGCCAAGCGCGCCTGCCCCGGTGCCGCGTGCCCCCGTCGCCGCCGAAGATGCGGCGCGGGAGGAGCGGGTGAAAATGACCCGCCTGCGCCAGACCATCGCCCGGCGCCTGAAAGACGCCCAGAACACCGCCGCGATCCTGACCACTTATAATGAGGTCGATATGGGCGCGGTCATGGCGATCCGCAGTGAATACAAGGACCAGTTTGAGAAGAAACATGGGGTCCGCCTGGGCTTCATGTCCTTCTTCACTAAGGCCTGCGTGCACGCGCTGAAAGAAGTGCCCGAGGTCAATGCAGAGATCGACGGGACCGACATCGTCTATAAGAACTTCGTGCATATGGGTGTGGCCGCGGGCACACCTCAGGGCCTGGTTGTGCCGGTGATCCGCGACGTGGATCAGAAGAGCTTTGCCGAGATCGAGAAAGAGATCGGTGAGAAAGGCCGCCGCGCCCGCGATGGCAAGCTGTCGATGGCCGAGATGCAGGGCGGCACCTTCACATTGTCGAATGGCGGGGTTTACGGCTCGCTCATGTCCTCGCCCATTCTGAACCCGCCGCAATCGGGGATTTTGGGGATGCACAAGATCCAAGACCGCCCGATGGTGGTTGGTGGAGAGATCGTGATCCGCCCGATGATGTATCTGGCACTGAGCTACGACCACCGGATCGTCGACGGCAAAGGGGCCGTGACCTTCCTGGTTAGGGTGAAGGAAGCGCTGGAGGATCCGCGGCGGTTGCTGATGGATTTGTGAACTCGAAGCGCAATTGGGATTTGCGGAAGTCGCGCTTGAACAACTTTCCAACGAGTTGAAGTCAACCGTCGAAGGATCCGAAGGCTATGAACCTCGCAGAAGTTTTGACAATCCTTGCTGGATTCGTTTTCGTCTCGTGGATTTTATGGCTTCTGAAAGAGTTGAGGAAGTCGATCAGCGGTTTGGAGAAGGAAGTTCGCAAAATCTCAGTAACGCAAGGAAGGCGATCAATCGCGGCTCTAAAGCTAGAGAATGAACTGCATGCTTTGGCTGAGAGCATGTTTGTTCTCACCGACGGGGACCCTGCGAAACGAGCGGAGATAGAGAGAATTTTCCAATCAAAACGCTATCTATGGTTAAGGGCGAAGCTTGAACGTGGGACGGTCGCTGGTGACCACCTCATGGGCATCGAAGTACCTAGTGGGGATGAAGACCCGTGGTTTGAGACTGACGATTGGATCGATTTCATTGTGCCCGAGTATGAAGACACTGGGGGAGCGCGTTGACCCCCGAACTCACCGCCCTTGCCCTCGCACTCCTCCTACAAGCCGTCCAGTTCTGCCTGATGGCGATCCCGGCCAATCTGGAACTGGGCGCGGGGAAGACCGCCTCGCCCCGCGATCGGGACCGACTGGGTGGTGGCCTGGAGGATCAGCTTTCGACCCGCACCGCGCGGCTCTACCGGGCGCTGAACAACCATTTCGAGGCGTTGATCCTCTTCACCATCGCCGTGGTCGTGGTGGAGCTTTCGGGCGCTAATTCCGCCCTCACCGCTGCTTGCGCTTGGGCCTATCTCGGCGCCCGCGTGCTCTATATTCCGGCCTATGCGTTTGGGTGGGCCCCGTGGCGCAGCCTGATTTGGTTTGTCGGATTTCTCGCCACCATCGCGATGGTGGTGATCGCCCTGCTCGGCGGTTGAGAATTTGTGATCACACTCCGCCCCTGCGACACGCTTCCCCCTGGAAAACTGCACAGAATCGGCCATAAAGCGTGCCAATTGCGGTTCGCCACCCGGCCCATTCACCTTGGATCGGGGCGACCCACGCCAAGACAACCAAGGAGCCCCCCATCATGGCAAGTTACGACGTGATCGTTATCGGCAGCGGCCCTGGCGGCTATGTCTGCGCCATCCGCTGCGCGCAATTGGGGCTGAAGACCGCCTGCGTGGAGGGGCGAGAGACGCTTGGCGGCACCTGCCTCAATATCGGCTGCATCCCGTCGAAGGCGCTGCTCCATGCCTCGCATCAGCTGCACGAGGCGGAGCATAATTTCGCCAAGATGGGCCTGAAGGGCAAAAGCCCCTCGGTCGATTGGAAACAGATGCAGGCCTATAAGGAGGACGTCATTGGCCAGAACACCAAGGGCATCGAATTCCTGTTCAAGAAGAACAAGATCGATTGGTTGAAAGGCTGGGGGTCAATCCCAGAGGCCGGGAAGGTCAAGGTGGGGGACGAAACCCATGAGGCAAAATCCATCATTATCGCCTCGGGGTCTGAGCCGACCTCGTTGCCCAATGTGACCATCGACCAAAAGGTTGTGGTCGACAGCGAAGGCGCGCTGAGCCTGCCGAAGATCCCCAAGACCATGGTTGTCATTGGCGCGGGTGTGATCGGGCTGGAGCTGGGCTCGGTCTATGCGCGGCTTGGCACGGAGGTCTCAGTGATCGAGTTCCTGGACCACATCACGCCCGGCATGGATGCGGAGGTGTCGAAAAGCTTCCAGCGTCTGCTCTCACGCCAGGGTCTGACTTTCACCCTCGGTGCGGCGGTGCAGAAGGTGGACGCCACGAAGACCAAGGCGAAGGTCGCCTATAAGCTGAAGAAAGACGACAGTGAGGCCGTGGTGGATGCCGATGTCGTTCTGGTTGCCACGGGGCGGAAGCCTTATACGGACGGGCTTGGCCTCGACGCGCTTGGGGTGGAGATGACCGATCGCGGGCAGATCAAGACGGACGGGCAATGGGCAACAAATGTCAAAGGCATCTATGCGATTGGCGACGCCATCACCGGCCCGATGTTGGCCCATAAGGCGGAAGACGAAGGCATGGCTGTTGCCGAAGTGGTGGCCGGCAAACATGGCCATGTGAATTACGGCGTGATCCCGGGGGTCATCTACACCCATCCCGAAGTCGCCTCGGTTGGGGAGACGGAAGAGACCCTGAAAGAGGGGGCGCGCGCCTATAAGGTCGGCAAGTTCAACTTCATGGGCAATGGCCGCGCGAAGGCCAATTTCGCTGCAGATGGCTTTGTGAAGATCCTGGCGGATCAGGAGACGGACCGCATCCTGGGCGCCCATATCATCGGGCCTATGGCAGGCGATCTGATCCATGAGATCTGTGTGGCGATGGAGTTTGGGGCAAGCGCCCAAGACCTCGCCATGACCTGCCACGCGCATC
>JANQNZ010000265.1 GCA_028279315.1 Rhodophyticola sp. | reverse complement strand
CCCATGACAGGCGCTGGGGTTGGCATTGGGTGGTCCGCCCCCTCGTGTGACGGCAACCGGGTCCGGCCCTGGGGCCAAGCCCAAATCCGTCACCGGCCCGCAGGCCGCCGCGACCAAAAGGCCAAAGATCACAAGGCGCGCTGTCACTGCTCGATTGTCCTGTCCGGTTGATCCGGTTTTGCCAGACCTTACAAGGTTTTGGCCGCCCGCGGAAGCGCCTCGCGCGCGCCACATCGCAACTGTGGCCGATTTGGGCTGGAAAGGCGCCCTCCACGCCGCTACCTAAGGGCGACGGTTCTGAGCGAGTGGGCAAGGCAACAGATGGCGAAGATCACCTATATCGAACATAACGGCACCGAACATGTGGTGGACGTGGCCAATGGCCTAACGGTCATGGAAGGCGCGCGCGACAACAACATTCCTGGGATCGAGGCCGATTGCGGCGGCGCCTGTGCGTGCTCCACCTGCCATGTCTATGTGCATCCCGATTGGTTCGGGAAGCTGCCCGCCATCGACCCGATGGAAGAGGATATGCTGGAGTTCGCTTACGAGCCGAACCCGGAGCGGTCGCGCCTGACCTGTCAGCTGAAGGTCACCGATGCGTTGGACGGGCTCATTGTCCAGATGCCTGAGAAACAGATCTGATGATCCGCGCGGCGCTTGCCGCCCTCGCCTTAAGCGTCTCGGCAGGCGGGGTCCTCGCCTGTGAGATAGGCCCGCATCAGACCACGCAAATGCCGGAGTCGCTCAGCGCGATGTGGCCGGGGGCCGGTGGCAGCCTGGCATGGTACGACGGGCCGACGACGCGCTATGCCCATGGCGTTTTGGGTGATGCCATCGAGGGGACGGAGCTTCACGCCTATTCCGACAGCGCCACAACGCCCTGTGGCACCCAATCGGTGACCTTCCCGGACGAGTTGGTTTTCGAAGACACTTCTCCGCGGCTGGCCGATCTTGATGGCGATGGTCGGCCCGAAATCATCGTGGTGCAAAGCCATCAACGCTTGGGGGCGCAGCTGGCAATCTATGATTTCGCAGCCGATGGCGAGACCCTGACCCAAATCGCCGAAACCCCCTTTATCGGGCGGGCCAATCGCTGGCTGGCCCCTATCGGCGCGGCCGATCTGGACGGCGATGGGCACATCGAGATTGCCTATATCGACCGGCCGCATCTGGCCAAGACGCTGCGCGTATGGCGGTTTCACCCAGACGGGCAGGGCGGCGGCGAATTGGAAGAGGTCGCAGCGGCCCAAGGGCTGACCAACCACCGGATTGGGGAAGATTTCATCTCGGGCGGCATCCGTGATTGCGGCGAGGGACCCGAGCTTGTGACCGCGGATGCAGATTGGTCCGATGTGATCGTGACGCGGATGGACGCGGGTGGCGGCTTGGCCATACGCTCGGTGGCGCGGTTCAGCGCAGAGGCGCTGGCCGATGTCCTAGGGTGCCAGCGCTAGGCCTTACTTCTCCAGCATCGGCGGCGGCGTATCGGTCAGGCGAGAGAGGGATACGCGGGTCACAAGGGGGATCAGCCCGTGGGCTTGGGCCTCGCGATAGGCCAAATCCACGTTTTCGGGTTGAAGCGCGTAATCCACGGAAAATACCGGCAGACCGGCGGCCTGAAAAAGCGCGATCTGCGCCAGCCGCGCTTCGGTTGCGTAATCCCCATCATGGCGGTCCCGCTGGTCGCCGCCATCGGGATCATCCCAATCGCTGTCGCCATAGCCGTGGAACCAGGTGTCTTCTACCGCCAGCGCATCAATCGCGGCCACATATCGGGCCGGGTCCGCGTCGATCAGATAGGGCGCGTTCTGCGGCACCACGAGAAATCCGTTCCCGCCCGCCGCGCCAAGCGCTTCGATGAAGGCGATCATCTCAATCTCGGGGGAGACACCGGCGGCCTCGGCCGCGCGCTGGACATAAACGTCGTCATAAGCCTCAACCCAATCGAGATAGATGCCATCGAAGCCAAAATCGGCCAGCTCCGCCACAATCCCATCGGGCCCCAGCCACAGCGCCTGCCAGCGCGGATCCCAATAGGCGAGGGGATAGTTCCCGGACCAGCCATCGGGATCGATCGTCAAAAGGAAATCTGGCACCCCAACCTCACCCGGGCCGGGTGCCACCCAATCCGTGCCCCAGTAATCCCGATAATCCTCGGCCTGGCCGATATCGATATAGGCCAGCAAGACGCGGTTGCGCCCATCGGGGGTCTGCCGAAGGGCAGTCACCATTTCTGCGGCGTCGTAGGGCCATTCGGTGAAATTGTGCCCCGGCTCCAGAACCAGCATGTCGTAAGGTGTGGCGGCCAGCGCCTCGACGGCGCCATCCTCATTCAGGTCTTGAAGCTGGTACATCCAGTGGCGCACCTCACTCAGCGCCCCATCGGCCAGCGCGGCCTGGGCCGGAAGCAGCGAAAGCGCAAGGGCAAGAAGCGATTTCATGACTGGGTCCATCGAAGATGTTTGGCGCTGTTCACTATACGGCATCTTCCCCATCGGAACCATGACAATGCCGACCCGCCCGGGCTTGACTTCCCCGCCCGCCCAAGGTGTATCGGCGCGACGCGAGATCACCACCGGTAAGGACGCCCCGAAGATGCACGCCTATCGCAGCCATACCTGCGCCGAATTGACCGCCGCCGAGGTGGGTCAGACCGTTCGTCTGTCCGGCTGGGTCCATCGCCGCCGGGACCATGGCGGCGTGGTGTTTATCGATCTGCGGGACCATTACGGGATCACGCAGGTGCTCTGCGATCCCGACAGCCCGGTGTTCGATGAGGTGGAGAAGCTGCGGTCAGAGTATTGCATCCGGATCGACGGCACTGTGAAAGCGCGGGAGCCGGATCTGGTGAACACGAAACTGCCGACCGGGGAGATTGAGGTTTTCATCCGCGATATGGAGGTCTTGGGGCCCGTCGCGGGCGATCTGCCGCTGCAAGTCTTCGGCGATCAGGAATACCCGGAGGAAACCCGCCTGCGTTATCGTTATCTCGACCTGCGGAGGGAGGCGATGCAGGCCTCGATGACGTTGCGATCCGACGTTGTGGCGTCGATGCGCAAACGCATGTGGGAGATTGGGTTCCGCGAGTTCCAAACCCCGATCATCACCGCGTCGTCGCCCGAAGGCGCGCGCGACTTCCTGGTGCCATCCCGTTTGCATCCTGGGCGGTTCTACGCGCTGCCCCAGGCGCCGCAGCTGTTCAAACAGCTGATCATGGTCTCCGGCTTCGACAAATACTTCCAGATCGCGCCCTGTTTCCGGGATGAAGACCCGCGCGCGGACCGCTCGCCCACGGATTTCTACCAGCTCGACCTGGAGATGAGCTTTGTCGAGCAGCAGGATGTGTTCGACACGGTTGGCCCGGTGATCAAGGGTGTGTTTGAGGAGTTTGGCGGTGAGGCCACGGTTGATCAGGATTGGCCGCAAATCTCTTACGCCGATGCCGCGCTCTGGTATGGCACCGACAAGCCGGATTTGCGTAATCCGATCAAGATGGAAGTGGTCTCGGAGCATTTCGCGGGTGGCGGCTTTGCGATCTTCGCCAAGCTTTTGGAGCAGGACGGGACGGAAGTCCGCGCCATCCCCGCGCCGGGAGGTGGATCGCGCAAGTTCTGCGACCGGATGAATGCCTACGCCCAAGGCGAAGGCCTGCCGGGCATGGGCTACATCTTCTGGCGTGAGGTGGATCAGGGGGTGACGGAGGCCGCAGGGCCTCTGGCCAAGAACATCGGACCGGAACGCACCGAGGCGATCCGCCAACAATTGGGCCTTCAAGCCGGCGATGCCGCGTTTTTCCTGGCCGGTAAGCCGTCGCAATTCGAGGCCGTCGCGGGCCGCGCGCGCGATGTGATCGGGCGCGAATTGGACCTGACCGAGGAAAACCGCTTCGCCTTTGCCTGGGTCGTCGATTTCCCGCTTTACGAGGCGGATGAAGAGACGGGCAAGATCGATTTCTCCCATAACCCGTTTTCCATGCCCCAAGGCGGGCTGGCGGCACTTGACGGTGATCCGCTGGAGGTTCTGGGCTATCAATATGATCTCAGCTGCAACGGGTATGAAATCCTCTCGGGCGCAATCCGGAATCACCAGCCTGAGATCATGTTCAAAGCCTTTGAGGTAGCGGGCTATGGCGAAGATGAGGTTCGCAGCCGTTTCAGCGGGCTGGTCAACGCCTTCCAATACGGCGCGCCGCCCCATGGCGGGTGCGCAGCGGGCATTGACCGGATCGTGATGCTGCTGGCCGACACAGCGAATATCCGTGAGGTGATCCTGTTCCCGATGAACCAGCGGGCGGAAGACCTGATGATGGCGGCACCGTCTGAACCCACAAGCGACCAGTTGATGGAGCTGGGGCTGCGCGTCATCCCGCAGGATTAGGCGGATCGATGCGCAAGCAGCGGGCCCGCCTCGCAAGGCTTCGCTTCGCCATGCGCATTTTGACAGGTCACACTTAACCGACCCCGCGATGGCGTGCTGACCTCGCCGCGCTTCTCATGTTATGGTGCGGCTCCGCAACGTACTGTTTTTGGTGAGGCTGCATGCCGTCTGTCGATACGCTAAGCGCCATTCGCTTCGGGACCGGCCTACCGCCGCGGGGGCCGATCAATGGCGGGGCAGAGGCGCTTCTTGACGAATTGACCGGACCGGACCGGGCCGCCGCCGCGTTCCCCCAGGATGATTTCGCGACACGTTTGCAGGCCATGCGGGGCTTCATGGAGGCCCGCGCGGCCCGGCGCGACGGTGGTGAGGCAGCCGCAGACGCGTTTCGCTTGGTTCGGCGTCAAATGGGCGAAGACGTTGCCCGGCAATTGGCGATCACGGTTGCGCGTGGTGCGGGGGCGCATCTGGGGTTTCGCGAACGGCT
>JANQNZ010000262.1 GCA_028279315.1 Rhodophyticola sp. | reverse complement strand
AGGCCATGAGGCAAAACCCGATGGCGACCGCGAGGGAGAACTCGATCCCATAGCGAAACGGCTCAGGCAGGGCGAAACCCGCCGCGCCTTGCCAGCTTTCGGTGATCGCGGCGGTCGGCAACAATCCGATGCCAAGCGCATAGAGATAGCCCACGAGGAGCCCGACCAGGACCGCCGAAACCGACAGGATGCCGGGGGCGAAGAATTTGCAGAGAAAGGTGACGATGACGACGAGCAGGGCCGCCGACCAACTTGTCAGACTGCCGTATTCAGGCGTGCCAATCGCCGCTGCGCCACCGGCGGCATATTGAATGCCGACCTCCACCAGGGCCAGGCCAATCATCGTCACCACAAGCCCCGTCACAAGGGGCGGCAGGGCGAAGCGGATGCGCCCGATGAAAAGCCCAAGAACGATATGGAACAGGCCGCCCACAATGATCCCGCCATAAAGCGCGGCGAGCGCGTCAACGCCACGCCCCGCCACCACCGGGATCATGATCGGCAGGAAGGCGAAGCTGGTCCCTTGCAAGATCGGCAGACGCGCGCCTACGGGGCCAAAGCCCACGCTTTGCATCAAGGTCGCCACGCCCGCAAACAGCATCGCCATTTGGATAAGGTAGAGAAGCTCGGGCAGATCGGGGGAGCCGGAACCGAACCCAAACCCGGCAGCGCCCGCAACGATGATCGCGGGGGTCACGTTGGCGACGAACATCGACAGGACATGCTGGATGCCCAAAGCGACCGCCTGGCCTGTGGGGGGCATATAGTCGGGGTCTTGAAGCTCCGCCTTAGTGCCGAGACGCTGCGCGGCCATTGTCGTGATCCTTTATTGAGCGCCCGTCGGCGACTGTCGTTGGTCCTGGCCCGGGATGCCGCGAGTCCAAGGCGCTGATTCCTCCACCGAGAATTGCGGATCATGACGCGGCACACCATAGGGATTTCCGGGTCAGTCCCCGTTGATGGGTCTGGGCCGTGTCCAGGCTTGGCGGCTTCGGACAATCGGCCCCATCCCATGATTGCAGCGCCGCGCCCGGCGATCTACGGTCGGGCCAGTGACCAGGCGGCGCGGGGGCAGCGCGCAGGTTTCGAGTTGGGGGAGGGTCTGTGGAATGCCAGCGCCGAAGAACAATCTGAAAGCCGCGTTGCAAGCAGGCGAGATGCAGCGCGGGCTGTGGTTGAACCTCGGCTCGCCCGTCGCGACCGAAATCGCAGGCCAGGCTGGGTTCGATTGGTGCCTGATCGATGCCGAACACGGGCCTTACGATCCGGTCCTGATCCAACAGCAGCTGCAGGTCCTTGCGGGCACGCACACGGCGCCGGTTGTGCGGGTGCCGATCGGGCGGGATTGGGTGTTGAAACAGGTGCTCGATCTTGGGGTGCAGACGGTTCTGGTGCCGATGGTCGATACTGAAAGCGAGGCCCGCGCCGCGGTCCGCGCCTGCCGCTATCCGCCCGAAGGGGTGCGTGGCATGGGACCCGGTGTTGCCCGCGCCGGGCGCTATGGTGCGATCACAGACTATGCGGCCACCGCCAATGACGAGATTTGCGTGCTGGTCCAAGCGGAGAGCAAGGCCGCGCTCAAGAACCTCGATGCGATCCTGGCGATGGAAGGGATAGATGGCGTCTTCGTCGGACCCGCCGATCTCGCCGCCGACATGGGGTATCGTGACGATCTGATGAATGCGGAGGTGATGGCCGCCGTCGATGAGGCGATCACGCGGATCGTCGCGTCGGGCAAAGCTGCGGGGATCATCGCCTTCAACGCAGAGCTACAGGCCCATTACACCAATCTTGGGGTTACCTTCTTGGGCCTGGGCAGCGATGCGGTTGTGCTGGCCACGGCCCTCCGCGATCTGGCGGGGTCTGGCCGGTGATTGGTCTGAAACACGGCGACGCGCGGCTGATCTTCGACCCAAGCGTCGGCAATATCCCCCTATGGGAGGTGACGGGCCGCCAACCGCTCCACAACGCGCCGTGGCGGGACGAACCGGAGGTTCAGGCGGCCCCCGACATCCCGCTGGTGAACAAACGCCTTGCCGGGGATTTCTTCTGCATGCCTTTTGGCGCGGACGACCTCGGCGGTGATCCGATCCATGGGTATCCGGCCAACAGCGTGTGGGAGGTTTTGGAAGCGGGTGTATCCCACGCCCATTTCCGGTTGCAGGCGCCCGTGCGGGGCGCGGTGGTGGAGAAAGAGCTGCGGCTGACCGGCCCCGTTCTTTATCAGACCCATCGGATTGTCGGCGGTGAGGGCCAGGTGACACTCGCCCATCATCCGATGAGCCGGATGGCGGCGGGTGGGCGGCTCAGCTTCTCCCGCAAACGCGCGGTTCTCACCGATCCGGCGCCGCAATATGAGGGCCACAATCTTTGGGCACTGAACCAAATCCAACCTGATCTACATTTGCCCTGCGAGGACGGCACCGAATGGGATTTGCGGGTCTATCCGGCGGGCCATGCGGTGGAGGATTTTGTCTCTCTTGTTGAAGCGCGGGACGCCCGGCTGGCCTGGACCGTGCTGATCCGGGAGGCCGAGGATGACATGCTTGTGGTCCTGAAAGACCCGCGCGTGTTGCCAATCACGATGCTTTGGATTTCAAACGGCGGGCGTGATTTTCCGCCCTGGAACGGGCGCCATACGGGCGTGATCGGGATCGAAGACGGGATCGCGGCGGGCGGGGCCGGGCTGAAAGCCGCGCTCACCGAGAACCGGTTCACCGCCATGGGGGTGCCAACCGCGCTGACCCTTGGACCAACCCATCTGATCCGCCATGCGATGGTGTCGCTGCCCCGCCCGCCGGGGTGGGGCGAGGTGGTTGAGATTACCGAGACACACGGGGTTCTGACCCTGATCGAAGCGCGTGGTGAGCGCATCTCCGTCCCCTTTGACGAGAATTTCCTCCCCTCATGATCCTGGTTGATGCCGATGCCTGCCCGGTGAAAGAGGAGATCTATCGCACCGCCTATCGCCACAAGATACCGGTGCGCCTGGTCGCCAATCAGTATCTGCGCCATCCCGATCATCCGCTGATCTCGATGCAGATGGTGGATGACGGGTTCGACGCCGCGGATGATGCGATTGCCGAGATGGCGGGGCCGGGCGTTTTGGTTGTGACCGCAGACATCCTTCTGGCGGAGCGTTGCCTCGCCAAAGGCGCCGCTGTCTTGAGCCCAAAGGGCGAGGCCTTTACGGCCAACAGCATCGGCGGCCAAGTCGCCACACGCGCGATCATGGCGGATTTGCGCGCCGGGCTTGATGGCCAAGGGATCGGAGGACCCGCGCCGTTTTCCAAAGCGGATCGGTCGCGGTTTCTGAATGCCTTGGAGGCCGCGCTCAGGAAACTCCCGCACGACTGAGACAAGATCGGCGCCTGCCGCGCGGCGATATTTGGAGAACGGAGAAGAGACCCGCTTTTCAAGGCGGCGTGTTTCGGCTAGGACGCGCCCCTTGGATCAGGACACCAGGTTTCATGAGCTTCACGCTTGCTATTGTCGGGCGCCCCAATGTGGGCAAGTCGACCTTGTTCAACCGGCTGGTGGGCAAGCGTCTGGCGCTGGTCGATGACCAGCCCGGCGTGACGCGGGACTTGCGGGAAGGCGCGGCGCGGCTTGGGGATTTGCGCTTCACGGTGATCGACACGGCCGGATTGGAGGAGGCGACCGATGAAAGCCTCCAAGGTCGGATGCGGCGGCTGACCGAACGCGCGGTTGATATGGCCGATACCTGTCTCTTCCTGGTCGATGCCCGGGCCGGGATCACGCCGACCGATCAGCTTTTCGCCGATCTTCTGCGGAAACGCGGGGCGGATGTGATCCTGGGCGTGAATAAAGCCGAGGGACGCGTGGGGGAGGCCGGGGTGTTGGAGGCTTATGGCTTGGGTCTGGGGGAACCCCTGGCGCTGTCGGCGGAGCATGGGGAGGGGCTGGCCGAACTTGCGGTGATGCTCGCCCCCCGGGTTGAAGCGGCAGAGGAGCGCACAGAGGAGGCGATCACCGATGTGGCGGTGGAGGATGGCGAAGACGGGGCGATAACGCCCTCAAAACCTTTGCAAATCGCCGTAATTGGCCGACCCAATGCGGGGAAATCGACGCTGATCAATCAGATCATCGGCGAAGACCGTCTGCTTACCGGTCCTGAGGCCGGGATCACCCGGGATTCGATCGCCGTGCCGATCACTTGGCACGACACGCCCATGCGGATCTTTGACACCGCGGGGATGCGCAAACGGGCCAAGGTGCAGGAGAAGCTGGAGAAGCTGTCGGTCTCTGACGGTCTCCGCGCGGTGAAATTTGCCGAGGTTGTGGTGGTTCTCCTCGACGCCGCGATCCCGTTTGAGCAACAGGACCTCCGGATCGCTGATCTGGCCGAGCGGGAGGGCCGCGCCGTGGTCGTTGCGGTGAACAAATGGGATTTGGAGGAGGCGAAGCAAGAGAAGCTGCGCGATCTGAAAGAGGCGTTTGAGCGCTTACTTCCGCAACTGAAAGGCGCGCCGCTGGTGACGGTTTCGGCGAAGACGGGCAGGGGCCTCGACCGCCTGCATGACGCCATTCTGAAGGCCTATGACACCTGGAACCGGCGGGTGCCTACGGCGGCGCTCAACCGATGGCTGACCGGCATGATCGAATCCCACCCGCCGCCAGCCCCGGGTGGGCGTCGGATCAAGCTCCGCTACATGACCCAAGCAAAGACGCGGCCGCCGGGTTTCGTCGTCATGTGTTCGCTACCGGACAAGCTGCCCGAAAGCTATTCTCGCTATCTGATCAATGGGTTGCGGGAGGATTTTGACATGCCCGGAACGCCGATCCGCCTCTGGATGCGGAGCCAAGCCGAGCAAAATCCGTATAAGGATCGCAAGAAATCGACGCCTTCACGCCTCTCGAAACACGTCAAGAAAGGCGCAACGAAGAAGGGGTGACCCCGGTGGTGGCCCTTTGCGTTTGACCTGCATCGCTTCTTCGCTGCCTCTCCCTTCGGTCGAACGCGAAAAGCGATCCTTCTCACCTTAGATGAAACACAAAGGGCCTTAATGGGCCGGAAGATCACCGCTTTGCGCCTCCCGTTCGGCGAAGCTGGACCAATCGATCTCGGGCGGTGCCTCTTGCCCGCGATAATGGCCATAGGTGACCCCGCCCACGACCGTGCCAACCACGCCAATCCAGAGCGCGGCAAGCCCACCCATCGGCCCGGGGCGCGCAAGGAAGATGCCAATCATGATCGTCAGCGCCAAGGCGGCGATGCCCAGGCCGATCCACCGCGCAACACTCTTCTCCGCCGCGTCCGGCCCGTCGCGCAACCGCAGATCGGGGCGGCGCATCTGGACCTCATGGGCGAAGTCAAGCAACATGGCGCGCCATGAATCGCGCCGCCGATACGTGCCGATCCAGCGCAGCTTTTGCTTGTTATCCGGCCCGAACCAAAGCGACAGTTCCTCATGCCGTCCGCCACGTGTGGCGTAGCGCGCAAACGCGACCTCGGTCAGGTCTTTCCACGGGAAATGCTTGCCGGAGATCTGAAGGCCATCCCGGGAAATCCGAAGGGTTCTTTTCCCGTCAAGGAGGGAGACACGCCATTCATGCAAAGCCATAGGCGATCCCAACGCGATCTATGGCGCGGTGTAAAGGTCCGTACCCCCTAGTTGGAACGTCACCCGCGGCTTATGCGTTGGCTTCGCGGATCTTCTCGGCGGCGTCTTTCGAATAGTCCACGCCTTTGTCGTCAAAAAGCTGGTCCAGCTCACCTGACAACGTCATCTCCGTGATGATGTCACAGCCGCCGACAAACTCGCCTTTCACATAGAGCTGTGGGATCGTCGGCCAGTCGGAGTAATCTTTGATGCCCTGGCGGATCTCCTCATCGGCCAGCACATTCACATCGGCAAACTCGACACCCATGAAGTTCAGCACCCCCGCCACGCGGGAGGAGAACCCGCATTGCGGCATAGATTTCGTGCCCTTCATGAACAAGACGACGTCATTTTCGGTGACGGTGGATTTGATTGTCTCTTCGGTTGTCATCGCGCGTTTCCTTATTCTCTGTCCCGAGGAACAAATGATCTCGCGTAGGCTTGAGGGTCTTTCGTGACGGTCCAACTGCGTGAGGCGTGGCCCGCGCCATTGGAGTGGCTCGACCCCATCGATGTGTGCAGCAGCGTGTGACCTTGCCCAGGTTCAACCCCACGGCGGCGGCGGAACCCGCGGCGCTTGCGCCGTTCTGACCAGATCATACCCACAAAGAGGAAGACCATGGCCGCAACCCCGACGATCACAAGCCACCCAAACAACGTGATGTCCAAAAGGATCATTCGGGCGCCTTCGTGGTCAGCGCCAGGGCGTGAAGCTCTCCCGCTGAGCCGTCCATTTTGCCTTTCAGCGCCGCATAGACCGCGCGCTGCTGTTGCACACGGTTCTGACCCCGGAAGCTTTCGTCGATCACTTCCGCTGCAAAATGCGCGCCGTCATCCCCTTGCACATGGATCACGGCATTGGGGAAGCTTTCGCGGATCAGCGCTTCAATATCATGGGCGGTAATGGCCATGGGCAATCCCTGACTGTTTCACTTGTGAATGTAGAGAGGCCGGGGGGGCGGCGCAAGATGAGCCGCCACCGGTGGGCGGGTTTCAGGTGCTTAAGCGAATTGGTCCGCGAAAGCGCCCCGATAAAGCGCGGCAAGCTCGGACAGCGGGGCTGCCGAGCCGCCAAAACTCACCATCTCGCCCCCAAACCGGCCAACGGTTTCGAGCGTCACCCCGGCCTGGCCCGCGGCGACCATCAGCGCTTCGGCCTTGTCGAAGGAGCAGGTGATCAGATAGCGCGCTTGGTCTTCGCCAAAAAGCGTCGCGGTGTCGGAAGTATCCAATGTGACACCGACACCCGCCGCCTCGGCCAATTCGAACGCAGCCAGCGCCAGGCCCCCGTCAGACAAATCGGTGCAGCAATCCACCCAATCGCGATTGGCGCGAATGAAGTTGCCGTTTTTCTTCTCGGCCTCCAGATCAACCGAGGGCGCGTCACCGTCTTCGCGGCCAAAAGCCTCGGCCAGAAGGGCGGATTGACCCAGATGCCCGTGGGTCTCGCCAAGCACAAGCGCTAGATGCCCCTCGCGGGGAAGCGCCAGGATCAACTCGTCCTGTTTGATGAGCCCTACCGCGCCGATTGTCGGCGTCGGCAAGATCGCTTGGCCATCGGTCTCGTTATAAAGCGAGACATTGCCTGAGACGATGGGCATATCGAGCGCCGCACAGGCCGCGCCGATGCCTTTGATGGCGCCCACGAACTGGCCCATGATCTCAGGCTTCTCCGGATTTCCGAAGTTGAGATTGTCGGTGGTGGCAAGGGGCAGGGCGCCCATGGCGGTCAAGTTCCGATAGGCCTCGGCCACCGCCTGTTTGCCGCCCTCAACCGGGTTGGCCTTCACATAGCGCGGGGTGACGTCGGAGGTGAAGGCGAGCGCTTTCTCGGTGCCGTGGACCCGCACAATACCCGCGCCAAGCCCCGGATTGCGAATTGTGTCGGCCATGACCATGGAATCGTATTGCTCATAAACCCACTGCTTGGCGGCGTAATTGGGGGAGGTGATGAGCGCTTTCAGCCCATCCATCGGGTCGATCTCAGGCACGGCTGCCAGCTCTGCCGCGGGCGGAGTTTCGACCCAAGGGCGATCATATTCCGGCGCGGTGGAGGCGAGTTTCGACAGCGGCAGGTCCGCCTTCACCTCATTGCCGTGGAGGATCAGGAACCGGTCTTCTTCGATGGTCTCGCCCACAATGGCGAAGTCGAGGTCCCATTTCTCGAACACCGCTTTCGCTTCGGCCTCCAGATCGGGGTTCAGGACCATCAGCATCCGTTCCTGGGATTCCGATAACATCATCTCATAGGCGCTCATGGCCTCTTCGCGGACCGGCACACGGTCGAGCTCCAGCTTCACGCCCAACCCGCCTTTGTCGCCCATCTCCACCGCTGAACAGGTGAGCCCCGCGGCCCCCATATCCTGGATCGAGATGACGGCGCCGGTGGCCATCAATTCCAGGCAGGCCTCTAACAGCCGCTTTTCGGTGAACGGGTCGCCGACCTGCACGGTTGGGCGTTTCTCTTCGATTGTGTCGTCAAACTCGGCCGAGGCCATGGTCGCCCCGCCAACCCCGTCCCGGCCCGTCTTGGCGCCGAGATAGACCACCGGCATCCCCACACCCGAGGCGGCGGAGTAGAAGATCTTGTCCGTATCAACGAGGCCCGCGGCGAAGGCATTGACCAAGCAGTTGCCGTTATAGGCGCTGTGGAACCGGATTTCGCCGCCCACCGTTGGCACGCCGAAGCAGTTCCCGTACCCGCCGATCCCCTCGACGACGCCGTGGACAAGCTGGCGCGTCTTGGGGTGGTCCGGGCTGCCGAAGCTCAGCGCATTCATCGCCGCGATGGGCCGCGCGCCCATGGTGAAAACATCGCGCAGGATGCCACCCACGCCTGTCGCAGCCCCCTGGTAGGGCTCGATATAGGAGGGGTGGTTGTGGCTCTCCATCTTGAAGACCACCGCTTGACCATCGCCGATATCGACAATGCCCGCATTCTCGCCGGGCCCGCAGATCACCTGCGGGCCGTCCGTCGGCAGCGTCCGCAGCCATTTCTTGGAGGATTTGTAGGAACAATGCTCGTTCCACATGGCCGAGAAGATGCCAAGTTCGGTGAAAGAGGGCGCGCGACCGATGATGTCCAGAATGCGGGCGTATTCATCCGCACTGAGCCCATGCGCTGCGATCAGCTCGTCCGTGATGGCCGGATCTGCCATGGTTTGGGTCCCCCGAACTCTTCTCATTTGCGCGCTTCTTATGTCAGCGGGACCAGAGGGGGAAGGGGCAGGGGCGATGAATTATTCTGCAGCGGGCGAGACCTCTTTCACCGGGATCAGCATGCAGACCTCGGTGCCTTGTCCGGGGGAGCTTTTGATTTGCAAGTTGCCGCCCGATTGCTCGATGAACCCCTTGGCCATCGACAGACCCAGACCTGAGCCCTCGCCAATGGCCTTGGTGGTGAAAAACGGATCGAACACCTTGTCGATCACGTCGCCGGAGATGCCTTCGCCCTCGTCGCGCAGGGTCAGTTCCACATAATCGCTGTCCGGCTGGGTTGCGCTCGGTGCCGTGTCACCGGTGCGGTAATTTTCCGCAATCAGCCTGATCACGCCGCCCTTCGGCATCGCATCGCGCGCATTGATGATGAGATTGAGCAACGCGATCTCAAGCTGTGTCCTGTCGATCCACATCTGCTGGCAATCTTCGCTTGACGTGTAATCCAGCAAGATGTTTGCGGGCAGCACGCGTTCGGTCAGCTTGTTTAGTTCCGTCAGGAAGGCGCGGGTGTCGACAATCTCCTGCCGCAGGGGTGTTTGCCTCGAAAACGCCATGAGTTGCGCTGTCAGAACGCCGGCCCGCTCTGCCGCTTCACGGGCTTTGACGACGATTGCCTCTTTCTCCGCCGGGTCGTCAATCTCCCTGTAAAGTTCCAGATTGCCCATCACCACGGTCAGGATGTTGTTGAAATCATGGGCGACACCGCCCGTCAGCCGCCCGACGGCCTCCATCTTTTGCGACTGGATCGAGCGGCGCTCCATCTCCTCGATGGTGGCCAGACCGACATAAGCCTGCTGCAGGGTCACGAGGTAGTAGACCAGCAGGGCGGCGAAGGACAGGCCCGCCGCAAGGTTCACAATGGTGTGTGGCAGGACCAGAAGATAGATGATGGAGATGCTCAGAAGGACGGCGGAATCTCCGACCGCCTGGATCGCGGAGTAAGTGCGGATCCGGGATTTCTGGTTGATCGAAAACCGGACCGCGGCCAGCAACATGCAGACCGCCGGGATCTGAAATTCCGGTTGTTCGTGAAACCACAGGTAGATCAGGAAAATCCGGTACAAGGCGATGCGGATCGCGAAGACCGCGAGGATCCGCAGATAGGTGCGAAAGCGCGCCTCTGTGGCGAGTTGCTTGAGAAGGGTTACGGTGCCAGCGGTGGTCGCGGCGTAGGCCAGAAACCAGACGAATGGCAGCGTGTAGCCATAGATCACGTAGCCCAGCAATATGATCAGCAGCAACAGAAGATGTCGGGTGATAAGCTCGACGACGTTCTGACGTTCCAGCGACACCATAAGGTCGCTTTCCAGAAGATGTCTTTGTCTCAGGAGGTCCAGCACACGCGGTAAACTCCAAAAAAACACACGCGGCACATTAGGCTCTTTCGCCGCTGTAATCCAGTAATGATAGCTGAACGGGCCGTTAGTGGCGTCTGTGGCAGGTGCTGACGTCGGCGGGCAAAAAAAAGGCCGAGCATAAAGCTCGGCCGAAGTCCAACAGGGAGGTGAACAACAGCAAGCTGCTGTTCGATGATTGGGAGATATTGCGGCAATCCTGCTCAATCAAGACGCGCGCGGGCGGAATCTTGACATAGCCGCTATGCGCTCAGCGCATAGCTTCTGAATTTTCAGGCATTTTCGGCCGCCAATGCCTTTTTTCGTTGCGCGTTGATCTCGCTCATCACGAAGTCCCGGAAGGCGGCGATGCGTTTGGAGTGGCGCAATTCCTCGGGGTAGGCGAGGAAGACGGGCACGATATTCGACTCAACATCCGGCAGCACGCGCACCAGATTCGGCTGATCAATGGCCGTGTAATCCGGCAGAACGCCGATGCCCAAACCGTAATTCACACCTTGCAGCACGCCGAAGTAATTGTTCACGGTCAGAAGTTTCGGCAGATCGTAACTCATGAGTTCGCGCACGAGGGTCGCGCCAGCACTGACCTGCGTGGAGGAGATGTTCTGGCACAGAAGCCGGTGATCGCGCAGATCGTCCGGACTTTCCGGCGTGCCATGGGCGGC
>JANQNZ010000257.1 GCA_028279315.1 Rhodophyticola sp. | reverse complement strand
ACCGCGCCAGCCCGCCGGGACGGTCAGGCGCGCGCCCGGCGCCTTCGGCGCTATTCGGGCGGGGGCGATGACGGCCGGTTCGACCTCACGCCGCCTGCGCCAGGTTCCGCAGCACGTAATGCAGCACCCCGCCATGTTCGATATATTCGATCTCCACCGCGGTATCGATCCGGCATTTCAGCGTGATCTCTTTCACCGTCCCGTCCCCATAGGTGATCGTCGCGGGCACCTCGGCGAGGGGCGTCACATCGTCGAGACCCGAGATCGAGACGGTCTCGTCGCCTTTCAGCCCCAGTGTGCTGCGATTGTCACCGCCGGTGAACTCAAACGGGATCACGCCCATGCCGACGAGGTTCGAGCGGTGGATGCGCTCGAAACTTTCAGCAATCACGGCCTTTACACCCAGAAGATTGGTGCCCTTCGCGGCCCAGTCCCGGGACGACCCCGCGCCATATTGCTCACCGCCAAACACCACCAGCGGCGTGCCATTGGCCTGATGCGCCATCGCCGCCTCGAAGATCGAGGTCTGCTGCCCATCCGGCCCAAGCGTGTACCCGCCTTCGACCCCATCCAGCATCTCATTCTTGATGCGGATATTGGCAAACGTCCCGCGCATCATGATCTCATGATTGCCGCGCCGCGCGCCGTAGGAGTTGAACTCGCGCACCGGCACCTGACGGTCGACCAGATACTGACCAGCCGGCGTGGTGTCCTTGAACGAGCCAGCCGGGCTGATGTGGTCGGTCGTGATCATATCCCCCAGGATCGCCAGAACCTTGGCGCCCTCGATATTCGAGATCGTGCCCGGCTCCGCCCCCATACCTTGGAAATAAGGCGGGTTCTGCACGTAAGTGGAGGTTGGCGGCCAATCATAGGTTTGCCCGCCAGAGACTTCGACGCCTTGCCATTTCTCATCGCCTTTGAAGACATCGGCATATTTCTCGATGAAGGCTTCGCGGGTCACGGTTTTCTCGACGAGTTCGGCAATCTCGGCCTGAGACGGCCAGATGTCTTTCAGATAGACATCCTTGCCGTCCGGCGTCTGCGCAATCGGATCATTGGCCAGATCGATATCCATCGTGCCCGCCAGCGCATAGGCGACAACCAGCGGCGGGGAGGCCAGGTAGTTGGCGCGCACATCGGGCGAAATCCGGCCTTCGAAATTGCGGTTGCCCGACAGGACCGAGACGGCGACCAGATCGCCCTCGGCAATCGCCTCGGAGATCTCGGTCTGAAGGGGCCCGGAATTGCCGATGCAGGTGGTGCAGCCATAGCCGACCAGGTTGAAGCCAATGGCATCGAGATCGTCTTGCAGCTCAGCGGCTTCCAGATAGGCGGAGACCACTTGGGACCCAGGGGCCAATGACGTTTTCACCCACGGCTTCCGGTTCAAGCCCAATTCATTGGCCTTCCGCGCCACCAGGCCTGCGCCGATCATCACATAAGGGTTCGAGGTGTTGGTGCAGGAGGTGATCGAAGCAATCACCACCTTACCCGATTCCATCGCGTAGTCTTCGCCTTTGACGGCCACTTCCTTACCCATCGGGCGTTTGAAGGTCTCTTCCATCTCCCGGCTGAAAGCGGATTTGGCATCCGTCAGCGCCACAAAATCCTGCGGGCGTTTGGGGCCGGAAATCGCGGGCACAATTGTGCCCATGTCGAGGGTCAGCGTATCGGTATAGACCGGCGCGTAATCCGCGCCGCGCCAGAAGCCGTTTTCCTTGGCATAAGCCTCCACCAGCGCCACGGTCTCCTCATCCCGGCCGGTGGAGCGCAGATAGCGCAGCGTCTCACCGTCGATGGGGAAGAAACCGCAGGTCGCGCCATATTCGGGCGCCATATTGGCGATGGTCGCGCGGTCAGCGAGCGGCAGAGTGTCGAGCCCTGCCCCGTAGAATTCGACGAATTTCCCAACCACGCCTTTTTCGCGCAACATCTCCACCACTTTCAGCACCAGATCGGTGCCGGTGGTGCCTTCAACCATGGCGCCGGTCAGCTCAAAACCGACAACCTCGGGGATCAGCATCGAGATCGGCTGGCCCAGCATCGCGGCCTCGGCCTCGATCCCGCCGACGCCCCAGCCCAGGACAGCGGCGCCGTTGACCATGGTGGTGTGGCTGTCGGTGCCCACCAGCGTGTCGGGATAGGCCACCATCTCCCCCGATTGATCGGTATCGGTCCAGACGGTCTTGGCCAGATATTCCAGGTTCACCTGATGGCAGATGCCCGTGCCGGGGGGCACCACGCGGAAATTGTTGAACGCGCTTTGGCCCCATTTCAGGAAGGTGTAGCGCTCCATATTGCGCTCATATTCCCGATCCACATTCATCTGGAAGGCGCGGGGGTTGCCGAACTCATCGATCATCACCGAATGGTCGATGACCAGGTCGACGGGGTTCAGCGGGTTGATCTTTTCGGGGTCGCCGCCAAGTGCGACGATCCCATCGCGCATCGCCGCCAGATCGACGACCGCGGGCACACCGGTGAAATCCTGCATAAGAACACGCGCCGGGCGATAGGCGATCTCCCGCGGGTTCTGGCCGCCTTTTGCGGCCCACTCACTGAACGCTTTGATGTCGTCGACGCTGACGGTCTTGCCATCCTCAAACCGCAGCATGTTCTCCAAGACAACTTTCAGCGCGGCGGGGAGCTTCGAGAAATCCCCCAAACCAGCCTTCTCAGCGGCGGCAATGGAATAATACGCATAGGTCTTATCGCCGACGGTCAGCGACGTACGGGTGCCGGATGTGTCCTGGCCAACAGTGATGGGCATGGATGGAGCCTCCCTCATATCCAGTGGAATTGGGTTGGTGCAGTTCGGCCTATGCCACCTGTTTTGGGACCGATCAAGGCCGGATCACCGGGGTGCGACATTTTTTGTATGCAATTGCATACCGAAATTCAAGTCCCACCGCATGACGTGCATATCTTTGGGCCCCCGCAACCGGAGGCAGAGCCCTTCCCTCATCCCCAGCTTTCGGCTACCGGTGAGGCCATGCATGTGAGCGTGACCAATCTGGCCTGCGCGCGCGGCGGGCTTCAGGTGCTTGCCGGGGTTCAGTTTGCCGTTTCGTCGGGCCAAGCCCTGGTGCTCAAAGGGCCAAACGGGTCGGGAAAAACCACGTTGCTGCGGACACTTGCAGGCCTCACCCCGCCTTTGAGCGGGCAGATCGAGACAGCGCCCGACGCCATCGCCTATGCCGGTCATGCGGATGGGTTGAAGGCACAGTTGACGACCGCCGAAAATCTGCGTTTTTGGGCCGAGGTTTTTGGCACGTCCGGCATCGCCGAGGCTGTCGACGCCTTCGACCTTCATGAGCTTCTAGACCGCCGCGCAGGGGAGCTCTCCGCAGGCCAAAAACGCCGTCTCAGCCTGGCGCGGCTCTTGGTCACGGGGCGGCTTGTCTGGTGCTTGGATGAGCCGACGGTTTCCCTTGATGCCGAGAACACCGCCCGCTTCGCGCGCGCGGTTGAGGCGCATCTGACGGGCGGCGGCAGCGCGATCATTGCGACCCATATCGACCTAGGTCTCAGCCGGTCGGAGACTCTCGACATCACGCCCTTCGTGGCCAAGTCCCTGCCTTCCGAGGACCCATTCAGCGATGAGGCCTTCGCATGAAGGGCCTCTTCAAACGTGACCTGGCGCTGGCGATCCGGGCGGGGGGCGGGTTTGGCCTGGGCCTTGCCTTCTTTCTGATTGTGACGATCCTGGTGCCGTTTGGCGTCGGGCCAAATACCGCGACACTGTCGATCATCGCGCCGGGCGTGCTGTGGATCGGCGCGCTTCTGGCCTGTCTCTTGTCGCTCGACCGGGTGTTTCAAGTGGATTGGGAGGATGGCTCGCTCGACCTGCTCGCCACCTCGCCGCTGCCCTTGGAGAACGTTGCCGCGGCCAAGGCGCTGGCCCATTGGGTCACAACCGGCCTGCCTTTGGTGGTGGCCGCACCGATCCTCGGCCTTCTCCTCAACCTGCCCATGCCTGGGTATCTCTGGCTGATGCTGTCGCTCGCCCTCGGCACCCCGGCGCTGAGCGCAATCGGCACCTTCGGCGCGGCCTTGACTGTGGGGGTGAAACGCGGCGGGCTGCTCCTCTCGCTCCTGGTTTTGCCGCTTTATGTCCCGACGCTGATCTTCGGGGCCCTGGTGGTCACCCGGGGCGCCGCGGGTCTCGACGCCACCACACCCCTTGCGCTTTTGGCCGGGATCACCCTGGCGACACTCGCCGGGCTGCCCTTCGCCGCCGCCGCCGCCCTCCGCGTCAATCTGCGCTAGGGCTGCGCGCCCTTGGCATATTGTGAGCGCTCACAGCCGCTCCTACAGTCCGGCCCATGTCGTCGCTCTGGGAATACGCCAATCCACGCAAATTCATGACCACCTCGGCCGCGCTGCTGCCGTGGGTGTCGGGCATTGCTGCGCTCTGCCTGGGTGTGGGGCTGGTCTGGGGCTTCTTTTTCACGCCCGATGATTTCCGCATGGGATCGACCGTGAAGATCTTCTACGTCCACGTCCCCTCGGCCATCATGGCGGTGAATGCCTGGGTGATGATGCTTGTCTGTTCGCTGATCTGGGTGATCCGCCGGCACCATGTCTCGGCCCTGGCGGCCAAGGCGGCGGCGCCCGTGGGCATGGTGTTCACCGCCATCGCGCTTTTCACCGGCGCGATCTGGGGACAGCCGATGTGGGGCACCTGGTGGGAATGGGATCCGCGCCTGACCGCGTTTCTGATCCTGTTTCTGTTCTACCTGGGTTATATGGCGCTGTGGGAGGCGATCGAGAACCCCGACAGCGCCGCCGATCTGACCTCGGTCCTATGCCTCGTGGGATCGGTCTTTGCCGTCATCTCGCGCTATGCGCTGGTCTTTTGGAACCAGGGGTTGCATCAGGGCGCGACGCTGTCACTCGATGCGGAACAGAACATCGCCGATGAATTCTGGTATCCGGCACTCTTCTCGCTCGCGGGGTTTGGGTTTTTGTTCCTGGCGCTGGTGCTTTACCGGACCCAGACCGAGATTCGCGCCCGGCGGCTGAAGGCGCTGATCGCGCAGGAGCGGATGGCATGATGCCGGATTTGGGGATCTACGCAACCGAGGTGCTCAGCGCCTATGCCGGATCGCTGATCTTGCTAATTGCGGTTGTTCTTGCCTCGGTCTGGCAAGCGCGGCGGGTCCGGCGGCGGCTCGACGCGGTGGAGGAGCGGCGGGGCAAACGCGCATGAAGCTCAATTGGCTGATGATCCTGCCGGTGGTTTTGACGCTCGGCTTCTTTGTTCTGGCCGGTGTGCGGCTCATGTCGAACCAGGACGATCTGCAACATGGGGTCGACACCGCCGCCCTGCCCTCGGCCCAAGAAGGCCGCGCGGCCCCAGGCCTGGAGTTGACCCCGCTTGGGAATGCGGAGCTTCTGACCCGCGCCGATCTGGAAGGCAACGGGCTCATCATCGTGAATTTCTGGGCCTCCTGGTGCCCGCCCTGCCGGGCAGAACATCCCACACTCACCGCGCTGGCCGAGGCCGGGAACCCGCTTTTTGGCGTCAACTACCGCGACCGGCCCGATCAGGCGCTGGCCTTCCTGGAGGAGCTTGGCAATCCCTATGCCCGGATCGGGCGCGATGCTGTCGCGGCCAACGGACCGAATTGGGGGATCATTGCCATGCCGGAGACGTTTTTCATCAATGACGCGGGCGTGGTTGTGCATCATTTCCGGGGGCCGGTGATCCCGCGATCTCTGGAGAACCAAATCCTTCCGGCGCTTGAAGCGGCTGGCTATACCTTGAGGCCCATCGGCAGCGCTGGATCGGCGGAGACTAGCGACGGCTCCTAGCCAGGCGGTTGAGGCTCGAGCGCATCTCCAGCCCCATACCTTTCGCCAAGCTACGCGAAGATCGCCGAGCAAACTCTTAGTAAATATACCGAATCTGATCCGACCAATACCGTTCCACCCGTTTCAAGGAGTGGTTGATCTGGTCCAGCCCGTCCGGGCCCAGCACCCCATGGGATTGCAAACCCTCGGCGTGACGGGAGAAAAGCTCGGCCACGATATCGCGCACATGACGCCCCTTATCGGTCAACCGCACCCGGACCGAGCGGCGGTCAATCTCACAGCGCTGATGGTGCATATAGCCCATCTCAACCAGCTTCTTGAGATTGTAGGAGACATTCGAACCTTGGTAATAGCCGCGGGTCTTCAACTCCCCCGCCGTCACCTCATTATCGCCGATATTGAACAGAAGCAGCGCTTGCACGGCATTGATGTCGAGAAGGCCAAGCCGTTCGAATTCATCCTTGATGACATCCAGCAGGAGACGGTGCAGCCGCTCCACCAACGATAGCGATTCCAGATACCCGGCAAAGAAACCATGCCGGGACGTCTCCGCAAGGGGGGCGTGCAAACTCATTTGTGTCTCCGCATATCCGCTTGCATTCAGACATGCGGGAAAATCGCAAACAATGGGTTAAGAGAGCGGCGGATTTCGTCGCAAATGGCAAAAAACTGCTAAGGCAGGGGCCGCATCCGGCATGTTTCTGCCGGAGTGGCGAAGGCGTCAGAACTCAAAGCGGATGCTGGCCTCCAACCCATATGTCTCAACCCCATTTGCGCTGCCCAGCCCGTCCCAAAACGCATTGGCCGCGGTTGTGAACCCGCGTTGACTATCAAAGATATAGCCGAGATCGATCCGCCCACGCGCATCCTCTTCAGTGGTCAGAAACGCGCTTGCCGCACCCCGGCCCTCCCGGCGCGACCAGATGCCCGAAAGCCCCCAGGTGACGGTCAGATCGCCTTGCCTGAGCGCAAACGGCATCTCGAAATCGACACCAATCGACAATTCGCTCAGATCAACCTCTTGTTCGGGCACCGTCGCGCCAAAACTGTCGGTGTAGCTTGCCTGATGTTCCCGCACATGGGCGAAGGTGAGCGACGGGAAGGTGCTCAAGTGCTCCCCATGGAAGGCGCCGCTGACTCCCAACATGGCGAGCCACCGGTCGCCCTCAAATGCGTCAGTCGGGCGCCCCGGGGCGGTCAACTCGTTCTCGGTTTCTCCATAAAGCAGCCGACCCTGAAAGAAGAGCGGCTGCCCAGGCCATTGCGCCGCGAAATAGGGCCCGAGAAGCCAGCCTTGGCCACTGAGATTGACGCCTGCCCCGGTTGTCATCTCCGCGTCGTCGAATTGCAGCATGACGCCCAGGATGGCGTTCTCCCCCACCTCCCGATGGCTGCCGATGGCGGCCAGGCCATAACGGGTTTCCGTCCCGGTCTCATCCTCGCTCCGCGATCCTGAGAAGGACAGCCAGACCGGCCCGCGACCGGCGGTTTGGAAATCAATATCGCCAAAGCCCCGGGTGACCGAGGCGTTGAACCGGCCTGCGGATTGGCCGGTCAGAAAGCCCAATATCTCCGGCTGGTTCGCGATCAGGTTGCGGGATCGGTTGGTCAGGAATTCGGTGATGTCGCTACTGAATTCGGTGCTGATCATGACGGTGCTGGCGGCGCTGGCAGCGCGCGAGGCATGGCCCGCCGCATCCTGGGCGGCACCTGCGGGGACATCCACGGTCAAAGGCCCGGTTCCGTCCGGTGTGACGGTCAGGGAATAGGCCGCTGCATCGCCCTGGAACCCGGCCATCTGCCCATGGCGGACTTGGACGTCATCGGCGGTAAAACCTTGCACGGGTTCGCTGAATTGCAGCGACAGCGGCACGGCTTGGCCCACCTGCACCATATCCGGCATGCCCGTGATGGAGAGCTGCGGCGGCGTCTGGTCGAGGGGCGGTGTGAAGAGGTTCGAGGCCTCGCTGTCATGGCCCCCGGCATCCTGGGCCGCCCCTGCGGGCAATTGCACGGAATGGGCGGGGTCGGAGGCGGTGACCTCGGCACTATAGGCGGCACCGCTGCCGCTGAGATTGGCAAGCACCGCCGCGCTGACGTCGAAATCCGCCAGCGCCAGACCGCTCACTGGCTCAGAGAATTGGATCGTGAGCGTATAGGGCACACCAGGCGCCGCGGCGCTGCCTGAGAGGGTGACGGTAGGGGCCGTCAGGTCGGCCATGATCGGCCCTAGGACCGCGGCGGCATTGCCATTCCCCGCCGCGTCGATGGCCTG